>JAGHTP010000009.1 GCA_018065265.1 Candidatus Cryptobacteroides aphodequi | reverse complement strand
GGAGTGGTTCGACAGCTTTCTCTTCCCAAGATAAGCCGAGGCAGGAGCAGCGGCGCAAGATTGAGGTTGCGCCACCGTATGCGAAGTCCCGGTGAACGGTTATTTGACAATCAAATCGAGGGCGGTGAGATCACAGTCACGTGACGAACCGCCGTAGAGAATCTGATAGCGGCCCTTGTGGACGGCCACCTTGCCAAGTTCCAGATCATACCTCCCGAATGAATCCCCGTCAAGACTGATCTTCACTTGAGCGGTCTCACCGGGCTGGAGGCCTATACGCTCGAAGCCCTTGAGTTCCTTGACGGGAGCGGTGGGATCGTCGAGACACTTGACATAGACCTGAATAACCTCATCACCGGCCATAGAGCCTGTATTGGTCACGGGGATTGTCACATCCACGCCCTTGCCGGCCTTGACGGCACCTGCCGAGAGAGATGCTTTTCCATATTCGAAGGTGGTATAGCTCAGACCATATCCAAAGTGGAACTCAGGTTCCTCGCCACGGAGGTAACGGTAGGTGCGACCCTCCATATTGTAATCCTTGAAATCAGGAAGCTGCTCGCTTGAAGCATATACCGTAACAGGAAGCCTTCCTGCCGGATTGTAGTTGCCGAAGAGTACGTCGGCGACAGCCCGACCCATTGCCTCGCCACCGTAGAATGCCTGAAGCAGAGCATTGTACTGGTCTTCTATCTCAGTAAACGTAACGGTGCTGCCCGAGCAGTTCACAACAACCACGGGCTTGCCGGAAGCATGCATCTTCCTTATAAGATTCTGCTGAACCTCAGGAAGTTCAACGAGAGTCCTGTCACCGCCATAGAACCCCTCGGCCACCACACAGTTCTGCTCGCCCTCGAGGTCAGAGGTCAAACCGGTCACAACGATTATTGCGTCCTCGTCGCCTGCTTTCACGTCCTCGGCGGGATATTCGTGCTGCTCGGCCAGGTCGAAGTACAGATGTGCAGCAGTGCCCTCGGTATGGACATACTCAAGCGTGAAATCGTATTTCTTTCCGGGAACTATATCCATCGACATATCCATATCGGGAACAGAATCGTATCCGATGGCATCATTCACCTCCTTCTGTCCCGCGACTTCCACTCCATTGACCTTAAGGGAGTACGGCATATTGCTCTTGAGCACATAGATCAGCTTGGTGGGAGTGTCAACAACCACCTGACCGGTGCATCTCACAGAATATGCATCCAGATTCTTTACGCAGTCCGGCACCGGAGTATTGGGGCTGAAGTTGATATACCCGGCATTGCCTGTTCCGACAGGCTCGCCGGCGAATTCAGCGTTGTCGAAATACTCTATCTTCAGACGATGACTGCCAAAGTAGAATGTAGAGCCCTCCGTCTCCGCGTGCCCACAGCCCTGCACAAAGCGGACCTCGGTGCCGGGAACGGCCTCCCTTATCGCCCCGACGATGGACTGCGTATGCTCCGCAGTGGGATTGCCGTTATAGTTGCCCAGATGCATTGCCACGTTGTCTGCGTTGGGGCCGACAACGAGAATTTTCCTGATATCCTTGCCAAGAGGCAGTATGCCGTCATTTGCGAGAAGAATCATTGACTCGCGTGCGGCCTTTAGCGCAAGCTGATGGTGAGCCTCTGAGCTGAGCGTCTCGGCGCCAAGGTCTTTCCAAGGCTTATTCTCATCAGGGTCGAATTCGCCAAGATTGAATCTGAGGATGAGGGCGCCGCGCAGCACGTTATCAAGGTCGGATTCCTTGACGAGGCCTCTGTCGATGCTTTCTCTGAGTTTGGTGAACGCACTGGTGCCGCCCACGCTGCCGCACTCGATGTTGGTACCGCTGAGGATGGCGTCAGCGCTGGCGTCAGCCGCATCCTTGTGCGTCTCGTGGTGGTTGAACTCGTAAAAGTCGCCGATGGCGCCGCAGTCGGTGACCACAATGCCCTTGAACCCCCACTTGTTGCGCAGGATATCGACGAGGAGCTTGTTGCTGGCGCAGCAAGGCTTGCCCTCGAAAGCCGTATAGGCGCACATCACCTCAGATACGTTTGCCTTCTGCACAAGCGCCTTGAATGCGGGCAGATAGGTGTCGTAAAGGTCGCGGTCGGACACTGAAGGGTTGTAGCGGTGCCTGAGCGGCTCTGGGCCGCTGTGGACAGCGTAATGCTTTGCGCAGGCGGCGGTCTTGAGATAATGGGGATCATCGCCCTGCAGACCGTTTACAACAGCGCACCCCATAACACCGGTAAGGTACGGATCCTCACCGTAGGTCTCCTGCGAGCGGCCCCAGCGGGGGTCACGGACTATGTTGATGTTCGGTGTCCAGAAACTGATGCCGCCGTAACCCAGATTCCAGGTAGCGCGCGCCTCGTCGGAAATGGCCGAGAAAATCTCATAGTTCTGCTCCTTGTCGAAGGTTGCAGCAAGCGCAATGGACTGCGGAAAGACGGTGACGTCCTTCTGGCGTATGCCCGTGGCAGGCCTCGTTTCCCCACCCGAACGCGGGAATGCCGAGGCGCCCGATAGCCGGTTGATCGACCACAAGCATGGATATCTTCTCATCGACGGTAAGAAGGGAGAGCAGATTGTCCGCCCGCTTCTCAGGCGAGAGCGCAGGGTTCTGGAAAGGATATTCGTACTTGCCCGAGCCAGTGCAGGCCGCAAGGATGCACATCGAAAGTGCTGTAATCAGTATGGAATGCTTCTTCATATATACTTATGGTTTCACGCTCAAAGATAGGTAAAAACAGCCGATTTTTACCTATCTTTGCAGAATCGTTTCGATTAAGTCTTCTTATTTTTTAACCATTCCTAAACGGTATCTGTCCGTCTCGTCGCAGATTGCGATAATGATCTTCTTTGAGTCTATAATTCCCATATTTATGATGTTTTAAGAATATTTGCCGTATATTATTGATTATCAACTGAATTTTACAACTTCCGCTACTCTGCGGCAAATACTTTCTGAACAGCCTCCAGATATCCGAAACCGTTCCGTTTGTCGGGAAGAAGATAACTGCCCTCCACCCATTCGTTCCAGGCATTTATCATCA
>JAGHTP010000102.1 GCA_018065265.1 Candidatus Cryptobacteroides aphodequi | reverse complement strand
AAGACTAAAACAGGTGAATGGACGTACCCTGTAAAACAGATGGGAGGGTACGTCCAGCAGATATTGCGGATTATGCCATTCACGTAGGCGTATTGCCTTTTTTCGATAAAACGTTGGACGTACCCTGTAGGTCGAAATACAGGGTACGTCCAAATGCGCAGCATATTTTATGGTGAAACCGCTACGCCAGCTCTATCGGAGCAGCGGAGTGATCTCGAACTCGAAATTGTATTCCTGCGTACGTACCAGGTACTGATCGAATGGCAGTCGTGCCCAGGAATCGATGCAGCCGAGGCCCATCTGGACAAGGTCGACATTTACCCAGGTAAGACCCGCAGCCTTGAGCTCGAGCGAATGACGCTGGTCGCCGCGGTCGCGACGTACGCCACCGGTAATGGACATATCGATATCCTTGCGCGAGAAAGGAAGAGCACTGGCCGAGAACTCCGACGGAGCGGAAATCATGATGCCCATTCCCGAATCGTCAGTCAGTTTCATCCAACGCATACCCGTATGGGTACCGCTCTCCTGAGGGCGGACATAACCATAATGGTACTGGTCCTCAACCCTCTGGCGGTAAATACCTGTGAAGGCCGATGAACGGCGGTCGGAATAGCACTCCCACGGGCCCTCGCCATAGAATTCAAGATTGGAGATATCGCCCTTGAGACCGAACTCCATACCGAAACGGGAAAGCAGTTCGGGTGCTCCTTCCACTATATCGTACAACTGTTCGGTGACGCGCAGACTTCCGTCGGCATCCACCTTATAAGTTACGGCAACCTTGCCTATGCCCGAGGCCTCATAGAGGACTATGGTCATAAGCGCCGAACTGCGCAGCGACAGGACTTTGAAATCAGGATACAGACAGGCGGCATTCTTCTTCTCGAATTTGGCGCCAAGGTCATTCTCGGTCATTGCGCGGCCAAAGCAAGGCATCACAGGTGCGACAAGCAGTTCGCGGCCGTTGATCTTATACGAATTTAGTGCTCCGGTTGCCTTGTCGAACCCAGTTTCAACACGCCAAGCAGGCTTGCAGCATCTTTTCGCTGCTGGGCTCGCGGCTTCGCGAAGCGCAATCTGGTCGCAGGCGACCTGCTCGCCGGCAGCCAGAAGCCCTTCGGAGCGTTTGAGCACGTATTTCACATTCAGATAAAGTTCGCCTTCGATAGCATCCAGATCGTCCTGGCTGAAACCAAGTTCCACACAGGCTGATTCCTGAGGCTCGACATCAAGCGAAGGCACGATGCCGAAAAGCGCCGGGACACCGTCAGCAATCACTTCCCACTGAAGCAGGCAGTTATCAAGTCCTGTGAAGAAGTTCTCGTTACGCACTTCCACTTCATCTGCCTTGCCGGTAGCACTGGTCCAGATATTCTGATACTGGTAACGCACCTCGTAAGCGTGCGGGTGAAGGCTGCGGTCGGCAGCGATGATACCATTGCAGTTGAAACTGCAGTCCGAAGCGTCATAATCGTTGAAGTCACCGCCAAAAGCATAAATATAACCGGTACCGGACTTGGCAGAAGGCCACTTGATTGCCTGATCGACAAAATCCCAGATGAATCCACCCTGATATGAGCGTTCGCTGCGTATGAGGTCCCAGTAGTCCTTGAGACCGCCTTCGGAATTACCCATAGCGTGGGCATATTCGCATTGAATCAGCGGACGATCGGCCCTGTCAAGGTAATCCTTGCAGCGGTCCAGGTCGTAATACATAGGGCACATTATATCCGATGAATACGTCAGAGAGCCACGATCGGCGCCATAGGTGGGATCTTCGTGGCATCCGCGCTCATACTGAACCGGGCGGCTGCCGTCCTCTTTCTTTGCCCAATAGTAAGCCGTCTCGAAATTCGGACCGTCGCCGGCCTCATTGCCAAGGCTCCAGAAGATGATGCAGGGATGGTTGAAATCGCGCTGGATCATACGCTGGACGCGCTCCAGATGAGTGTTGGCATAGAGAGGATTCCGCGCAAGCGTCTCGGGGCCATAACCCATTCCGTGCGACTCATTGTTAGCCTCATCAATAACATACAGGCCATAGCGGTCGCAGAGTGAATACCAGCGGGGATCGTTCGGATAATGCGAGGTGCGGACAGCGTTGATGTTGAGTTGCTTCATAATGCGTATGTCGCGTATCATCTCATCCACGCTCACGACATATCCGCCGGTAGCGCTCATCTCGTGACGGTCGGCGCCCTTGAACAGTACCGGCTGGCCGTTGACGAGCAACTGACTGTCTTTGATTTCAACGCTGCGGAAGCCGAAATCGAGCGATACGGTCTCCTCCCCTGCCGCGGCAGTCAGATGATAAAGTTCCGGGGTCTCAGCTGACCAGAGGCGCACACCGGCGATATGACGCTGCACTTTGCCGGGAGCGGCGCTGAAACTGCAGAGCACACCCTCCGGCCCGCTTACGGTATAAGCAATCTTCTTGATGCCTGTTGCGGCAGTCTCTATTGAGAGATTACCCTCAGCGTCGGCCTTGATTCGGATATCCTCTATCCTTGCCTTCGGGCGGGCAGTGATATATGTCTCACGGGCAATACCGCTGAAGCGCCAGAAATCCTGATCTTCCATATAGCTGCCGTCGCACCAGCGGTGAACTTCCAGGGCAATGAGGTTCTCCTTGCCGAACTTCACGAACCTGGTGATATCGAAGTCTGCCTGCAGCTTGCTGTCCTCGCTGTAACCGGCTTCCTTGCCGTTCACCCACACGTGGACATTGGATGTTGCGGAACCGATTGTAAGAATCAGTTCGCGTCCCTTCCACGAAGAAGGCACATTGAATGTGCGTCGGTACTGCCCCACGTGGTTGTGCTCGGCGGGGACGTAAGGCGGATTGTTCTCAAAGTGCCCGCGCCAGGCATAGCCGATGTTCACATACTGCGGGTCTCCCCAGCCATTGAGTTCCCACATACCGGGAACGGGAATCTCAGCCCAGGACGAATCATCGACAGAGGTTTTCCAGAAACCTTCCTGCTGCTCTCCCAGCGACTCGAACCACTGGAAATGCCACATACCATCAAGGCTCAGACGTGGCGAATCGGTGTCGTAGAAGCTGTGCATTGGCAGGCGGTCAATCGAATTGACAAGCGCATCGCGCCAGGGCTTTTCGGCGGCAGGAGCGGCAAAAGCAATCAGAGCCAATGAGGCGGCAAGCAGTATCTTTTTCATATTCTATTGATTATCAGTTGAATAATATTCTTTATACATCCACTCGAAACGTTCTTCGAGCCAGGACTTCATTGCATCTATCTCGGCCTGGAATCCTCCGTGAGGTTCAGGGCAGTTCCACACCTGCGTAAACATCACGTTCCATACCTCGTCGTTCTTGTCGACATACGGAGCGAGCCAGGCGGCATATCCGTCGAGATAATCATAAATCCTGCCACGGTTCTCGTAGAAGAACAGGAAACGATTCTTCACTTCGAGTTTGAACCAGGGATCGTCAAGCATACGGTAGAACCATGTGCACGAAGGACGGTATATCCACCAGCCCTCGGTTTTGAAATTGTCATTGTAGCCAGTGTTCCCGAAAGCGATATCGAAATCCCACACCGGGCCCATCTTCAGCAGCCCGCCGCGCTTGTAGTTCATAAAGCAGCTTTTGTAGAGGATGGCATCGTTATTCCTGGTGATTTCGTTTATCAGATACCAGTCGACGAAGGTATCAGTGTCCATCTTCGTTCTGTAGCCGTGATAGGAGTTTCTCCAGGCCTGAGAATAAAGCACGGTATCGACATTCCGCACAACATTAACAATATAGTTGTACTGGTCGTCACCGGTCACCAGGTCCGGGTCTTTGATGACCACCGGACGGTAAAGATGCGCCGTATTGAACTTGATGTCCGAATCTGTGGCACCTTCGTCAATCTCCAGCAGAAAGTCGGAATCAACTCTTGATTTCGAAATCTTCAGGTGATCGACCAACTGGTAAAGGCCGAGATATTCGCCGTTAAGCCAGAGTTCCACGAAATGCGACGCAGGGGTGTAGTCGAATCTGGCCATACGACCCATATAATAACCTATCTCATTGCGGAGCATTGTCTTGTCGAAATAATTGGCAAGCAGCGCCCACGACTTGTCGGCAGGTTCGCCGAGCAGCGAGTGCTTCGAATCGAACTTGATCCTGTACGATTTCTTCGGCGGCAGATTCCAGCTCGAATTGCCCCTTCCGCGAACGCCACCACTCCAGGATGATACTTTTCCCGTGGTATCGGTAAGGGTTACCGTAGCGCGGAGATACTCCTCTTTTGACGTTATAGGTGTATGGTTTACCGTTTCAATCGAGATAACAGGCATCGGAGCGTTCCAGTCAGCGATCGCGGTCGCCGGCAGAGAATCGACAGGCTGCGGGTCATCCTTCTTCTCCTCCGGCGGGGTGACAGGCTTGTCATCCGGCTTTGCAGGGTCAACAGGCTTCACGCACGAAAAGGCGAGGGATGCGAAGATAAACGCAGTGGCAATATAGCGGAAAACTTTCATTTCAGATAAGTTATTGATTCGGGGCCTTCGTTAAAGAGAAGGCCCATAATTGACAGATTGCCCACAAAGCCAAGTTTCTCGCGAAACACCTGCCAGTAGGGGCGGGGGCGGAAAGACGAGGGCTTTTTGGGATGTATGGAAAGGCGGAAATCGCCTCCGGCAAAGGTCTCGGCAGCAGGGCCGGCAGCGAGTTCAGCGGACAAAGCGGCGTCAGGGCCGGCAGCCGGCTCGGAAGGCAGGACGGCGACGAAGTCGGTCGTCGCCTCGAAATCGACGGTCAGTCCGACCTTCGAGCAGAAATAGCGTGTCAGCGCCATATCCAAGTCCCATAGTGTAGCGGGAGCGGAATCGAGAATCCCGAAAAAGCCGTCGCGGTAATACTCTAAGAAAGGCGAAGACTGATAGGCGGTTTCTATGGCGTACTCGGTCTGGCGCACCCACGGGGTCGAATAATCTACCTTTATGTCGGTGATGAGCCTCGCGCCATCGTGCACGATGGGGATACGGAGATCTTCGGGGCCGTTCGAAGTAAGTATGCGGCAACGGTTCCGGTAACTTTGTTTGCAGTAACTTTCGCATGCCTCGACATAAACAGGCCTCCCCGGAAAACGAGCAGAGTACTCCGCCAGGATGGCGAAGTACTCTACGGGAGGGCAATATGCTATGCTCAGCAGCATAGGCGCTCTATTCCATTGCGCCTTTTGCGTCACCGGAGTCGCTGGCGCGAACTATGCCACGTTTAGAATTACGTATGAAAGAAAGTATCTCTTCCTTCTCGGGGCTCTCGGGGAAACCTTCTGCAACTTTTGCGCAGGCATCGCTTACGTTGTTGCCCTGATGGTAGATTGTGTCGTAGATATCGCGTATGTTGCGGATAGTGTCGCTTTCGAAACCACGACGGCGCAGGCCCACGATATTGATACCTGCAAAACTGATAGGGTCACGGCCGCAGAGCGAATAGGGCGGGATGTCCTTGTTGACCTTGCTTCCGCCGCCGACCATTGCGTGCTTGCCGATGTGTGAGAACTGGTGCACCACGGTGCTTCCACCGAGGATGGCCCAGTCGTCAACGTCGGTCTCACCGGCTATACCCACATAACTTACGAGAATGCAGTGGTTACCCACGGAACAATCGTGCGCAACGTGAACATAGCTCATTATGAGAGTATCGTTTCCGATACGGGTAACACCCTTGCCACTGGCCTTGGTTCCGCGGTTGATGGTAGCGCATTCACGAATGTTCACGCGGTCGCCGATCTCGACATAAGTGACTTCGCCTTCGAACTTGAGGTCCTGGGGTATGGCACCTACGACAGCACCGGGAAATACGGAGCAGTCCTTGCCTATCTTGACATAAGAGAATATTGTAGCGTGGGGATAGATTTTGGTTCCGTCGCCAATCTCGACATTGTCGTCGATGAATGCGTAGGGTCCGACCTCGACATCCTTTCCGAGCTTTGCTCCGGGATGCACTGTTGCGAGGGGAGAAATGTTTGCCATATTAAAGCAGTTTTGCGGTTTTTGTGTTAATACTGTGGCCAGGTTTGTACGCGCTTATCTTCGCTTTGAGGAAACCGCCGCAGAGTCTGAGATCGCCCATCAGGTCAAGAAGCTTGTGACGGCCGCACTCATCTTCAAAACGGAGTTCCAGATTGCTAAGATAGCCTTTTTCGGTGACATCCAAAAGAGGCTGATGAAAAACTTTTGCCATTCTGGCTATCTGGGCCGGCCTGACAGGTTTTTCAACGATGACTATCGCATTCTCGACGTCTCCGCCCTTGACAAGGCCGAGTGCCGCCATCTTCACGATTTCGTGGAAGAAACAGAACGTACGGCAGGGTGCTATCTGCGAAGCGTAATCGTCGCCATAGCTCCACTTTACGGTCTGAACGCCAAGGACACGGGAATTGAAGTCGATGGTGCATTCGTAGCTGAGAGTGTCGGCGGGTTCTATGCGCACCCACGACCCGGTCTTTTCATTGCGGAACTCGACCGTGTGGTCAAGTTCGATCCAGACGCGTTCCTCCTGCTGCTCCGCAAGTCCGTCGGCCACGATAGCCTCGACATAAGGCCTTGCACTGCCGTCGAGGATGGGCATTTCCGCCGAATCGGTGCGGATGAGGGCGTTGTCAACGCCAAGACCGGTAAGGGCGGAAAGGATGTGCTCCACCGTACGGACGCTCGCCTTGCCTTTCGCAAGTTCGGTACTGCGGCGCGTGTGTTTTACGTTGGCTGCGACAGCCTCGATGAGGGCCGAACCCTCAAGGTCGGTACGCTGGAAGCAGATGCCGAAATTGTCGGGTGCAGGACACAGTTCGATGTGGACGGGCTTGCCTGTATGCAGGCCCTTTCCTTCGAATGAATAGTTCTTGCAGAGTGTCTGTTGTTTCATAGGGAGCGCAAAGATAGTAAAAAATACTATTCTTTGCCGCTCTCCTTGAATTTTGCGTAAGCGCGCAGCCAGGTGGTGTGAGGGATGGCCGGGAAACCGCTGAGAACCTGGCCTTCCGTACGGACGTTACCGATTATGCCCGAGCAGGCGGTAAGAGTGGTATTGTCGGCTATCTTGACGTGTCCTACGACGCCCGACTGGCCGCCGAAGATGCAATTTTTGCCAATGATGGCGGAACCGGCGACTCCCGTCATTCCGGCCATAGCAGTGTTTTCACCGACCTGGACATTGTGGGCAATGAGGCAGAGATTGTCGATGCGGGCACCGTTGCCGATGACGGTCGATTCCATGGGAGCGCGGTCGATGGTTGTGTTGGAACCTATCTCCACGTCGGAGCCTATGATCACGTTGCCGAGATGCTCGATCTTCTTCCAACTGCCGTCAGGCTGGCGGGCATTGCCGAAGCCATCGTCACCAATCACGCAACCTGCGTGCAGTATGGTGCGGTCGCCTATGACTGTGCCGGGGAATATGCTTGCGCCGGAATAGATTATGCAGTCGCTGCCAATCTTGACGTTCTCGCCTATTGTGACGTTGTTGCAGATGCGGGTCCTGTCACCGACAGTGGTTTTTTTGCCTATGGTCACATAATCACCTACCCAGACCTTATGGCCAAGCCTTGCACTGCAGGCTATTCGGCAACGGCCGCGGTGGCGTCTGTATTTACGACGTATCTTCGACACGTAATCGAGCAGTTCGGCCAGAGCCTCGTAGGCGTTCTCCACGCGAATCATTGTCGGGCCGACCTCCGCCTTGGGGACGAAGTCATTATTGACCAGCAGGATGCTGCATTTGCTCGAATAGACGTATTTCTCGTATTTCGGGTTGGCATAGAAGCACAACGTGCCCGGTTTGCCGTGTTCAATCTTTGCAAAAGTGGTTGCCTCGGCCTGCGGATTTCCATCCACTGTACCCTTCAGCACATCGGCCAGTTCCTTGGCGGTGAATTTCATCTTGTCTGTTATGATCTAGAATCTCCAGCCAAGCGTAAGAGCGGCGCTCCAAAGCTGGCGGCGAATGTAAATGTCAGGCGCGGTAAACTCGCCGTAATCCATATAGGGCGAGAAGATGTTGTCGGGATAGTTGGTCATCTTCACAGCCACGTCGGCGAAGAAGCTTCCCTTCGAGCGGAATCCGAAACCACCGCTGTACGAGGTTGTCAGATCCTTGTAATATACTGTCTGCTCGGTGAATTCGTCCACGAAGTACTTCTCAGGGCAGGTGGAAAGATTGTATCCGGCCCTGATGCACCAGGCGGGAGTGAACTTGAACTCGGCACCGGCGCGCAGGTTGTGCGAAACGCCGCAGAGGAAATCAATCTGGTCGTTCACGAAATTGAACACGCCCGAATTGTATGAATCGATGTCGGAGAATTGCATCGAGTGGAAGTCCTGCATCTCGTAATCGACGCTCACGACAGCCCTCTTGCCGAAGGTGTAGGCAACACCTGCATTGAGCAGCCAGGGGGTACGGAGATCATAGCTGAAATCACCGTTCTCGCTTGATGCGCCGATAACGTCACCGTTGGCATACTCGGCCTTGCCGCTGTGCCACCAGTACTCATTAACCGTCAGAGCGGTAGGAGTCTGGATGGAAGCACCAACGCGCAGGCCTGCAAAAGGCTGGCCGATAAAACCTACCTTGGCGTAGATTCCGGAGAATTCGGAAGTATAGCTGTAACGGTACGAAGCCCTCTTGAAATAAGTATCGATTGCACCGACGCCTTCGGAAGTGAAGCGCACAGGGAAATTGTCGATAGGGTCTGCTGTCTCGTAGAGGGTCTCGACATTGCGGTATGTTCCGAAAGGAATGGCTAGGTTGAATCCGAAATACCACTTGTGGTCGAAGTCGAAGCTCATATTGAGGAGCATCTCAGTCTTGTGACCCCTCTGAAGCACATCACTTACCTGATGGAGCGAAGAGCCCGAAGGGAAGAAATGGTCGGTTCCGGACACCACCTCGGTACAGCCGGCGAAAGTGCCGGGGGCACCGGCGATCTCGTGGATAAGGCCGGCATTGTAACCCATCACAACATCCCAGTACGAGCTGTAGTCGGGATTGCTCCAGACCGAACCGGAGGCCATATCCTCGGGTTTCAGGCCGTCATTCGTGGCCCAGTAGGCCATCTCGGCGAACTTCGAGGAAGCTTTGTGCTTGACGCCCATATCTCGCTGCACTCCGCTGCCGGTGTAGTGGTTGGTGTAACTGTTGACCGTATTGCAAACGAAGGCAAAGGTTATTCCCTCGCACTTGTCATAGGGATTGTCATCGTCATAGCGGAACGAGATACCGACATTCGGCATAGCGAAACGGGCCTTCGAAGCCCGGTTGAAGTCGCCGAAATCGGAATAGGCGTCCGGAGCATATGCAGCGGCATCGGCAGCGAGCGTGAGACCGGGAGTGATGGTGAACTGCGAATAGCAGGCTACAGCCGCGCCGGCAGGGTTGATGCCAATGGTTCCGAGATCACCGCCAAGTGCAGTCACGGCATTTCCAATGCCCATACTGTAGGCAGAGCCCAAATAGTTGAGCTGACCGAAGTTGAGAGCATCCTGAACCGTCTGGGCATTTGCGCCAAAGCCGGATGCTAGTGCGGCAGCAGCCGCAAGGATGTATATCTTTTTCATAAACGAATGCAATTAGACTGTGAATACCGATTATCTGCGTCCACCGACGGAACTGTGCGAACCTCCACCGCTATAGCTGCTGTGGCTTGACGAACCGCCACTGTAGCTGCTGTGCGATGAACTTCCGCCATAACTGCTGTGGCTCGACGAACTTCCACCGTAACTGCTGCGTGAAGAGCTTCCGCTATAGCTGCTCCGGCTCGATGAGGACGAACCGCTATAACTGCCGCGGCTTGAACTTGAAGAGTTGCCGTTGTAGCTGCTTCTGCTCGAACTCGAAGACCCGCTGTAAGAAGATCCGCTACGGGTCGAACTGCTGCGGGTAGCGCTCGAAGAGCCGCTGACCGAACCGCTGCGGGAGACTCCGCTCACCGACGAACTTCTTGTCGGAGCGGCAACGGAGCCTGTTACCCTGGTCGTTCCGGAAAGAGATGATCTGGTGCCGGCCACGGCGCGAGTTCCGGAAGGAGCGACGGTGCGCGTATTAGCGCCACCGTACGAACTTGCACGCATTACGCTCGAGCCGCTGCGGGTTATGCCGTAGGCTCCCGAAGCCCTGGTTGTAATGCCCGAGCTGGCACTCGTGGTGCGCGGGCCGTAAACTCCGTATCGGCTCCCGTGATATGCCGGGCCGTAACCGTGGCCATAGTATCCGTGATAATGGTAAGGCCAATACCAGGAGTCATACCAGAACGGGTCGTACCAGCCAAGGGCAAAGCCACAGCCGTACCACATATAGTCGTACCAGTAAGGATCGTAGCCCCAGTAATAGCTGTAATAGGGACTGTGCCAGCGGTAGCCTCTGTAATAATACGGAGAATACCACCAGTCGGAGAAAGGATCGGTGTAGATGACATTCACCTGGTCGGCCTGAAGGACGATTACGGAAGTGTCGCCTTCGGCAATCCTGCGGGCAGCAAGGTTTGCAAAATCCTCTTCGGAAAGGGGGATGTAAACGGCCTTGGTCCGAGGTGTGGCTCTATAGTAGATTCCGTCCTGAAACTGCTGGTCGTCCGCCCACTGGGCAGCCGGACCGCACGAAGCCGCAAGGCCCAGAAGAGCCGCCGCGGCAAGCACAATTTTAACCGATTTCATAGCCGTATCTCTTATAATAAATTATTCGTATCTTTGCCCCTGCAATAATTGTTCCACAGGGGTTGCAATATTAGCAATTATCCGGAACAATACCAAAGTTTGATTATGGCAAAAGAAATAACAGGAAGAAGCGAAAACTATTCGCAGTGGTACAACGACCTTGTAGTCAAGGCCGACCTCGCAGAACAGAGCGCTGTGCGCGGATGTATGGTTATCAAGCCTTACGGCTATGCAATTTGGGAAAAGATGCAGAGCATCCTCGATGCCCAGTTCAAGAAGACAGGCGTGCAGAACGCCTATTTCCCTCTGTTCATTCCTAAGAGTTTCTTCAGCCGCGAGGCCGAGCACGTAGCCGGATTCGCAAAGGAATGCGCCGTTGTGACACACCACAGGCTGATGAACGACCCTGACGGCAAGGGTGTGGTAGTCGACCCGGACGCAAAACTCGAAGAGGAGCTTATCGTACGTCCTACTTCCGAGACCATCATCTGGAGCGTCTATAAGAACTGGATCAAGTCGTGGAGAGACCTCCCGATTCTGTGCAACCAGTGGTGCAACGTCGTCCGCTGGGAGATGCGCACAAGGCCGTTCCTCCGCACTGCGGAATTCCTCTGGCAGGAAGGCCACACCGCACACGCCACAGCCGAAGAGGCATCTGCCAAGGCAAACGAAATGGTACAGGTTTACGCCAAGTTCGCCCGCGAGACAATGGCTCTTCCCGTTATCGTAGGCCACAAGAACCCCAACGAGCGTTTCGCAGGTGCGCTCGACACACATACGATCGAGGCCATGATGCAAGACGGAAAAGCCCTGCAGGCAGGCACATCACACTTCCTCGGCCAGAACTTCGCAAAGAGCTTCGACGTTCAGCCCGCCAACAAGGAAGGCGGAATGGAATATGTATGGGCAACATCCTGGGGCGTCAGCACCCGTCTTATGGGCGCGCTCATAATGGCCCACGGCGACGACAACGGACTCGTCCTGCCTCCCGCCCTGGCACCTATCCAGGTGGTTATGGTTCCCATCTACCGCACCGACGAAGAGAAGAACGCCGTACTGGCCGAATTCGAGAAGATCAAGGCTTCACTCGAAGCCCTCGGGCATAGCGTCAAGATTGATGACCGCGACACTCTCCGTCCCGGCTTCAAGTTTGCCGAGTGGGAGCTCAAGGGCGTGCCCGTACGCCTTGCAATGGGCGCACGCGACCTCGCTGCAGGCACCATCGAAGTGGCCCGCCGCGACACTCTCACAAAGGAGACCCTCCCGATCGCAGGCATCGAAGGCAATATTCACAGCCTTCTCGACGACATACAGCAGAACATCTACAACAAGGCCCTGGCCCTTCGCGACAGCCGCATCCGCAAATGCGACTCGTGGGAGGAATTCAAGGAAGAAATCCAGAAGGGAGGTTTCCTGCTCTGCCACTGGGACGGCACTGCCGAGACCGAGCAGGCCATAAAGGACGAGACCAAGGCCACCATCCGCTGCATTCCTATCGACAGCTGCCTCTGCGAAGAGGAAGGCGTTGATATCTACTCCGGCAAGCCTTCGCACAGACGCGTCGTATTCGCAATTTCCTACTAACGCTTATGAAACAGATACTGACCGCCATTATTGTTGCCGTTCTGGCCACAGGCTGCTGCCAGCAGAACTGTTATAACTCGCCCGAAGCCAAAAAGGCTCACGAACTGGCCGCGAGGGTGCTTCCCTCGCACGTCAATTCCTTCGTTTTCGAACAGCTCGAAGGCGAGCAGGCTGACGTCTACGAACTGAGTTCGGAACGCGGACACATCATCATCCGCGGAAACAACGCCAATTCAATGGCCACAGGCCTCGGACACTATCTCAAATACTACTGCCACCGCGAGGTGAGCTGGTTCGACTACGAGCACTTCACACTTCCCTGCCGTCTTCCCAGAGTGGAAGGCACCGAGCGCGTGGAGGCAAGAGTGCCCGAGAGGTTCTTTCTCAACTACTGCACCTTCGGTTACACGATGCCCTGGTGGACCTGGACCGAATGGGAGCACTTCATAGACTGGATGGCTCTGAACGGAGTGAATCTGGCGCTGGCCATCACCGGCCAGGAGAGCATCTGGTACCGCATCTGGACCGGAATGGGCCTGAGCGACGAGCAGGTACGCAGCTATTTCAGCGGCCCGGCCCATCTGCCCTGGCACAGAATGATAAACATCGACGGCTGGGGAGGCCCGCTTCCTATGAGCTGGCTTGACGGCCAGATGGAACTTCAGAAGCAGATAGTTGCCCGCGAGCAGGAACTGGGCATCAAGCCCATACTTCCGGCATTCTCGGGGCACGTTCCTGCCGCGCTCAAGGAAATCTATCCCGACGCACCCATTACAAAGCTCAAGGAGTGGGAAGGCTTCGCCTCCGAGTACGCCTGCAGTTTCCTCGACCCCACGAGCGAACTGTTCGCCGAAATCCAGCGCCGCTTCATCGAAGAGCAGAAC
>JAGHTP010000026.1 GCA_018065265.1 Candidatus Cryptobacteroides aphodequi | reverse complement strand
AGGTATTGCTACCCTCGCTGCCCCTCGACTTGCATGTGTTAAGCCTGCCGCTAGCGTTCATCCTGAGCCAGGATCAAACTCTTCTTTGTATATTTCTATATTTCTCTAGTTCAATGCCTGACGCTCTCTATTCCTTATTAGGAATCGACGCTCTCGATTTTCTTGTTTTTCTCGGTACTTGCTTGTACTTATCTCTCAATATTTTCAAAGATCTCCTTCCGCTTTGGGCGAAAAGGACTGCAAAGATACACCTTTTTTTGTTATCACCAAACTTTTTATAGAAAAATTGAAAATTCTTGTCATCAAAGCGCGAATCGCCATCAGGAGGGAGCCCCGGCAGCGCCGGAGTCGGCCCACGCCGCCCGAAAGAACCGGGCCGCGCTTTGTGAAGAATTGCCGAATCGGGAGCTAAGCCACGCCGCCCGCAAGAATTACCAGAGCAGGAGTCCGGCTACGCCGCCCGCAAGAATTACGTAGATAGGGTTGGCCTTGCCCCAGAACACGGCCACGAAGGCCGCGGCGAAAAGCAGCCAGCTGCGCCAGTCGCTAAAGTTGTCAGTAATGACCGAAACTGCCGGAGCGCCATCAGCCCATCCGAAACGGAACATCAGGATGAGCGCAGCGGCGCCGATCAGGCCGGCGACCGCCGGATGCAGGGCCTTCATCATCCCGACGAACACGGGGTGGGTATGGAACTTGTCGAAGATGCGCACCAGAGCGAGAAAGATCAGGAACGACGGGAGCACAACGGCCAGCGTGGCAACCGCACTTCCGGCGACACCTCCCACTTCGTAGCCGACGTATGTGGCGCAGTTGATGCCTATCGGTCCGGGGGTGCTCTGCGAGATGGCGACAATGTCGGTGAACGCGCCTTCGCTTATCCATTCGCGCACAGTGACGACCTGGGTCTGGATAAGCGAAATCATCGCCCCTCCTCCTCCGAAATTGAAGAGGCCTATTATGAAGAAGGTGACGAAGAGCTGGAGAAATATCATTTCCCTCGGCCCTCCCTTGCCTTGCAAATCGCCACGGACGAGGCTATCAGAACGAGAAGTATCCAGATTGGCGAGACTTTCAGCACAGCGACAAGAACGAGCGTGACAACCATCACTACCCACTCCCACCAAGCTGTAGAGCGAAGCGACATCTTGACGGCCGGGACTGCGATAAGCGCTATCGCAACCGGGCGCAGACCCAGGAAGAAGCGGTTCACCCACTCATTGTCGCGCCAGCCGGCCAGAACGCTTGCCACAGCCAGTATTATAACAAAGGATGGGAGTATGGCCCCGAGCGTGGCGACGATGCTGCCCTTCCACCCGCGGAGTTTATAGCCCGTGAAGATTGCCATATTCACGGCGAGCAGGCCCGGGGCGCTCTGCGCAAGGACCACCACATCGTCAATCTCCTCGCGGGGAATCCACTTGCGGCGCAGCATCTCGCTTTCGATGACCGGGATCATCGCATAGCCGCCGCCTATGGTGAAGGCGCCTATCTTGCAGAAGATGCCGAAAATGCGTCCGAGCGACGCCCGCTGTATTTCTTCGTTTGCCATTCCGGGCACAAAGTTATCAAAATTCCTCCGTTGTTTGCACAGACGCGAATCATTCGCGAGTGTGCGGAAAAAAGCAGAAAAAGGGTGTTTGTGGCACGGCATTTGTAACAAAGAGGGTCAAGAATAGTTTTTTCATAGGTTAAATTTTTTAGGTTAGGGTGTAACGGAGACGGCCGGGAGGCTCTCTCCGTTACTTTTTTTGTTGCGCAAGAGCAGTCTAAAAAACGACGGAAGCAAGACTAACTCTCGCTTATTTTTCGTAAATTCGCGGGATACATAAATAACCGCCGAAACAAATTCTATTTACATATAATGGCACAAGTAGTGATTATGCCCAAACAGGGGCAATCTGTTGAAAGCTGCATCGTCACCGAGTTCAAAAAGAAGGTTGGCGACAAGGTTGCAGTGGGTGATGTCCTTTTCAGCTACGAAACTGACAAGGCGTCATTCGACGAAGAGGCGAAGGTGGAGGGTACGGTCCTGGCCGTATTCTACGTCGATAACGATGAAATCCCCGTTCTCACGAACGTTATGGTAATCGGCAATCCCGGTGAATCTTTCGCCGAGTTTACCCCCGCTCAGGCGGCAGATGCCACCCAGGCTCCCGCGGCAGACGCACAGGCAGCCTCCGCACCCGCCGTACAGGCCGAAGCCGAGAGCGCACAGGCTCCCGCAGGCCCCGTAGTGGCAGGAGCGCCGGTTTCACCCCGCGCACGCGCACTCGCCGAAAAAGAAGGCGTATGCACAGCACAGATAGCAGGCTCAGGCCCTCACGGACGCATCATAGAGCGTGACGTACAGGCCGCAGCGGCAGCCCAGGGCAAACTCAGCGGACTCGCAAAGGCAAAGATGGCCGAAGGCGGCTTCGCAGCCACGGCACCCGGCACCGGACTTGCCGGCACGGTCAAGGCCGGAGACCTCAAAGTCTGGAAAGCGAACCACACCGACATCGCAGGCGAAGGAAGCGAATTCCACATCGAGAAGATGTCCAATATGCGCAAGATCATCGCAAAGAGTATGTACAACTCTCTGCAGAATTCCGCACAGCTCACCCATATGCTCGGCGCCGACGCCCGCAAGATCCAGGCTCTGCGCAAAACAGCCAAGAAGGCTCTCGCCGAAGGAAAAATCGACGCGAACATCACCATCAACGACCTTGTATGCTTCGCTGTCATCAAGGCTCTCCAGAAATTCCCTTCCATCAACTCGCACTGTCTGGGCGATGCAATGCGCATCTTCGACACCGTAAACCTGGGCTGCGCAGTCGATACCGAGCGCGGACTTATGGTTCCCGCCATCAAGAATGCCGAGGAATTGAGCATCATCGGTCTTAGCAAACGCCTCAAGACTCTTGCGGACGACTGCAAGAAGGGCAGCTGCAACCCCGACCTGCTCTCACCCGAGGCCGCTTCCTTCACGGTCAGCAACCTTGGCGGATTCGGAGTCGAGTGGTTCACCCCCGTGCTCAACGTTCCGCAGAGCGCCATCCTCGGAGTCGGCACCATCACCCTTCGTCCCAAGGACATCGGCGGATGCGTAGCCTTCGTTCCCTACCTCGGCCTTTCGCTCACCTATGACCACAGGGCCATCGACGGCGGCGAAGCGACCCGCTTCCTCAAGCAGGTGGCAACAGAAATAGAAACTCTTGAAGTCGAATTCTAATACGTTTTCCTTAATATGTACGATTTAGCAATCATCGGCGGCGGTCCCGGAGGATACGTTGCCGCAGAACGCGCGGGCGCTGCAGGTCTTTCCACAGTGCTTTTCGAGCGCAGGGAACTTGGTGGTGTCTGCCTCAACGAAGGCTGCATCCCCACAAAGACGCTGCTCTACAGCGCCAAGGTGTACAATTACGCCGTCACAGGCGACCACTACGGCGTCAGCACCACAGGTGCGGCGGTAAACTATCCGCAGATAGTGGACCGCAAGGAAAAAGTGGTTAAGAAGCTCGTCGGCGGCATCAAGGCCGCGATGAAGGGCTACAAGGTCGAGGTTGTCAAGGCTGAGGCCACAATCAAGAGCCGCGGTGCCGAAGGCATCACCATCGAAGCCGACGGCAAGGAATTCACCGCAAAGAACCTCCTCATCTGCACAGGTTCCGAAGCCGCCGTACCTCCCTTCCCCGGGCTCAAGGAAGCCGGCGATGCGATCGTCACCAACCGTGAGATCCTCTCGCTCCGCGAGCAGCCCAAGGAGCTGGTCGTCATCGGAGGCGGCGTGATAGGAATGGAGTTCGCCGCGTTCTACAGCACACTCGGCACAAAGGTGACCGTAGTGGAGATGCTCCCCAAGATTCTCGGCCCTCTCGACAACGAAATCAGCACGATGCTTCAGGGCATCTACGCCAAGAGAGGCATCAACTTCTGCCTGAACTGCAAGGTTACGGGCATCGAAGGCAACACTGTCGTTTATGAAGATCCCGAAGGCAAGGTCTGCCGCGTTTCGGGTGACAAGATACTCGTTTCAGTAGGCCGCCGCGCCAACATAAAGGGCTTCGGCCTCGAGAATATCGGTGTGGAAATGGCTCTCAACCCCGCAGGACGCCCCTACGGAATCAAGGTCGACGAGCATATGCGCACCAACATCCCCGGCGTCTATGCCGCAGGTGATGTGACAGGATTCTCAATGCTCGCCCACACCGCAAGCCGCGAGGGCGAAGTTGCGATAAACAACATTCTCGGCAAGAAGGACGTGATGCGCTACAACGCCATCCCCGGCGTGGTTTACACCAACCCCGAGGTCGCAGGCGTGGGCCTTACCGAGGAAGAGGCAAAGAAGAAGGGTATCGACTACAAGGTCATCAAGCTTCCTATGGCATATTCCGGACGTTTCGTTGCAGAAAACGAGGGCGGCGAGGGAATATGCAAGCTCATCGTCGGCGCGAAGTACCACGAGGTACTCGGCGCACATATGCTCGGCAATCCTTGCTCCGAAATCATTCAGAGCATGTGCATAGCCATAGAGCAGGAAATGACCGTAGAGCAGATCAAGGAAGTCGTGTTCCCTCACCCCACAGTCTCCGAAATCATCAAAGAAACCGCATTTTCACTGAAATAAAATTCCAAGAACAATATGCCTAAGTCAATTTACATCGATCCCGACAAAGTGCTCCGCCAGGAAGCGCAGTCAACGATTACCTTCCCCGAGATTCCCGTGATGCAGTACAAGAAGAGCATCAAGGACGAACTCAAAGAAAAGAATTTCACAAAGCAGGACCTCCTGCACATCTACCGCGATATGTTCACCATCCGCGAGTTCGAGACGATGCTCAACCTCGTCAAGACCACCGGTGGTTACAATGGTGTGGCTTATAACAACCCCGGTCCCGCCCACCTTTCGGCAGGCCAGGAAGCAGCCGCAGTCGGTATGGCATACGCCCTTGACACCGACGACTTCATCTTCGGAAGCCACCGCAGCCACGGCGAAATACTCGCCAAGGGTCTGCGCAGCATCGAAATCCTTTCCGACGAGGAACTCTCCAAGATAATGGACGAGTTCTGGGGCGGCGCAACCGTTTCGGTAGCGAAGAAAGATTTCACCGGCAACACGAAGCAGCTCGGAATCCGCTTCCTCCTCTATGGTGCAATGGCCGAAATCTTCGCCCGCACCACAGGTTTCAACAAGGGTCTCGGCGGCTCTATGCACACATTCTTCACCCCATTCGGCATCTATCCCAACAACGCCATCGTGGGCGGTAGCGGAAGCATCGCTGTGGGCGCGGCCCTCTACAAGAAGGTGAACCGCAAGAAGGGTATCGTCGTAGCCAACCTCGGCGACGGCGCAATGGCCCGCGGACCGGTGCTCGAAGGTATGACCTTCGCATCGATGGACCAGTTCAACACCCTCTGGGAGGGCGATATGAAGGGCGGTCTTCCGGTTCTCTTCAACGTAATGGACAACCAGTACGCAATGGGCGGCCAGACACGCGGCGAGACTATGGGATACACCTATCCCGCAAGGCTCGGTGCCGGTTTCAAGCCCAACGCCTGGAACGCAGAGCGCGTTGACGGATACAACCCTCTCGCCGTAATCGACGCATTCCGCCGCAAGAAGGCTCTCCTCGAGAAGCAGGAAGGCCCCGCACTGCTCGACGTCGTAACCTACCGCTACAGCGGCCACTCGCCCAGCGACCAGAGCTCTTACCGCACCAAGGAAGAGCAGGAAGCCTGGCTCAAGGAGGACTGCATCGTAGCCTACGGCAACAAGCTCGTCGAGGCTGGTGTCGCCAGCCAGGCGGACCTCGATGCAATCCAGACAGAGATGAAGGCCACCATCTTCGAGTGCTACAAGCTCGCCATCGACGAGACCGTCAGCCCTCGTATGGACCTCGTGAAGGAGAACGAACTTCTCGGCGATATGATGTTCTCGAACCAGAGCATCGACTCGCTCAGCACAGCCAAACCCGACGTGCTTATGCCTCTCGAAGAGAATCCGAGGGTAAAGCAGATCGCCGGCAAGGAGCGTTTCTATCTTGACAAGGACGGCAAGCCCGTCAGCAAGATGAAGGTTTACAATATCAAGGACGGTCTGTTCGAAGCAATCGTAGACCGCTTCTACAAGGACGCTTCGCTCGTCGCCTATGGAGAGGAGAACCGCGAATGGGGCGGCGCCTTCGCCGTTTACCGCGGACTTACCGAAGCTCTTCCCTACCACCGTCTGTTCAACTCGCCCATCGCCGAGGCTGCCATCATCGGCACCTCCATCGGTTATGCGATGTGCGGCGGACGCGTCATCCCCGAAATCATGTACTGCGACTTCCTCGGATGCTGCGGTGACGAAATCTTCAACCAGCTGCCCAAGTGGCAGGCAATGTCGGGCAACATCCTCAAGATGCCCGTCGTTGTACGTGTGAGCGTGGGCTCGAAGTACGGCGCACAGCACTCTCAGGACTGGACCAGCCTCTGCACCCATATCCCCGGCCTGAAGGTCGTGTTCCCCGTTACTCCTTACGATGCCAAGGGTCTTATGAACTCTGCTCTGCAGGGAACCGACCCCGTCATCTTCTTCGAGAGCCAGCGCATCTACGACAAGGGTGAGGAATTCCACCAGGGCGGTGTGCCTGCCGAGTACTACGAGATTCCTCTCGGAGAGCCCGACATCAAGCGCGAAGGCAAGGACGTAACCTTCCTCACAATCGGTGCAACCCTCTACCGCGCCCTCAAGGCGGCCGATATGCTCAAGGAAAAATACGGAATGGAGGCTGAGGTAATCGACGCCCGCACCCTCGTTCCCTTCAACTACGAGAAGGTCATCGAGAGCGTCAAGAAGACCGGCCGCATCATCATCGCCGGCGACGCTTCGGCACGCGGAAGCTTCCTCAACGACCTGGCCGCCAACGTGGCCGACCTCTGCTTCGACTATCTCGACGCAGCTCCCGT
>JAGHTP010000090.1 GCA_018065265.1 Candidatus Cryptobacteroides aphodequi | reverse complement strand
CATCCTTGTGGAATCGAAGCGCCGCGGCGGAGGGATGATCACGGCCCGGCTCGCCTTCGGCTACGGAAGGGACGTGTTCGCCCTGCCCGGGCGGGTGGACGATGTGCGGAGCGAAGGCTGCAACATCCTCATACGCGAGAAGGTGGCCGAAACGCTCACCGGCGCCGACACCCTTTGTGAGGAACTTGGCCTTAACCGCTGGGCGGCGGGCTCGGCCATCCCCTTCGAAGACAGGGTCCGCGCCCACTACAGCCGCGTTCTGGACCCGGAGGAACTCGCCACCATCATTGCCGTAGCGCACGCGATACGCACCGACCGCGGCATCTGCCTCGACGACGTGTGCGCCGTGACGGGTCTTCCCTACAGCACCACCGCGGCCCTCGCGGGTCAGCTCGAAGCCGACGGATTCATAAGCATCGACCTTATGCAGAGGTGTTCAGCCGAGCTGAAAATTGCTTAACTTTGCGGCCATGTTCATTGATACGCATACACACAACAGCGACGAAGCCTATGCGGGCTGCGAAGACGAGGTCATCGAGCGCGCCCTGGCCGCGGACGTACGCATCCTTCTTCAGGCCGACATATCCAGCCGCGAACGAGGGGCGATGCACGCGCTGTGCGACCGCCATCCGGGCGTCCTTTACCCTATGGCCGGGCTCTACCCCGGCTCCGTGGACGCCTCGTGGCAGGACGAAGTCGACCAGGTGCAGGGATGGATCGCGAAGCGCGCTGATATCGTGGCTGTCGGCGAGATAGGGCTCGACTACCACTACAGCCCCGACACCGCCGCCCTTCAGTGCGACGCTCTCAAGGCCCAGCTCGAGCTTGCGGCCAAGGCCGGTCTGCCTGTCAACATACATCTGCGCGAGGCGACGGACGACTTCCTCAAGGTGATGGAATCGTGTCGGGGGCTCGGACTGCGCGGCAATCTTCACGCCTTCAGCCTGAGTGCCGATTTCCTGCGCCGGATGCAGAAGTACGGCGACTGGAGCGTCGGGATAGGCGGAGTGCTCACATTCAAGAACTCCCACCTGGCACGCGAAATCGCGGACATCCCGCTTGACAGGATACTGCTCGAAACGGATGCTCCCTATCTCGCCCCGACACCGCTCCGTGGCACGCGCAACGAGAGCGCCAATATTCCTTTGATAGCCACGGCAATAGCCGGAATCAAGGGCCTGAGCGTAGAAGAAATCGCCGCCGCAACCACGGCGAATGCGCTTAAATTGTTCGACCGCGTTATTGTCAAATGAAATATAATTGCTATCTTTGGACGTTTTTGAAAGACCCAGGAATATTTGTTAAAATTCAATAATAATCAATCACAAAAACAGTTATGAAAAAAATTTCTATGTTTTTGGCAGCTTTGGCCCTTCTCGCCTTCTCAGCTTCTTATGCAAGCGCCCAGGAGGAAGAGGTTGTAGATGATGCTACAATCGAGGCCGAGGACGCCCGCTTCGTTGACGAGAGCGAAATCAACCCGTTCGACGTTAAGAGCGAAGTTCCCCTTCACCAGGCCCTCAAGACCAAGTTCATCGAAGGTGGTGCAGGCTTCATGAGCCTCATCATCATCTGCCTCATCATCGGTCTTGCACTTTCGATCGAGAGGATTCTCTATCTCTCATTCTCGAAAGTCAATGTCAAGGAGCTCGTTGCAAAGGTTGAAGAGGCCCTTGCACAGGGCGGTATCGACGCTGCCAAGGACGTATGCCGCAATACCCGCGGTCCCGTCGCCAAGATCTTCTACGATGGCCTCGACCGCGTTGACCAGGGTGTCGATGTAGTCGAGAAGAACATCGTTTCTTCTGGCTCCGTACAGATGACACAGCTCGAGAACGGCCTCAGCTGGATCTCGCTGTTCATCGCCCTTGCACCTTCACTCGGATTCCTCGGAACCGTTATCGGTATGATCCAGGCCTTCGATGCCATCCAGGCAGCCGGCGATATCTCGCCTAACGTTGTTGCAGGTGGTATGAAGGTGGCCCTTATCACAACCGTCGGCGGTCTTATCGTCGCCATGATCCTTCAGGTGTTCTACAACTACATCCTTGCCAAGATCGACTCCATCACCATCGATATGGAGGAGGCTTCCATCGACTTCATTGACGTACTGAGCGCATACAAAGCGAAATAACAATGATAAACTATAGTAAACTGTTCAAAAGGACGATGCTGGTGCTTATGCTCATCAGTATCGCAGTCCTTCTCATCGGCTGGCTGGTCGGTTTCGAGAAGGGCGATGCCTGGCCGGTTGACCTGATGTTTATCTGGACTTACGTTATGATCGGACTGGCTGCCGTCGCCATCATCGTGATAGGCGGTTACCTCAGCGCCAAGAACGACTCTTCTTTCCTCAAGAAGATAGCCCTTGTTGCAGGCGGCACAGCGATTCTCGTGGTACTCGTATATCTTATCTCGCCGGGCAAGCCCGCAGTTGGTATGCTTGAGCAGCCTGACCAGGCCACACTCAAACTTACAGACACAATACTGAATCTCACCTACATCTTCGGCGGAGCTGCAATACTCTCCATCGTCTGTGGCGGGATCATCCGTAAAATCCTGGACAAGAAACAGAAATAAAGTCAATATCGTATGGGCAAAAGAAAAACACCAGCGCTGAATACGAGTTCTACAGCCGATATTGCATTCCTTCTGCTGTGCTACTTCCTGATGACTACAACAATGGGAAGCCAGCTTGGTCTGCAGCGTCGTCTGCCCCCCATCCCTGACAAGAATCAGCAGGTGGAGGATCAGAAGATCAACCGCCGCAACATCATCGTTGTGCGTATCAATGCTTCTGATAGGATTCTGGCAGGAAGTGAGCCGATCGATATACATTTTCTGAAAGACAAGATCAAGGAATTCCTTACCAACCCCTCGAACAACGCCAACCTCCCCGAGAAGGAAGCCAAAGATATCGAAGGCTTCGGAACGGTGATGGTTTCAAAGGGCGTAATCTCGCTGCAGAACGACCGTGGTACAAGCTACGAAGCCTATCTTGCAGTGCAGAACGAACTTGTGAAGGCGGTGAACGAGCTTCGTGACGAGTTCGCCCGTGCCAACTTCGGCCGTCCTTTCTCGAAGCTTACCGAGGAGCAGCAGGATATAGTCAAGAAGGCAGTGCCCCAGAACATTTCCGAGGCCGAGCCTAAGGACGTAAATGCACAAAACTAGAAGCATATGTCAAAATTCGGAGGTAGCAATAATAAAAAGGAAGTTCCCGGAATAACCTCGGGTTCTCTTTCCGATATCGTCTTCATGCTTCTGTTCTTCTTCATGGTCACCACGCAGATGCGTGAGACCGAGAACAAAGTGCAGGTTGTCGTACCGGAGGCATCCGAAGTGGTAAAACTCGAAAGGAAGGACCTGTGTTCGTATATCAACATAGGTACCCCTATCAAGTCGCTCCAGAGCCAGTACGGTACCGACGCCCGTATCCAGCTGAACGATTCCTTCAAGACGAAAGAAGACATCCGCGACTTCGTCGCTTCAGAGCGTGAGTCTCTGAACGAAGGCGACCGTCCCCTTATGACCGTAGCAATCCGCGCGGACAAGGACGTAAGGATGGGTATCGTAACCGATGTCAAGCAGGAGCTGCGCCGCTGCTCAGCTCTGAAGATAATGTATTCGGCACGCAGACCCGGAGATGAATAGCATCTCCTGTGCAATATGAGCAGCCCCCTCTCCAGTAGAGAGGGCTGCTTTTTGAAATCAATAAAACACTATGGCAACAGAAATACTCAGAACAAAGGTAAAAGACCTGCTCAAGGCCGCTCCCGGAAAGGAAGTGCTCGCCAAAGGCTGGGTCAGGACCAAACGCGGAAACAAGGAAATAGCATTCATCGCTCTCAACGACGGAAGCACGATTACCAATATTCAGATCGTTGTCGACAAGACCCCTGAAAACGAGGCCGTGCTCTCGCACATCAGCACCGGCGCCTGCATAGCAGTCCGCGGCAATCTGGTGGAGTCGGTGGGAAGCGGCCAGGCGGTCGAGATTCACGCAAGCGAGATAACCGTCTATGGCGAATGCGACCCTATGCGCTACCCTCTTCAGAAGAAGGACACCTCGTTCGAATACCTTCGTACGGTGGCACATATGCGTCCCCGCACCAACACCTTCGGAGCGGTACTGAGGCTCCGCAGCCAGATGGCCTACGCCATCCACGAGTATTTCCACAGCAAGGGCTTCGTTTACCTCAACACCCCTCTCATCACAGCCTCTGACTGCGAAGGTGCGGGACAGATGTTCCAGGTTACGACGCTCGACCTTAACAACGTTCCGAAGAACAAGAAGGGTGAGCCCGACTTCAGCAAGGACTTCTTCGGAAAGCAGACCAGCCTTACCGTAAGCGGACAGCTCGAAGGAGAACTCGGAGCTACGGCGCTCGGAGAGATCTATACCTTCGGCCCGACCTTCCGCGCCGAGAACTCCAACACACCCCGCCACCTTGCCGAATTCTGGATGATAGAGCCCGAAATGGCGTTCTATGACATCAACGACAATATGGATCTGGCAGAGGATTTCATCAAGCATCTCGTCAAGTATGCCCTTGACAACTGCTACGACGACATCAAATTCCTCAACGACAGGTATGATAGCGAGCTCATCGAAAGGCTTCAGAGCGTAATCGCAACCGATTTCGTGCGTCTCGAATACACCGAAGGCATCAAGATTCTCGAGGCTGCCATCGCCGACGGAGTTCAGTTCGAGTATCCCGTTTACTGGGGTGTCGACCTGCAGAGCGAGCACGAGCGCTACCTCGTGGAGAAGCACTTCGGCAAGCCCGTCATCCTTACCGGATATCCCAAGGAGATCAAGGCCTTCTATATGAAGCAGGACGAGAACGGCAAGACAGTCCGTGCAATGGACGTGCTCTTCCCGAAGATTGGCGAAATCATTGGCGGCTCCGAAAGGGAGTCTTCGCTCGAGAAACTCGAAGCCCGCATAAACGAGCTTGGAATGAGCCGCAAGAACCTCGAATGGTACATCGACACCCGCCGCTTCGGCAGCTGCCCTCACAGCGGTTTCGGTCTCGGATTCGAGAGGCTTCTGCTCTTCGTCACAGGTATGCAGAACATCCGTGACGTCATCCCCTTCCCCCGTACTCCCAAGAACGCTGAATATTAACGGATATGCTGGTAATTGGAATAGCCGGAGGCTCCGGCAGCGGAAAGACAACCGTCGTAAGAGCCATCACAGAGAAACTGAACAAGAGAGTTGTCGTCATCCCTCAGGACTGCTACTATAAAGACTCTTCAGACCTCACCGACGAGGAGAAGCGCAACCACAACTTCGACCATCCCGATGCCATCGAGTGGGATCTTCTCTGCTCGCAGCTGTGTGACCTCAAGAATGGCAAGACAATCGAGCAACCGGTATATTCATTCATTTCCTGCACCAGGTCGAAGACCGAGACCACTACCGTGGAGCCGGCCGATGTGATTATTATTGAAGGCATTCTCATCTTCACCTGCAAGGAACTCCGCGACCAGATGGACATCAAGATCTTCGTCGACGCCGACGATGACGACCGTCTGATGCGCGTTATGGAGCGCGACATCTCCGAGCGAGGCAAGGATGTGCACTGGGTCATCGAGCGTTACAGCCGTACCGTAAAGCCTATGTACCTTCAGTTCATAGAGCCCAGCAAGCGCTACGCCGACATCATCATTCCTCAGGGCGGGCACAACAAAGTAGCAATAGACGTTATCTCGGCCACCGTGGAGAAATCGCTCCAGGCCATCAACGAATAGCCCCGTGAAAAGACCCGCGCCGGAAGACAGGGCAGGATTGCTTATCACCGTGAGTGTTCATCTCGCGGTGATTATTGTCTTGCTTCTGACCGTGGTCACCCCGACGCTGCGCAGTCAGAGCCAGTTCGAGATGGACTTCAGCGAGCTGGAGGAATTCGAGAAGCTGCAGAAGGAACTCGAGTTCAAAAAAGATGTGAACAGGCGCCTTAACGAGCTGCTTGCGCAGAACGGCCTGCCGCCCATCAATCCCGACCAAGGGCTTCGAAACGTAGCCGTGAACCGTCACACCCAGGATCTGCTCGACGAGAACGCACGTCTTCAGAAAGACATCAAAGAGACCCTTGAACAGAAGAGCGAGGCCACTGTTTCCTACGAGACCGTCAAGGTTGAGAAGGTTGAGCAGAGCGTGGAATACACCGGCCCTTCGGTAGTATCCTATGACCTTGGTGGCCGCAAGGCAAGCTATCTGCCAATTCCCGCATACAAGTGCTACGGCGGCGGAGAGGTCACGGTCATAATCATCGTGGATCCCAAGGGCAGTGTCCTTTCGGCAAAAATCCAGGAAGACGTTTCAACGGGCGACGCCTGTCTTCGCGAATTCGCCCTGCGCGCCGCAAGCCGTGCGCGTTTTTCGCTCGACTCCAACGCCCCCGCCAAACAGCGCGGCGACATCGTCTACGCGTTTATTGCGCAATAGCGGCTTTGTAGCAGTCGTCTATGTTCAGGTAGATGTGATAGAAGGCGTTGTCGCCAAGACGGGAGTAGCGGCCGACAAGGGCATAGACCT
>JAGHTP010000097.1 GCA_018065265.1 Candidatus Cryptobacteroides aphodequi | reverse complement strand
CATTATCTGCTCGAAGGCGGCTTCATCAAAGTGCCCGCCGCCTGGCTTATCGACCAGTGCGGGCTGAAAGGCTTCCGCCTCGGCGGGGCCGCGGTACACGACACCCAGCCGCTCGTGCTCATCAACGCATCGGGCGACGCACGCCCGGACGAGATTCTCGCCCTGGAACAGAAAATCAAAGACTCGGTCCGCGAGCGCTTCGGCGTTTCGCTTGAACCGGAAGTTGAACATATCTGACGATTTATGAGCTCATTCATTGTAGAAGGAGGCCGGCAGCTGTCCGGCGAAATAGTTCCCCAGGGTGCGAAGAACGAGGCCCTGCAGGTTATCAGCGCCGTTCTGCTCACCAGCGAGACCGTGCGCATATCCAACGTCCCCGAGATTCTTGACGTGAAGAACCTCATCGCTCTTCTGCAGGATATGGGCGTCAAGGTTACGCGCCATTCGAAAGGCGACTACAGCTTCCAGGCCGACGAGATAGACCGCGCCTATGCCGAAAGCGAGGAGTTCGTGCGCAAATGCGCCGCCCTGCGCGGCTCGGTGATGGTTGTCGGCCCGCTGCTCACCCGCTTCGGCGAGGCCTGGTTCCCCAAACCGGGCGGAGACAAGATCGGCCGCCGCAGAGTGGACACCCATATCGAGGGCTTCGCGAAACTCGGCGCCAGGTATGAATACGACTCGACACGCCGCGCATATCATCTTACTGCTCCGGACGGACTGAAGGGCTGCTATATGCTGCTCGACGAGGCTTCGGTGACCGGTACGGCCAACATCATAATGGCCTGCAGCCTTGCCAAGGGCACGACCACCATCTACAACGCTGCCTGCGAACCTTATGTGCAGCAGCTCTGCGCCATACTCCAGAAGATGGGCTCGATGATGGTTGGAGTAGGCTCCAACAAGCTTCAGATAAGCGGCGTAAAACGCCTCAAGGGAGCAAAGCACATCATCCTTCCCGATATGATCGAAGTAGGCTCGTTCATCGGCCTTGCCGCCATCACGCGCAGCGAACTCACCATCAAGAACGTGTCGTGGGAGAACCTCGGCATCATACCCGAAGCCTTCCGCAGGCTCGGTGTCAAGCTCGAGCAGAAGGGTGACGACATCTATGTCCCCGCCCAGGAAAGCTACGAGATCGAATCGTTCATCGACGGCTCGATTATGACCATCTCCGACGCCCCCTGGCCCGGCCTCACGCCTGACCTTCTTTCTGTAATGCTCGTAGTGGCAACGCAGTGCAAGGGCAGCGTCCTGATTCACCAGAAGATGTTCGAGAGCCGCCTGTTCTTCGTGGACAAGCTTATCGATATGGGTGCGCAGATCATTCTTTGCGACCCTCACCGCGCCGTTGTCATCGGACACGACCACGAGCATACGCTCAAAGCCGGCAAGATGGTCTCACCCGATATCCGCGCCGGTATCGCAATGCTGCTTGCGGCAATGTCCGCGAACGGAACCTCGCAGATTGACAACATCGAGCAGATTGACCGCGGTTACGAGAACATCGACCTGCGCCTCAACGCCCTCGGCGCCTCGATAAAGAGAATCTGACGCGAGTGTCACAATAACAACAAAGGCTGGCCACGCAGGCCAGCCTTTTGTCTATGGAGGAAGTCGGGTTTACTTGCCTATGAGTTTGATGGCACGTACATAACGTGAAGTGCCCGTCTTCGCGGTATCCTTGTTGAGAGCCACCTTGCCGAAGCGTACGGAATAAACTTCCGTTCCGTTGTCGAGGGTTTCCTTGCTCTCGTCGCTCGAGAGGTACTGGTCTCCGTTAGCCTGGCTCTTGTCGTCGATAGGGTCGCCACCAAGATCGATGAGAGCCTTGTTGAATGCATCACGGGCAGCCTTCTCGGCATCGGTACAACTGTCGTAGACCTTTACGGATGCGGCTCCGAAGGTGGTTCCGTTATAAGCCTCGAAAAGCTTCTTGAGCTCATTGTGTGCAGGGAAATACCAGCCGTCGCCAAGGCCGTTGATATAGCTCAGCCAAGGGATGTCATCGGTATTGGCGCCGACGAACTCGATGATCTTGTCGGTGTTGGGCTTGCCGTAGTCGGGGTTATCGCAACCGATTTCGGTTACATCTGCTCCGGACACGCTTCCATCAACAGCCCAGGCAATCTTGCCGGAACGCTTTAGGGCCACGATCTTTGCAGAGTCGGCCTTGTCGTTCACCCAGAACACAACACCTACTGCGGTCTCGCCTTCGTAGATGACATCGCCAATCTTGAATCCGCCCATAGTTGCCTGCTCGACAACGATTTCCTTTGTGACGGGTTCTGCGTCGGATGTGCTCTCGGCCTTTGCATAAACGGCTGTCCTACGGGAAGCTCCGGTAGCGTTGGCTGTTACAGTAACGGTGATGGTGTTGCCGTTCACGCTTGCCGAGCACCAATCTGCGCCTTCGGTGTCAACCTCTGCTCCGGTAAGGGTTCCGAATGCCACCTTGGCGGTCACTTCCTTGCTGGAAGCCTCGCCCTCGAACGAAAGGCTCGAAGGTGAAACACTGAGCGAAACGGGCTCGGTGGGATAACTGTACTCTCCGATAACCTTGATACAACGCACGTAGCGGCTGGTAGAAGATTTGTCAACGTCGTGAGCCACATTGTATTTGCCGAAGCGGACGAACCAGGCTGCACCGCCGTCATATTCGGTGCTGGTCCAGTATGACTGGCCGTTGTTGTCCTCTGCTGCTGTGTTCATTCCTTCGCCTCCGGCATCGATGAGATACTGGTCAAAGGCGGCACGGGCCTGTTTCTCGGCATCGGTGATGCCTTTGGGCTGGGCAACGGTTGCAAGAGATGCTTCAACGCCGTTATATACGCTGAAGATTTCAACCATCTCGCTCTTTGCGGGGAGGTACCATCCTTCGCCCATCTGTGAGCACCAGTATGCTGCGGCGTAGTCTGCCGAAGCGAGGAGTTTGCCGTTCTCGCCGCCGTTCACCTGGCTGATTGCGCCGGTTTCATCGTTCATCGGGCCCCAGGTGAGACCTGTGGTGCGGGCTACCGAAACAGCCTTTCCGTTCTGGCGGTTTGAGGGGTCAACCCAGTAGATGATACCCATTGCGTCTCCTTCGCCTACAACCTGACCTATCTTGAGGTCATCGTCAGTAGGAGCGACATACGCGGGCTGCGTAAGCGTGAAATCTACTGCAGGAAGACTTCCGGCTTCGATATGGACCTTTCCGGTACGTACGGCACCGGTCTCGTTGCGGTCATAGACAAGCGTGAGGGCGCGTGCCGAAACACTGGCCTCGAGCCAGTCCTGTGCATCGGCGGCCACGGTTGCAACGGGATTCACGTCCTTTGCGGTGAAAATCACATCAGTGCTGCCGGCTTCGCCGTCCGCGAGCGTAACGGACGTCTTGTCCAGTTTGAAAGATGCTGTGGATGCAGGCTCTTCGGGGCCTTTGCAGGAAGCAAGGGCCATTGCGCAAATCATTGCGAGAGCGAAATACTTTCTTGTTTTCATCTGTTATTATTTTAATCGGTTATTTGTTTTGTCATTCCCATCCCTCGTTCTGAGGGAAATTCTCTTTGCCCATAAGCAGGAGCTGGTTGCTCGGTATGGGCCATTTTTCGTGTTTGCCATCCTTGAAGTTCCTGCGGCCGGCGGTAAAGTTGTCGCAGTTGGCGCGGACATACTTCAGCAGGGGGTCGTCGTCCTGGCTGTCACCAAGATGCAGGCGCACCCTTTCGCCGAGGATTCCGAGCCTCTTGAGCAGAGGCCAGCGGACACCTTCGAAACTGCACTCCCTTGCGTACTCATCAAGCAGGTCGTCAAGCGTGAGCGTTCCCGTGAATTCAGGATTGCCGGCACGCATATAAGTCTTGTTGAAATACTTGAGGGCATTGGTGTTGTCTCCCTTATGGAAGTACGCCTCAGCGCACATCAGATAAGTTTCGGCAAGACGGTACACTACAAGGTCGCGGAAACTGCTCTGGCGAGTGGGGAGATCCTGGTTTGTCCAGAAATCGGCCTGCTTGATGCACATAGAGTGAGTATAGCGTACCACGTTGTCGGCATCGAGCTTACCCGCATCGTAGAGTGCCTTCGGGTCGATAACCGTTCCGTAATTGGCGCTTGACGGGTCCTGATAGGTGTATTCGTGCTTGAAATACGAATTGTAGCGCTTGTCGCAGGTCTGGTCGTAAAGCGAAAGCAGATAGCTGTTGGGGAAGATGCGGCCGAAGCCATACCCGCCCTCTTCGGCGTAGCAGTTACCGAAGATGCTCCTGTGCTGGGGCGTCACATAAACATTGATGGCGTGACCGCGGATGTTTCCGGAACTAAGCACATCTCCGCCTCCGCCAAGGTTCTTGCTGAACTGATAAGAGAAGAGTATCTCCTTGCTTCGCAGTTCGCCGCCATCGGCACGGAAGACACGGTCAATATCCGTTTCGAGCGAGTTGTACGCAGCGCCGTCGGTGAAGATGCGCTCGCAGCAGGCTATGGCCTCGTCCCAGTCGTCCTCCCACATCGCAACCTGGGCGCGCACGTGCAGGGCCACATTCTTGTTGTAGCGGCCGTACATCACGCCAGAAGAAGCGGTCGGAAGACTCCAGGGCAGATTATCCACCGCATAGTCAAGGTCTTTCTTCATCTGTGTGAAGAGTTCTTCGCGACTCGCCGGAGTATATGTGCGGTTCAGGTTGTCAACGGTTGTGGGTTCGGTGTTGAGGTAAAGCCTCTCGAAGAATTTCCAGAGATCAAAATAAGCTCTTGCTCTGGTCAGACAGGCTTCGGCCTTGATTGTGGCGACATCGCTGTCGTCGGTTCCTATGCTTTCAGCAGCGGTGATGATTTCGTTGGCACGCCCGATCAGCTTGTAATGGTATTTCCAGAAGAAATCGATGGTGGGCTGATCGGCGATGTAAGAGTAGTCGCGCCATATCGGAGCGCCCGCTCCCGCGCGGAACAGACAGATATCGGTTCCACCGTCAAGCATCTTCATCAGATAAGGAATGCCCTGGTCGGTCTGGTCGTTGCCAGTGTCGGCATCGAGGGCATTGTCCCTCTCAACCACGTACAGCGCAAGAGATGCGCGGGCAAGGGCATCCTTGCTCGAATAGAGGTAGTTGTTGGTAACGGCAGTCTCGCTTTCAAGGAACAGCAGGTCGTTGCAGGAGGCAAGGGCCGGCAGAGCAGCAAGTATTGCAATAATGTACTTTTTCATACTCACAGGGCTTAGAAAGTAAGATTTACGCCGCAAACCACCTGGCGGGTTTCAGGATATTTGTTACCCATAACTTCGGGGCTGTAAGAAAGCACACGCGTGAAGGTGAGCAGATTGGTCACCGTAACATAGACGCGCAGCTTTTCGATATTGCAGGTCTTGAGCGCCTTCGCGGGCAGGCTGTATCCGAACTGGAGAGTCCTCAGCCTCAGGTACGAAGCGTTCTGGTAGCCGAGAGTCGACAGATATTGTATCTTCTTGACATTTGCCGGACGCGGCCAGCCGTTCGTGGGGTTGGACGGAGTCCAGTAATCCACCTTCAGGCCATTGGTAGTTCCGGCCAGATTTCCGCCGTACTCTTCCTGGTAGAGAAGAGGGTTGCGAACATATCCGCCAACCGAAGCGAACCAGTCCATACTCATATCGAAACCGCGCCACTTCAGACTGGTGGTCCAGCCGAGGGTGAAGTCAGGATCGCGCTTGTAAACGCGTTTGTCCTCCTCGTTGATGATTCCATCGCCGTTGAGATCGCTGACCTTGATCGCTCCGGGATACACCACGTCGGCGCGGCCGAGTTCGGCATCGGGAATTCCGTCACCGTCGGTATCGACGGTCGGATAGAGCAGATAGCTGTAGGTGCCGTCGCCGTTATCGAATACTTCGAAGTCGTCGTACTGATAGATACCGGCCTTCTCGTAGTCGTAGTAGATGTTGATAGGCGCGCCTATGATCCAGGCGTTACCGGGCTGGCTCAAAGGTTTGCCGTTCTCGTCAACCTGGTCGTCGATCTTCGCGCTCCTGTTCTTGAAATGCGTGAAAATGAGCGATGTACTCAGGTTGAGTTCGCTGCTGCGGATGATATCGGCAGAAAGGTTGAAGTCAACGCCGGAGGTCCTGGTTTCGCCGAGGTTGTCAAGCATCGAACTGTAGCCGAGCGAGGCGTTCAGTGCCCTGGTCACCAGCAGGTCGGTCGTGTGGGTGCGGTAATACTCCACCGCACCGGTGATGCGGTTGTCGAAGAGCCCGAAATCAAGGCCGATGTTGGCTGTTGCGCTCTGCTCCCACTTGAGGTTGGGGTTCGAGAGCTGCGAACCGGGCAGATATCCGAGCACATAGACATCACCGAACTCGCCTTCCTGCTGCTGCACGAGGCCGAGGGTGGTGTAGTTGTCAATACCGTTCTGGTTGCCGACAATACCGTAGCTGACACGCAGTTTGAGCATATCGAGCTTGTCCACGTCCTTGAGGAAGTCTTCTTTGTCGAGCCTCCAGGCCGCTGCCGCCGAAGGGAAGTTGCCCCACTTGCTCTCGGCGCCGAAACGGCTCGAACCATCACGCCTCATTGCCACATTCAGGAAATAGCGCGAATCGTAGCTGTACTGCGCGCGGCCCATAAACGAAACGAGGTTGTTTATGCTGTATTTGCGACCATATTCGGTAACCTCACCGTTCGCCACGAAGTTCCAGTTCTTGTCAACCGGCAGGTTGTCGGTCTTGAGTACCAGGTTGCGGCTCAGACGACTGTCCACACTCTGCACCGCCGTAACGGTAAGCTTGTGTTTGTCGTTCTTGAAGGGAACGGTATAGTTGAAGATATTCTCGAGGAGTTTGTTTTCTACCGTGTCGTCTGAAATCGAAGCCACAGCTCCGCCACCGAGGTACTTCGAGTCCTTTGTCTGACCCTCTTCCACACTTCTGTTGGCATAGGAGGCGTTGAGCCTGTATGAGAAGCCCTTGAAGGGTTTGATTTCGGCAAAGGCGTTGATGCGGTAGTTGGTGGCGTCGGTATGATGTTTTTCGTGCTCGGCCTGCCAGATGGGGTTCTTGTCCTGGCGGCTGTCGATGTAGGCGAGCAGATTGCCATCGGCATCATACGCCTGTCCGAGAGGGCTGCGCGTCAGGAAGAAATAGAACGCATCGTTCTGCAGGTCGCGACTGGTCCAGCCGAAGGACGAATTCACTCCTATCGTCAGCCATTTGCGGGCTTTGTAGTCGATGTTGACCCTGCCGCTCAGGCGTTCGTAGCCGGAATTGATCTTCAGGATACCGTCCTGATTGTAATATCCGACCGAAGCGCTCGTTTTCAGCTTGTCGGAGCCGCCGCGCACGCTCAGTTCGTGATTCTGGTAGAAGGCCGCCTTCTTGAACATCAGGCTCTCCCAGTCGGTGTAGTTGATGTTCTTGTAGGCCTCGAGCATCATCGCGTCGGAAAGCGCATCGGTCACTGATACTTCGTCGGCATAGATCATATTGCTGTCGTGCGCTTTTATCTCCTTCTTGAGTTCGACCCACTCGTCACCGTTGTACAGGTCGAAGTTGCGATGCAGGCTCTGCACACCCGCGTAACCGTTGTAGCTGATGCGGGCCTGGCCTTCCTCGCCGCGCTTGGTGGTGACAAGGATGACACCATCGCTCGCGCGGGCACCGTAGATGGCCTGCGAAGCCGCGTCCTTGAGAATCTCGATGGACGCAATGTCATCGGCGCTCATCATCGCGAACTCGTTGTCCGAAGCCACGCTGCCGTCAATGATATAGAGCGGCGTGTTGCTGGCGCTGATGGAGCGGGAGCCGCGGATGGTGATGGTGGGGACGGAGCCGGGCGCGCCGGAAGCCATACTCACCGTAACGCCGGCGGCCTTGCCCTTTAGCATCTCGGCAGCCGTGGCGGCCGGGTAGAGTTTCAGGTCATCCGTGCTCACTGAAGCCACCGAAGTGACGAGGTCGCTCTTCTTCACCGAGCCGTAACCGATGAACACCAGTTCGTCGAGCTGTTCGCTCGCAAGCTGCATCGTGACATCGATGACCGCGCGGCCGGCAACCGGCACTTCCAGGTCTTCGTAACCGAGCGAAGAGAAGAGCAGCACGGCGTCTTCCGGGACGTTAATCGAATAGCGTCCGTCGGCATCGGTAAGAGAGCCGGTCGAGCTGCCCTTTACGAGCACCATCGCCCCCACGACGGGCAGACGGCCGGAGTCTTCCGAAATTTCGCTGACCTTGCCGCTGACCACAAACGCACGGGCGGACACGCTCGTACCGATAGCCAGAGCAAGAATCAGAAACGTTGTTATCAATCTTTTCATTTGCTGAATTATGTTCAGTTGTTCATCATCTGCTCGAGACCTTCGTAGGTGAACTGGTCCAGTCCGCGGAACGAGTCGTAGGCCTGGCCTTTCTTGAGCAGGGTTTTACAGGCGTCCAGCAGATACTGCCAGCCCTTGGGCTGCATCGAATCGCTGTTCGCTTCGTTGATTTTGACCTTGAGGCAGATGCTTACGGATTTCTTTGCCGAAGCGGCCTTGAGCACCGGCTCGCTCTTGTTCCACACGGCTTCTGTCGTAGCCATATAGGCCATGGTGACAAGCCAATCGCAATGGGCGAGGAACTGGTCGGCGGCACCGTAGTTCAACTGGCCGTTGTCGCAATAGATCTGGTAGTTGTACCAATAGGCCTCGTTGAGTTTCAGCGAATTGGTATGGCATAGCTGTCCTGCAGAGGCCAGGCGGTCGATAGTATATTTCAGCAGCATATCGTTGTCACCGCCCTTGCCGTAATTGGTGGAACTGTTCCAGGTGTACTTGGTTCCTCCTACGGTTACACCGCTCTTGGCAGTGTGGGCTTCGAGGTCGGCCGAAATGCCGTCGAACCTCTCCTTAGCAGATACTTTCTTATTATAAGAGATGATACTGTTCACCTCATCATTCACCTTCGACTCCGCAGAAAGGATGGCGACGTCGGCAATCTTGACGGCATAGACATCGATTCCGTA
>JAGHTP010000089.1 GCA_018065265.1 Candidatus Cryptobacteroides aphodequi | reverse complement strand
GCATATCTTTGCATAGCTATGATTGAGAGCATAGAAACATATCTGCGGAGCGTCGATGCCAAGGATTCAACCCGTGCGACATACCGCAAGGCGCTGGAATGCTTCGACAAGTGGCTTGACGGCCGTGGAGAGAACCTTGCAGAACTTTCACGCGAGGATATCCTCGCATACAAGGACAGCCTCCTCAAAGCGAACAAGTCCGCACTTACCGTAAATCTTTACCTTTCGGCCCTGCGCGGTTTTTTCAAATGGGCGGAAGGGGAGTCGCTGTGCCGCGACATCTCGAACGGGGTCGGCTCCGTCCGCGCCAAGAAGGATACGTTCCGCAGGATGCATCTCGAGAACGGCCAGGGCGCCCAGCTTCTTACGGAGGCATACCTGACCAAGACCGTCAGGGGCGTGAACGAAGGCGTCACCCGCAAACTGAACTCCAACGAGGAGATAATCTCGATGCGCAATTACGCTATGCTCAACCTGATGCTTCGTACCGGCCTGCGTACCATAGAGGTGTCGCGCGCCGACGTGGGTGACATCTGCCACAAGAAGGGCCGCCGCATCCTCAAGGTGTGGGGCAAGGGCCATTCCGAGAAAGACGATTTCGTGGTGTTGACGGATGAAGCCTATCTGCCCATCAAGGACTATCTTTCTATGCGTCCCGGCGCTCAGGCTGCCGAACCGCTCTTCTGCGCAGCAGGCCTCGGCCACAATGGCAATCGTATGTCAACCAGGACGATACAGAGTATCTGCAAGGAGCATCTGCGCGCTATCGGACTTGACGGGCACGAGTATTCCGCCCACTCTCTGAGGCACACAACCGGCACCCAGATTCTGCTGAACGGAGGCACAATGCTCGATGTGCAGAATGTCCTCAGACACGCATCTCCAGCGACCTCGCAAATCTATGTCAACACCGTTATGGTAGACAAGCGCCTTGACGACGCCTCCGAACAGTTGCTTGACGGCTCTTTTAAAGCAGACAATTGAATTGACATATGAAAAGACGCGGAATAATCATTGGCATAGCACTGCTTATTGCAGGGGCGGGGGTGTTCGGCCTGCTGCAGCTGCAGAAGCGGGCAAAGGTGGCGGAGATAATAAGCGATGAGGCGGAGTGGGATCTGAAGGATGCGGCGGTAAGGCCGCTGCCCGTGCGGATCGACGTCAACAAACTCGAGGACGGCATCTATCCTGTTGCATTCGACCAGAAGGAAATAACCAAGGCCGAGGGCGGTTATACAGTCACTTTCGAATTATTCAACCTTGACCTGTACGACGCCGTCGAGCTACACCAGATGGAGGTGGGCGGTTACATCGAGGTTGATGGCGAACTTATGAAGATAGATTCGCTCTCCAAGGTGGGCCGTATTGTCGTGAACGGCAGCATAGAGGAAGGCGGAGCAGAGTTCATACCAATCGGAGGGGGAGTGTACCGCTACCAGGGGATGGACGACGTAGCAACATATACTTCCTTCGGGAAGGTCACCCTCTTCGTGCCAGACACCATCGACTTCGTCGACCTCGGAAATGTCGAAGAGTCTATGGCTGGCGTGACAATCCCCGGCGAAAAGGCTTTCGACTATCTCACGACCATAGATTACGGCTATTTCAACCAGTACTCGACGACAATCCGTATCGAGAAAGGCGCTGTAGTGGGCTTCTCCCGCTCGTACAGACCGTAATGCGCTGATGGACGGCTCGCGGAAATACATAGCCATAGACCTGAAGTCTTTCTACGCTTCGGTGGAATGCGTGGACAGGGGGTTTTACCCTCTGACCACGAATTTGGTCGTAGCAGATGTCAGCCGCACCGAGAAGACCATATGCCTTGCCGTGTCACCTTCGCTCAAATCGTACGGCATATCGGGCCGCGCGCGCCTGTTCGAGGTGGTGCAGCAGGTCGCAAAGATCAACGCGGAACGCCGACGGAACGCGCCCGGAGGCCATCTGAAAGGGGAGTCGTACGACAATCCGAGCGTACAGGCCGATGCGTCGCTCGCTCTTGGCTACATAGCCGCCCAGCCGCGTATGCGCCGGTATATGGAGGTGAGCACGCAGGTGTACGGCGTGTATCTGAAGCACGTCGCGGCCGAAGACATACACGTCTATTCGTGCGACGAGGTGTTCATCGACGCTACGGCCTATCTGAACAGCTACAAATGCACGGCGCACGAACTTGCTATGCGGATGGTGCGCGACGTTCTGGCCACAACTGGCATCACGGCCACGGCGGGCATCGGCACCAATCTCTTCCTTGCGAAGATAGCGATGGACATCGAGGCGAAGCACAGCCCCGCGGACAAGGACGGCGTGCGTATAGCCGAGCTCGATGAGATGTCGTTCCGCCGCAAATACTGGTCTCACAGGCCTCTGACGGACTTCTGGCGCATAGGACACGGTCTGGCGGCAAAACTCGAAGCGAACGGGCTCTACACCCTTGGCGACGTGGCGCGCTGCTCGCTTCTGGCCGAAGCGCGTCTCTACAAGCTTTTCGGCGTGAACGCAGAGCTTCTCATCGACCACGCGTGGGGCTGGGAGCCGTGCACTATCGCGCAGATAAAAGCTTATAAACCAACGACTAACAGCCTTTCCAGCGGGCAGGTTCTCTCCGAGCCGTACAACTTCGAGAAGGCACGTACCGTAATGCGCGAAATGACCGATTCGCTGGTGCTGGACCTTGTTTCGAAGAAGCTTGTCACCGATCAGATGGTATTGACGGTCGGCTATGATATCGAGAACCTCGGCAAGGGGAGCAGTTACGATGGGGAAGTGGTGCGCGACTGGTACGGAAGGGAAGTGCCCAGGCCCGCGCACGGCTCAATAAACCTCGGCCGCCACACATCGTCCACAAGCGCGATAACCGACGCGGTGATGCATCTTTTCGACAGAACGGTGGACAGAAATCTTCTTGTACGACGGATGTATATTGTTGCCAATCACGCAATTAGCGAATCATCCATACAAGGCGTGCAACTGGACCTTTTCAACGATCCGCACGAGGATGACCAGCGTGAGCGCAGGCGTCAGGAGGCGATTCTCTCAATAAAGAAGAAATACGGCAAGAACGCCATCCTCAAGGGGACCAACTTCGAGGAAGGGGCTACAGCCATAGAGCGAAACAAACAGGTAGGAGGCCACAAGGCATAATGGAAGACTGGCAGAAATACGCCGATATCATCGGCCTGGAGCATCCCGAGCCCAAAACGCACGCAAGAATGCCTGCCGCCGACAGGGCGGCCCAGTTCGGCGCCTTCGCAGCCCTGACGGGCTACGACGAGATGATTGCCGACGCTACGCGCGAGAGTCTGGAAGGCTGAAATCAACCACTCCCCTTACATTGCATTGCGGTAAATTAGTATTTACCGCAATGTTAAAATTTGCTATCTTTTACACTATTTATCAACATAATAGAGGCTATTCGGAAATTAATTCATACATTGCAAGTTGGAATATTAGTCAAACAATATATTATGAAAACAAAATCACTGCACAGCATTTTCGCGATTCTCGCAGCTGCAGCGTTTCTGATTCCTTCCTGCAAGGTTGACGACAACTTCAGCGCCGACAAAATAGCGGAAACTGACCTGACGATGACACTGTTCGAGAACGGACTCGAACTTCCACTCATCCAGGGCGATACACTGCGTATCGACTCGCTGATCAACCGTATTCCGGAAGATCTCAAGAAGTATCTCAAAACCGACGATAACGGATACTACATTCTGTACGACGGTTCTTTCGAGATCAAAGACCTTCTTTCAGAGGTAAATCTGGATGAGCTCGTCTCGATTGACGGCGTTGACATCAAGGACACCGCCGAATTCTCTATGGGAAGCTTCAATGCGGCCGATTTCGCAATCGAAAAGACCGAGTTCAACCAGAGCGTCGACCTGCCTGATTTCGCCTCGGCGATCGATATGACGATTCCGGACATCAACCAGACCATTAACGAAAAAGCAGGCATCTACGGCGGCGAATACGACATTACGCTTACGTTCTCAGGTACGCGCGAGGTTACTTCATCAATTCTTGACAAAAACACCATCGTTGCCGCTGCAACAGCTGCCGAGGCCGCTTCTATCACGGAGTTCAACCTCGGCCCGATGTTTGAGAGCGCTTCGCCAGTGTCAATGCAGGACATTGATATCGAGGGCTCTTTCCTGCCCCAGAATGTGTCCGAAGTCAAGGATGTAGTCCTCAAGGATGGTGCAGCTATCAAGTTGAAACTCAGCATTGAAAACAACATTTTCGACCATGGAACGATAGTTCCGGATATCGATGTCGAATATGGCGATCTAATGAGTCTCCAGGGATGTGGCACTTCGCTCAACCTCTCCTCTTTTGCCCTTAACAGTTCCAACGGCTACAGTGTAACCCAGACCTATTATATAGAGGATATCAATGAAGCTAAACTCTTTGATGACAAGAAGATAAGCTTCAGCGGCGAGCTCAGGGTGCAGGATTCACCCAGGGCGCTCACCTCTGTTGCGAAAGCCATCGCAGACGATATGGCAATCAAGATTGAAGTCGAGTTCGTAAATGTAGAAGTCGATGATTTTACCTGTGTGATCAGCCGAATCGACATCGCTCCTGAGACCACCTGCATCGACTTGGATATAGATCCAATAGACCTCCCCGAAGAGGTCAGCAAGGTTAACACAATCACCTTCACTGATGCTTCTGCAATGGATTTGTTTCTTTCATGTGTAAACAAGGACTGCCTTCCCGACCTTGACCTTACTCTCGATGAGGTGAGGGTTGAGTTCCCCGCAGGCCTCACCATCCACGGAGAAGGAATTTCCGGCAATATTCTTACGGTCCCCGCCGGCACCTCAATCAGCGAAGGCATCACCCGCAAGGTATATATCGATGAAATGGCACTCGACAATTCCGTGGCCGGCAAGGTTGGCTTCAGCGGCCAGCTGAAGGTAGATGTCAAGGCACACGCTGACGGCTCGTTCAAGGGCTCGCAGATCAAATCCCTGCCGGGCGATGTTGAGGTGAACGGTTCGGTTATCGGCAACATTGCAATAGCTGATTTCGACGTAGTACTCAGCACCATCGAAAAATCCATCAGCTACCCCGCCCAGAGCATTGATATCACGGGACTCGACCCGGCCGTGGGTAACTTCGGAACCTTCGTCATCACACCGAAACAGGTAGGCGGCAAGAACCCCGAACTCCAGTTCGAGGTCAATGTCCCCGACCTCAGCGCTTTCCCCTTCGCCCTCGGTGACGGTATTGTAATCTCACTGCCCGACCTGGTCCGCTTCGAGACTCCTCTCAATCCCGATCTCAACTACAACGAGACTGCTCATACCGTAACTATCACTTCCCTTGCGTCGCACACCTATGTGCTTCCTATCAAGGAACTCGTGGTAACGCCGCAGAAAGCTGACGACGGCACATATTTCATTCATAGCAGCTACGGCGTAGAGGGCGGAATAAAGCTTCAGGACGCACACGTCCACAAGGCTGACATCGACGCCCTGTCAGGCGAAAAGATCGAGCTGAATGCCGTTATTCCGGCACTCTCGGCTCAGAGCGTATCGCTCGACAAGCTCCAGCTCGCCATCCCCGCTATCAACTACGACCTCGGCGAACTCATCAAGGCGGAAGATATCCCCGAGATGCTCGTCAGAATCAATGAACTCGATTTCGGCGACCTCGCCCTCGACCTTGACGTGCAGACCGAGAATCTGCCCGACATCGGCACAGGCAAGTTCAACGTAGCCGTAAAGGCTTATCTGCCCGATTTCATCAGTCCCAAGGTGATAGATATCAACCAGGACATCGTGGACGGAAAGTTCAACATCCATCAGGATGTGGCCCTTGACCTGTCGGCATACAATTTCGAGAAGATGCGCGCCGAAGGCTCGGCCATAACCGGCACCATCAAGATCGAAGGTACCATCAGTGCCGAGGACC
>JAGHTP010000003.1 GCA_018065265.1 Candidatus Cryptobacteroides aphodequi | reverse complement strand
CGAATTTCTCCGCACAATGCGGAGCGCAGGCTATTTCGCGGAGCCGAAGGCGACTCAAGGGGTTTGGGGGATACGGCCCCCAATCAATGAAAGCCGTCAGGCTATGGATGCGAACTATTTCGCGGAGCCGAAGGCGACTCAAGGGGTTTGGGGGATACGGCCCCCAATCAATGAAAGCCGTCAGGCTATGGATGCGAACTATTTCGCGTCCATAGCCTGGCAGGCGGTGATAGCGACCATCTTGTAGATGTCGTCAACCGAGCAGCCGCGGCTGAGATCGTTCACCGGACGCGCGATGCCCTGAAGGATGGGGCCGATGGCCTCTGCTCCGCCAAGGCGCTCGATAAGTTTGTAACCGATGTTTCCTGCCTCGAGGCTGGGGAACACGAGCACGTTCGCCTTTCCGGCAATTTCCGAACCGGGAGCCTTCTTCGCACCTACCGAAGGAACAAGGGCGGCATCGGCCTGGAGTTCTCCGTCAAGTTTGATTGAAGGATCGAGTTCGTGAGCTGCTGCGGTTGCAGCAACTACCTTGTCAATGACCTCGTGCTTTGCGCTTCCCTTTGTTGAGAATGAAAGCATCGCAACGCGGGGCTCGGCAAATCCTGCCACGCTCTTTGCGGTGCGTGCGGTGCAGACAGCGATCTGTGCAAGCTGACCAGCATCGGGTATGGGAGTCACGGCGACATCACCGATCACAAGTACACCACCCTCGCCGTACTGTGCGGCCTTGGTGATCATAAGCATTGCACCGCTGACACAGCTAATGCCGGGCGCGCATTTGATAATCTGGAGTGCAGGACGAAGTGTCTCTCCGGTTGTGGAGAGAGCTCCACTTATCTGTCCGTCGGCATCGCCGCTCTTGATTATGAGGCAGCCGAAGTAGAGAGGGTTCTGCACGAGGGCGGCAGCCTGCTCGGGAGTCATACCCTTGTTCTTACGGAGCTCGTAGAGAAGATTTGTGTACTCTGCGGTTTTCTCCGATGTTGCAGGATCTATGATTGTAGCGTTGCAGATGTTCTTCAGCGACAGGCTTTCGGCCTTGGCAAGTATTTCATCGCGGTTTCCGATGAGGATAATTTCGGCGAGGCCGTCGGCGATAGCCCTGTCCGCAGCGGTGATGGTGCGGTCTTCGAGCGATTCGGGAAGAACGATGCGCTGCCTGTTCGATCTGGCGCGCTCTACAATGCTTTCAATAAGTGTCATATTGTTAAGAGTTTTTGTTTCAAAGGAGTTGCAAAGATAGTCAAATTTGGCATATCTTTGCTGCTGACCTTTACTGATATGACTATGAGAAACGCTTCTTTCGCGCTATCATTCCCTTTTACCGCCGGCGTTCTCGCCGGGCAGCTCCTGCACGGACCGGGGGCTGCGTCGGCCGCCGCTCAGGCCATCGCCTTTGCCGGACCTTTCGCTATAATCGGTCTCGCCGTTCTGCTCGCTTGCTGCCGCAGCCGTGCCGGGCTCACAGGCGCCGTCCTTTTCTTCTGCCTTGGTCTGTGGTGCGCCGTCATCCGTCAAATACTTCCAGCGAACGGAATCGGGAGCGGAAACGACATCACAGCCGCCACGCTTGAAGCCCTCCGAAGCCGCATAGAGTCTCTCCCCTTCGGCCGGGAGGAGACGGCCTCGCTGCTCGAAGCGCTTCTGACCGGGCGCAAGGCTGCTCTCGACAAAGAGACGATAGTCGCCTTCCGCTCAGCCGGAGCCGCACATATACTGGCCCTGTCCGGCCTGCATCTAGGCGTGCTGAGCGCTGTGCTGGACAGGATGCTCCGCGTACTTGGCAATTCACGGGCTGCCCGCGCACTGAGGGCGTTTGCCGTCATCGCGGCGGCGCTTTTCTACACGCTGATGTGCGGAAAGGGGGCTTCGCTCGTGCGGGCGTTCATCTTCATCTGCATTTCCAAACTTACTTCACTCGCGCCAGGGCGCAGGAAAGACGGGGCAACGACGCTGTGCACCGCACTTGTCGTACAGCTCGCCATCCGGCCGGAATGGATCGGCGATCCGGCTTTCCAGCTGTCGTATCTGTCGATGTGCGCGATTTTCTTTCTGTATCCGCATCTGGAAAGATGGCACCCGGCCGCCGGGAACCGCAGGAACATTACCGTAAGGATGTGGA
>JAGHTP010000069.1 GCA_018065265.1 Candidatus Cryptobacteroides aphodequi | reverse complement strand
GCATTCCTCGGGGCACTCCGCAATAAGTTCTCTCCAGAATTGATTGTATCTGTCAATGAGGCCGTTCCACAGTTCCATTGCCTCGGAATGCGTGGCGGCGTGGGAGATCTGCTCCTTCGCAGAAGCGATCTCGGTGGCATAATATGCATCCGCGCGCTCTTTGAACGAATCGGTAAGGTCGGCCTTCCGGGTCTGTTCCATTTGTGTCAATTCCACTTGATTTTTCCAACTTGCCAGGTTATAGGCGGGTATGCAAAGGCAAACAAACGCAAGCAGGACAACGGCAAAGACCGGCAGACGGCGGGCACGCATCCACGCCCTGCGCAAAGCCGCGACGGAACGGTAACGCCGGCGCGGATTCCGGTTTCCGGCACGACGCGAAACGCAACTGAAACGGCAGCCGAAGATGTCACGCATCAAAACACCTATCGAATATATGTCACTCCTCGCATCCGTCGGCAACCCCGAAAGAAGTTCCTCCGAAGCATAACGGCGCGTACATCCGCGTTCCCGGGCAAGATAATGCACATCATCGTCAGCAAAGCCGAAATCAATAAGTTTCAAGCTGTTGTCAGTACGGTTGACAAGTATGTTCGCCGGAGACAGGTCATTGTGTATCAAGCCCTTCGAGTGGATATACCCGACGGCATCCAGCAACTGGGAGAAAAGACGGAGGCGTTCCCTGAACGATGGACGCTCGGACAGCCATTCGTCCAAAGGTCTGCCATCGACGTATTCCATCACGATACAGGGGCCGACAGGGCTCTCGCTCTCGTAAGTGAACACATACACCACGAAAGGATGTACAACGGACATCATCATTTCATACTCACGCTTGAGAGCCTCGACATCCCTGACACCGTCGGTAGCCGCAGCCTTCAGAATGAAACGCTTGCCGGCCCTTGCCGCAGTGTATATCCGTCCGCGCGGGCTTTCCCTTAAAAGAAATATGTCCGTGTACCTGTCCGAAAAATCGATATTCACATCGACCTCCCTTAAAGTTTCACTTTGCATTGCAATCCGTATTGATTCGCAAATATAATGTTTATACCTTTGTCATACAATCAAAATCTGTTGAAGAAATGTCAGTAAAGACGAACATACCGCAAATCTACGCCCTGAAAGCAGCTGTCGAAAAGTCATTCGGAATGCCTCTGCGCACCCACGACGGATTCCTGGCCCTGGTCGGAAAGATAGAGAATACACTCCACGAACACATCTCGGAAAGTACTCTGGAGAGGACGTGGGGCTACTCCACCCGTCAAACGGATGCACTCTCGCTGCGCACCCTGGACGTGCTCTCAAAATACGCCGGTTATGCCTCCTGGGACAACTTCTGCCAAAGGCTCAAGGACGAATCACCAGTAGAATCCGAAGAACTGATGAGGGACGGGATACTCACGGCGGACCTGGAAAAAGGAAGCGTCATACGTCTGGGCTGGCTTCCCGACAGGGTGATAGAAGCCGTGTACCTCGGCGAGACAAGATTCATCATACGTTCTTCCCTAAACTCCAGCCTCAAACCCAGCGACAGTTTCAAATGCCTCCAGTTCCAGAAAGGCTCCCCACTTTTTCTCGACTGCTTCCGCAGGGAAGGCGACGAAAAAGAGCACCGCTATGTCGCAGGCGAACGCAACGGCCTAACGGTCATTGAGATTCTTTCGTAATTATTTCCGCCAGAACTTCGAGGTGATGTCCTCGCGATGGTGATAGAGGCGCTGGTTGGTGTTGCGGTTGTTCAGAGGGCCGCGCTCCGGAATGTAGGGGCCGACCTTGACATAGTCGAA
>JAGHTP010000018.1 GCA_018065265.1 Candidatus Cryptobacteroides aphodequi | reverse complement strand
TTGAAGTTACCTATATCAACGGCTCCAGCGTATTCGTTCAGGATGCTACCGGCTGGCTTCTCCTCTACGGCACCGGCCTTGAGAGCGCCGGTGCTTACGTCGGACTCCGCTTCAAGGGCGCCTTTACTGTAACGGCAAAAGTCTTTAACGGCGTTCCTGAAATCACGGGAATTACCGATGGCCTTGCAGGCATGAGCAAAGATTACAATGCCAAGTACCCTTGCGTCAACCTCACCCTTGCCGAACTTGTAGCCGATTACGACAAATACCTGAACTGCAAGGTGAAGGTTTCAGGCGTTACCGTCAAGGATGGCTGGCAGGGCACTACCGACCGCAACGGTGTCATCAACGTTGCTGAAACCGAGCTCAATGTATATTGCCAGGACAAGACTGACACCCTTCAGGTCAAGACCGGTTGCGAAGGTAATATCGTAGGTTTCCCTACCTATTACAAGACCACCAAGCAGATTGGCTTCTGGCCCGCTGACTATGCTAACGGCAAGTCTTTCTTCACCGTTACCAAGGAAGCTTCCGAAGATGACGGCGGCGGCTCGGGCGAGGAGACTATCTACGCTAACTGCGGAGAACTCAATGCTGCTATCCTCAAACTTGGAGCAAGTAAAGACACCCTTTATTTCAAGGCCAACTTTACGACGAATGCCGAGATAACTCTTATGGGCGCTGACTCAAAGAGCATTTTCGTTCAGGATGCTACAGGTGCGCTTCAGATATTCAGTGAAACCATCTACGCTTCCCTCAAGGCTATTGGCGCACAGGCCGGAATTGCACTTACCGGTGAATTCTCCGGTAAAGCTGTGATGTTCAATTATCATCCTGAAATTGTTTCGGTTGATGTGTCAAAGGCTCAAATCAAGCAGACCTGGGGATTCCCTTGCAAAAATCTCACAGTTGCTGAATTGACCGCTGACTTTGAGAAGTATGCAAACTGCAAGGTCAAGATTGCTGACGTGGAAGTTACCGACGGCTGGACCAAGACCGATAGGAATGGCATCGTTAAACAGGGCGACAATACTCTCCCTGTCTATGTAAAGAACACCAATATCACTGATGAGATTACTGCCGGCACAAAGGGAGCTCTCGTAGGATATGTCAGCTTCACAAAGAAGGATAACAAACCGGTGGGCCAGGTGTCCTATTGGGAGGATGGCAAGTTTATCGCTACTGAAATAGCATCGGTTATCACTATGCCGAAGACCCTCAGCCTCGAGCCCGGTTCAACACAAGCTCTCAACGCTAAGACCAACTCTACCGCAACCATTACGTATTCAACTGACAATGCTAATGTTGCTACTGTAAGCGATGCGGGTGTTGTTACCGCTGTTGCTGCGGGTTCTGCTACAATCACAGCTTCCGTTGCTGCTGCCGGTCTCTATACGAAGGCTTCGGCAGAGTGCGCAGTTACCGTTACGGCTGTTGCGGCGACCACTTACTACCAAAAGGTTACCAGCGCTCCCTCCGATTGGACAGGTCCCGTGCTGATTGCCTATTCTGATGCGAAGTTTATGGATGGTGCCCTTGATGGTGGTACCTCTTCTGGATGCATTGGCGCTGGTGGTACTGCGGTAGCTCCCGGAAGCGCGCTTGTGGGTGATAAGATTGATGCTCAATGGGGTGACGCACATTGCCTTTTCATTGAGCCTATTGACAAGGATGATTTGTCAAAAGGTTATTTGCTCAAGACGCAAGGATCTAAGCCGTACATTTATCATACGTCAAACAGCAGCAATGGATTGTCTGCTACCGATAAAGCTGCAACAGCGTCGGCTTACCCTATCACAATTAATTTTGTGTCCTCCAGTGACGTTCAGTTCTGCCCCGGCGGTAATGCGACAGGCTCGATTCTCCATTACAATGCTGATGCAAATACAGGCGATATGTTCCGCTTCTACAAGAAAGGTGGACAGGAGAAGGTTTACGTTTACAGAAAGGTTTCTGCTAAATAATCAGGCATAAACAATATTGCATCGAAGGCGGCCCGGTTTCGTGGCCGCCTTCTTTGTGTTTATGCAAATGTGTTATATATTTGCAGAAATGTTATACTTTTTGTGATATGGATACATCTTTGCGAACTGTCCAGACGGCCTTCAGGTTCTCTCCCGGTCTGGTAAAGGACATGAAAAACAAGGCAAGGCGCGAGGGAAAGAGCGTCAATGCCTACGTTGAAAACCTCATAAAGAAAGACATCGGCACCGAGTCCGAGCGCTATGAGGCAATTTACAGGGAGCTTGCCCAGTGGACCCCGCCTGAAAAGGTCAGACCTGAAATCGAGGCTTTGTCCAGTTATGCCGTTGAATATACGCAGGACGAAATCGATGCCGATCCCAGACTTGCTTACCTTCTTGAAAAGCATTGCAGATGAACAGGGTATTTCTTGACACCAACGTGCTTCTTGACATTATCGAGAATCGCGAGAAAAGGGACCTTGCCTGTCAGATTATCGAATGGGCGGCACAGGACCAGTTCCGTAGAGTGTATGTCTCATCTCTGACGATGGCGAATGCCGCTTTTGTGATACGACGTCGTGGCGTGGAAGATGTCAAACAGTGCATTTCGGAATGTATGCATTTCTGCAACGTGCTTCCGATGAACGATGCGCAGATTTACGAAGTCTGCCGCAGCGGTTCTTCGCCCGACTTCGAAGACAATCTGCAGATCATGTGCGCTGAATACGGGAACTGCGACGTAATCGTCACCTCCAACGTCGATCACTTCCGCGCTCACACCAATATCCCGGTCCTCTCTCCGGAGGACTTCGTAGGCCACTTTGGCAAATAGGCTTGCTCCGAGGAACGTTTCGCCGGAAGGCTTCCGGCAAACCAGCCTCCGCCCCAGGCGACCCTTGGCGGGGCCGCCTTTTTGTTGCTTTTGTGGGCGCTTTTTCGTAAATTAGCGAGCTATTTGGCGAGAATCATATTACAACCAATACAACAATGGAATTCAAACGATTTTTTGCAGGACTGGTTGCCGTTTCGGCAGCTGTCTGCGCATTCGTCGGCTGCGAACCCAATGAGGCGCTCGGCGAACCGGAAGTCACACTTTCCGAAAAAACCATCACTCTCGAGGCCGGAGAAGACTCCGCAACCATCGAGCTCACTTCGACCCTCGATTGGACTCTCAAGGATTACGAGAGCGTAAGGTCCTGGCTTACAGTCAGCCCCGCTTCGGGCAAGGCTTCCAACGACCCTCAGAAGATTACCATCAGCGCTACGGCTAACGAGGGTAAGGAGAGGACTGCTGAGATTGTCTTCTACGGCAACAAACTCAAGCAGGCAAAGCTCAGCATCAAGCAGGCAGGTACAATCGGCTCTGGCGACGGCTCCCGTGAGAATCCTTATTCGGCCAGCGAGGCAAATGCTTTCGTTTCGACTCTCGCCGCCGACACTCCTACCGAGCAGGCGTACTATATACAGGGCGTTGTCAAGAAGTTCCACAAAGACCACGAGAGTGGAATGACCAAATTCGGTAACGCTTCATTCTGGATTTCTGATGATGCCAGCGGCGAAGGTGACGACTTCCTCTGCTTCCAGGTTTACGGCCCCGGCAACCAGAAGTTCACTTCTCTTGATCAGATCGCTCTTGGCGATACGGTAATCGTTTGCAGCACTCTTGTCAACTATGCAGGCAATACTCCCGAGACCACCGGCAAGGGAAGCGGATTCGTTTATGCCATCAATGGTGTATCTGACGGAACGGGCCCCGGCCCCATTGTTCCTATTACTGGAGACAACCTTCTTACAACCGGTGGCTTCGAAGTCTGGAACAACGGCAAGCCCGAAGGATGGGCAGGCCTTGCTGCAAGCAATGCAGATATCAAGCAGTCTGCCACCGCTCATTCCGGCAGCTACTCTGTTGAAATTACCAACAGCACCACGTCCAACAAGCGCTTCCACAGCGATCCTATTCTCCTCAAGGCCGGTACATACCAGTTCAGCATCCAGCTCAAGGGAACCGGTGCATACCGTCTTGGCTATGTAGCATCCTGGAATGCCGACGGCACCGTCAATGGCGGCAATATGGGTGCAAACTATATGTATCTTTGCGACAAGACCGCAATCTCTGCCGACTGGACAGAGGCTTTAGTGCAGTTCACCCTCAAGGAGGACAGCAAGGTTTCCCTCTTCATCACGGCAGCCAAGTCCAGCAGCAACGACTTCTTTGCTGACGATGCTGTCCTCGCTACAAGGGACGGCGGTATCGCCGAAGGAGTTGATGACGGCGGCGCGGGCGATGACGGTGGCGACACCCCTGTCGAAATGCCCTATGACGCACTGGATCTTAACAATTTTGTTGAAGGCTACTATGTAATCGCCTACACTACCGGTGGCAAGACCTATCTTATGAAGAACGAAGTCAAGGCTCAGTATTATGTTGCGGCCGAAGAGTTCGATCTCGCAAATTCGACTAGCGAAGACTTTGCTGAAGACGTTGTATTCTACATTGCCGAAGGTGAAGAAGGATACATCATTGAGAATATGGACGGAGGCTATGTTGCCTGCCAGGTAAGCGGAACCCACTATAACCTCGTGCCTTCTGTGGAAAATCCTTATGAGTGGAATTTTGCCAACGGCACCAACGGTGCGATCATAGCTACCGGAGCCAACAGCAACAACAACTGCATCTCGTACAATGCACAGTACACAGAGTACAATATGTATTCGAAGACAACTTCCTGCCCTACCTTCTACCTTATCCAGGAAGGTGGCGGCGAAGGTGGTGTGGAGACCTGCGCAGATGCATACTATCTCCTTGCCAACGATAAATATATGTGGGAACTTAATCTCTACGACGTTGATTATGATGCAATGGAAGTTCTTTATCCCGACGTATATCTCGATTTTGCAGCAACGGTGGGTCAGGACAGCACCTGCATCGCCGGGTCGTATGACCTTACCTATGGCATTATGTATGTCAACGAGGAAGATATGGAAGGTATTGACCTTACAGAAGGAACAATCGAAATTGCAGTTGTTACGGAAGGAGACGATTACTACTATCCTGTATATGACATCAAGGTCGAAGCTACTTTCGAAGGCGGCGTTGAATACAAGGTTGAATACGAAATTCCCATATACGCATATTCTTACCAGGATGTTGACGAGGAAGGTTATCCCATTGAGTTCTACCTCGACGACAAACTTGCCCAGAAGACCAAGGCTTTTGCTGCACACAGCAGCGTAAACCGCGGGTTCAATGCACATAAACTTATGCCTGCCAAACCCGTAAGGACAAGGTAATGCATTCATTTTCAGGAATAATCAGGAGTGCTGCGGCAGCCTTTGTGCTCGCCGCGGCATTCCTCGTTTCCTGTACTCCTGCGCAGCAGGGTGCGAGCCTGGCGCTGGATATCCCCGAACCGGTTGTTAACAACAACAAAGGCAGCCAGTTCATAAACATAAGCGCAGACGGAGCCTGGTCGATGGAACTCGATTTCGGCGAAGACACTCTCCGCTGGGCGCGCGTCAAATATTCCGAGGGCGAAGGCCCGCAGGCCAATACCCTTTACTGGGAGGTCAACCGCGGCTCGGAACCCCGCACACTTACAATAATTCTCAAGGCAAAGAGTGGCAGCGCATCGGCCACTTTTACACAGAATGCCAAGCTTATGGGACAAATCGTGACATTGAAGTCCGATCCCGTGTCGAACTGGATGGAACTTCCTGAGGTCAATGACCCAAGCCGCTATTTCATCACCCACGATATGACAATAGGCACAAGAACGATGCGCAACTATTCCCTTTATCTCGACCCGGATGCGAAGATTTCGGTGTGGGTGGCTTATCCGCTCAATCCGACTCTGTCCGGCGGAACGAACAACAGAACCGACGCCTGGGCTCTCGACCCCAAGGTCCCGCGTGAATACCAGCCGGTATTGATGCATCGCTCATTCAGCGGCTACCAGCGCGGCCATCAGCTGCCCTCGCGCGACCGTTGTGTTGATGAAGACTGCAATGAAGCGACGTTCTACGGAACGAATATGACTCCTCAGCTCGGTTCTCTGAATACCCAGGCGTGGGAAATACTGGAAGAAAAAGTGCGCGACTGGTCGAGAAACTTCGACACACTGTATGTGGTTACGGGTGCCGATATAAAAGGCAGCACAAGAACCGCAGCCGACAACGACGGCAAGGCCATCACCGTGCCCGTCGGTTATTTCAAGGCGCTCCTGGGCTACGAAAAGAATGCCTCGAGCGCAAAATTCCCTTCGCAGGTCGGAGGGTACATAGCAATAGGCTTCTACTTCGAACACCGTTCGTATGATAGCAGCACCTATATGCGGCAGTCGATGACAATCGACGAGCTCGAAGCCAAAACCGGCTTCAACTTCTTTGTCAACCTTCCGGATGACATAGAATCCAGAATAGAATCAACCAAATCCACCTGGTGGAAATAACAGATATGAAAAGGCTCCTTTACAGCTTTCTTGCAGCAGCGCTGATCCTCTCGGCCGCCACGCCTGCCCAGGCTCAGAAACGCAGCTACATCATCGGGTTCTACAACCTCGAGAACCTCTTCGACACTTACAACGACCCCGCCCACAACGACGAGGAGTTCCTGCCAGAAGGTAAGAACAAGTGGACTCCCGCCAAGTACCAGAAGAAGGTGCACAATATGGCTGAGGTCATCCGCGCCATGCACGATGACAACAAGGCCTGGCACACTATCCTCGGCATCTCTGAGATAGAGAACAGGATGGTGGTCGAGGACCTCGTCGCCGACCCGCAGATTGCGGAGGCCAACTATCAGATTGTGCATTATGACGGTCCCGACCGCCGTGGTGTCGATGTCGGTCTGCTCTACGATCCCAGCAAATTCAAGCTGCTCGACTCGGAAAGCATTCCTTTCACCTTCGAAGATACCAAGGTCAAGATAACCCTCGACCAGGAGGCACAGGACTACTTCCGCACCCGTGACATCCTTATGGTGCACGGCCTCATCGACGGCGAGCACTTCGCGTTCTATGTCTGCCATCTGCCTTCAAGGCTTGGTGGCAAGGGCGCCGACCTTCGCAGCCGCGGAGCCGAAATCATCTACAACCATTCCCGCAAGATGGAGCAGAAGTATCCCGGCATCAAGATAGCCGTGATGGGCGATATGAACGACAACCCCACCGACGACAGCCAGGCTCTCTGGCTCCACGGCCGTGAGACCATTGGCGAGATGGCTCCCGAGGATTTCTTCGACCCCTTCACCTCGATGCTCAAGGACGGTTACGGCTCGCTTGCATACCGCGGCGAGTGGAATATCTACGATATCGTCCAGGTCAACTACAATATGGCGGCTGCCCCCAATGGTGGCTTGAAGATTCAGCCTATTGTCAAGGAGAAATATTATGGCCGCATATTCAAGAAACCCTTTATGACCCAGCAGAGCGGTCAGTACAAGGGTACTCCCTTCCGCACATTCTCGAACGGAGCCTTCATCGGAGGCTATTCCGACCACTATCCCACGTATATAGTAATCAGTAAATAATGAAACGCTTTATTCTGACACTCACAACGCTACTTGCAGGCGTCTGCGCTTTTGCCCAGGTTACCGGAGGTATCACGGCCCAGGTCGTGAACCGTGCCGGCCGTGCGCCCATCCAGGGTGCCAGGGTCGAGGTCTCTCTTGGCGGGGAGACCGTGGCCGTGGCCACCACCGATGCCGAAGGCAAGTTCCTCGTTCCCGAACTGGAGAACGGCAGTTATACCCTTATCATCAGTGCCGATGAATTCACTTCCGCACAGGTGAACGCCGCAGTCGAAAAAGGCTTTGTCCGCGACCTCGTGTTCATCGCGCTCACCGAGCAGAAGCAGATAACCGATGTGGACGATTCCAACTTCGCGGAATTCGACCTTCAGGACACGGGCTACAGCGATTCGCCCACCATCCTCTTCGGCTCCAACGACCCCTTCACCAGCGTGGCCAGCTACGGCTTCAGTTCGGTGCGCTTCAAGACCAGGGGATACAATTCCGAGGCCCAGGACGTGCTCCTCGCCGGTGTGAAGATGAATGATGCCATCACAGGCTACAGCCCCTTCTCGCTCTGGAGCGGTCTTAACGAGGCTATGCGCAGCAAGGACAGCACCGAAGGACTCGATGCGACCGACGCCTATGCCGGACGTTACAACGGTGTCACCAACATCGCCGCCGTTCCCAGCGCCGTCCGCCCCGGCTGGAGGTTCTCGGTTCTGAGCAACTCCGCTCTCTACCGTCTCCGCCTCATGGCCACCTACGCTTCGGGCCAGATGGACAATGGCTGGTCATATGCTGTGAACGCCAGCATCCGTATGGGTGGAAACGACTGGGTCGAGGGCGTTTACTACAAGTCGCTCGGCCTTTATGCCGGAGCCGAGAAGAAGATTAACAACGAGAATCGTCTCGCCCTCTTCGCATTCGTCACTCCCGGCGAGAGAGGAGCGCAGAACGCTTCCACCCAGGAGGTCTATGACCTGATGGGCGACAATATGTACAACTCCAACTGGGGATATCAGAACGGCAAGGTGCGCAACTCACGCGTCCGCAGGACCTTCGAGCCTGTCATCGGCCTCAAGTACGACTATACTCCTTCGCACGACTTCAACGCAAGCGCCACCCTCCTCTGGAGGACCGGCCGCAACGGTTATACCGCACTCGACTGGTACGACGCAATGGCCCCCAGGCCCGACTACTACCGCAATCTTCCTTCTTACTTCAAGATGGATGATTCCGACTACAACCGCAACAACCTCGACAAGGCCGAGTGGGCCGAGTTCGCCTGGACAGAGCGCGGAACAGAATACAACAACTATCAGCACCTCAACTGGGACCGTCTCTACAACGTAAACTACAACAATCCTGACGGCCGCAGCAAATATGCTCTCGAAGAGCGCCACGTAGACCAGAACGATGTGAACCTTGCCGGCAGCTTCAAGTGGCGCGCGGGCGACGCCTTCACTCTTACCGGAGGCACCCAGCTCAAACTCAACCGCACCGAGAACTACAAGATCATCAACGACCTTCTCGGCGGCGAGTACTATATGAATATCGACCAGTTCGCCGAGCGCGACTTCGCTTCGAACGAGGCTCTGGTTCAGAACGACCTCGACTACTTCCTTGCCCACGGCGAAGCCGAAAAGATTCTCAAGGGCGGCAAGTATGGCTATGACTACCTCGCACAGGTGCGCAGGGCAACGGTCTGGGCTAACGGCCGTTACGAGAACAATGGTCTTACCGCCAACCTCGCCCTTACCGCCGGATACGAGTCGTTCTGGAGGGAAGGTCTTGTGCGCAAGGGCCTTTTCGCCGGTCTTGACGAGAACGGCAACGAAATCAGCTACGGCGGCAAGGTGCTCACTTCTTACGACGCCAACGGCAAGGTAATCAGCTCGTACGGCAAATCCGATGTGAGCCGCTTCCTTACCTACAGCGCCAAGGGCGGCGTTTCATACGCCATCAGGGGTGGTCACAGGTTATATGCCAACGTCGGATATTTCGCCGACGCTCCTACCTTCAACCAGGCATTCATCTCGGCCCGTACACGCAACAGCATTGTTGACGGCCTTACAACCATCAAGACTTTCTCTGGCGATGTGAACTACCAGTACAATGCCAACGGCTGGAACGCACGCGTCACCGCCTACTACACCACCATCAAGGACCAGACCGATGTCATGAGCTTCTACGATGACTCGCAGCAGTCGTTCACCAACTTCGCGATGACCGGCATAGACCAGAGGCATATGGGTATCGAAGCAGGTGTCAAGGTTCCCACACCGGTGCAGGGCCTTACCGTTTCGGGCGTCCTGAGCCTTGGTGAGTACATCTACACCAGTACTCCGCATATGGTTCAGACCGTGGACAACAGTTCCGAGATCGTACGCAACGAGGACGTTCCCTACTGGAAGAGCAGCCCCATCTATCAGACCCTTACAATGGATGACGGTACAGTCATTGTGGATGAGGATGCTGACGGCAATCCGATTGTCAAGGGAGAGCAGAAGCACTATGTGCCTTCGACTCCCCAGCTGGCTGCCGAACTCGCACTCAACTACAACATCAACTACTGGTTCCTCGAACTCAACGGACAGTACTTCGCACATTCATACCTCGATATGAACCCTCTCTATCGCACCACATTCGCGGTGGCTGGTGGTGACGGAATCGTTACTCCCGACGAAGTCATGGGCCTTACCAGCCAGGAAGAATTCGCTCCCGCATTCCTGCTGAACCTCAGCATAGGAAAGAGCTGGTACCGTCACGGCAACCAGATAGGTTTCTCGTTCAATGCCAACAACCTCCTGAACAACAAGTGCGTGAAGACAGGCGGTTACGAGCAGACCCGCCTCATCAAGAGCGAGGGCAAAGACCGCTACTACGCGTTCGACCCCAAGTACTTCTATATGCAGGGCATCAACTATATGTTGAACATTTATTTCAGATTCTAAGCGTATGAAAAAGATATCAGTATTCGCAGCAATTCTTGCCTGCGCCTGCTCCTGTCAGTCGCTCAAGGAGGAATTCCAGCCGGTATTCACTTTCGGTTACGAGAATCCCGAGCCCGCAAAGGTTTGGAGCCGCACCGAAGTGGAGAACACTTACGGCAGCATCATAACCATCGCCGACCTCGCATCGCGCTACACCACCGGCAAGTCCTGGAATATGGACGAAGATCTCGTCATCACGGGTATCGTCTCGACGACCGACAAGCCCGGCAACTTCTACAAGAGTTTCTATATCCAGGACGCTACGGGCGGAATGGAGATCAAGATAGGAAAGAACGGCCTTTATAACGACTATCTCCCCGGCCAGCGGGTTTACGTCGTCTGCAACGGCCTTACGCTCGGAATGTATGGCTACAAGAGCGGTAACTACGGCGGAATAGGAATGGTACAGGTGGGAGCTTCCCGCAACGTCAAGGATGACGGAACCTTCGCCGATGATTATGAGACATCCTATATGGAGAACGCAGTGGTGATCGACACCCACGTTCTCAAGGGAGAGGTAGAGGGCGAAGTCGTTCCCGCTGTCATCAGCGAAAGCGATCTTCCCAATGCCCAGTCCGACACCCAGAAGACCAACAAATACGTCGGTTCTCTCGTGACCCTCAAGGGCCTCAAGTATGCCGACGAGGTGTTCTGCCTCCTGTATCTCGATTCCAACAGGGACAAGAAGGCTTCGGACAACCGCATCTTCCTTTCCGACACGAACGGAATTGATGCCGAGTGCCCCACTCATCAGACCGTTCACGGCCTTGCCCACGGTGTAACCACCTGGGCTATGAGCAAGGCCAAGATGACCGAGTACCTGTGTATGGGCTGCTGGGACGGATGCCGCGTAGGCTCTGGAAACGAGGACAACTTCCCCAGGGACGCTGAAGGCAATTTCATCACCGTCGGAAGCCTCAAGGGCCCGAACGGCAAGTATGAAGCCATCGAAAAGGCCGCCTACAGTGTCAGCCAGTACTTCAAGATGGGTGGCACCGAGATTCAGATCCGCACCAGCGGATACAGCAAGTTCGCTGACCGCGAGATTCCTGCCGAGGTGCTCAGCGGTGCCAAGACAATCGATGTCACCGGCGTGATCACCCTCTATCAGGGCAGCATCCAGCTTACCGTGAACAATATTTCCGACTTCGTAGTGGACGGAAAGCCTCTTGAATAATGAAAAAGATATTCGCATTCGCAATAATGGCCGCTGCACTTTCATCCTGCCACACAAATCCCTTTATGCAGGAATGGAACACTCCTTATGGAATACCTCCGTTCGAGAAGATACGCACGGCCGACTATATCCCTGCAATCCGTGAGGGAATAGCGCAGCAGCAGGCCGAGATCGAGGCCATCTGCTCCAATGCCGAAGCGCCCACATTCGAGAACACCATCGCTGCTTTCGAACTCAGCGGCGAGCTGCTTTCGAAGGTGTGCGGCGTGCTCTACAACGTCAGCGAGACTGACAACAGCCCTTCGCTCGACGCCGTAATGGAAGAGGCCATTCCTCTGCTGAGCGCCCATTCGGACAACATCTCCTTCAACAAGGTCCTGTACGAGAGGGTTGCCGCCATCTACAATGCCGACCAGAGTGCACTCACACGCGAGCAGCAGGTCGTGCTCAAGAATCATTACGACGACTTCCAGCGCAACGGAGTAGGTCTCGGAGAGGCTGATCAGAAGGAACTTCGCGACATCAACACCCAGATGGCCGCCAAGATCCAGAAGATCGGCAACAACATCCTGGCCGAATCGAACGCTTTCAAGGACAAGTTCGGATTCAGCGTGTCGGCTTATCCCGATATGATGACCTCCACCGCCGACCGCGATCAGCGCAAGGCCTGGAACGAGGCTTATACAACCCGCTGCCACAACGGCGGCGAGTACGACAACTCGCAGCTCATTCTCGAGGTGATGCAGCTCCGCATCCGCAAGGCCGAGATTATGGGTTACACCAATTCGGCAAACTACACCCTTGCCGACAAGATGGCCCACGACAGTTGGACTGTGGATACTTTCCTCGATGGAATAATGCGCTCCGCAGTTGCGCGTGCCGAGGAGGAGAAAGCGGCTATGCAGGCTGTTATGGACCAGGGTATAGCATCGGGTCTTCTGCCCGCCGGTTCAGTGATCGAGCCCTGGGACTGGTGGTATTATGCCGAGCGTGTCCGCAAGGCCAAATACGACCTTGACGAGGATCTGACTCGTCCCTATTTCAGCATTGACAACGTGGTGAAGGGCATCTTCACCTGCGCCGAAATCCTCTACGGCATCAAGGCCGAGAAGCTCGAAGGTGTGAGTGCATACAACCGCAAGTGCGTCACCACATACAAGATCACAGATGCGGACGGAAGCCTCATCGGCATCTTCACGACAGACTATTTCCCCCGTTCTTCGAAGAGGAGCGGAGCGTGGATGAATCCCATACGCGAGCAGTACACCCTTGCTGACGGCACCGACGTGCGCCCCATCATCGTGAATGTGGGCAATCTGCACGAAAACCTAAGCATAGACGAGGTGCAGACCGTGTTCCACGAGTTCGGTCACGCCCTGCACGGACTTCTTACCAAGTGCAATTATGCTTCGGTAAGCGGAACCAACGTGACCCGCGACTTTGTCGAGATGTTCTCGCAGTTCAACGAGAACTGGGCCTTCCAGCCCTGGCTTCTCGAGCGTTACGCCCTGAACAGCCGTGGTGAGGTCATTCCCGCAAGCCTCGTGGAGAAGGTCAATGCCGCCCTCAAGTTCAACCAGGGCTTTATGACCACCGAACTTGCCGCCGCATCCATACTCGATATGAAGTGGCACGAGCTCGAAGAGATTCCTGCAAGCGCTCTTGCCTCGACCGAAGCCGCATCGCAGTATATCGATGCTTTCGAAAAGACCGTATGTGACGGAATGGGTCTCATCCGCGAGATAGCACCCCGCTATCGCACCACCTATTTCAACCATATCTTCGGAAGCGGTTACAATTCGGGCTACTACGGCTATCTCTGGGCCGAAGTGCTTGACAAGGATGCCTTCAGCGTGTTCACTTCGAAGTGCGCTCCCGAAGGGGAGTGGGACCTCGAGGCCGCACACGCCCTGGCGATGGAGTTCCGTGCCACCTTCCTCGAAAAAGGCGGCAGCGAAGAGCCTATGACCCTGTATCGCAGTTTCGTGGGTCGTGAACCCGACCCGGATGCAATGCTCAGGGGCCGCGGTCTCAAATAGAATTTCCAAACAACAAAAATGAATAGAAAAGTACTTCTGATGATTCTCGACGGTTGGGGCGAAGGACGCCACGACCATTCGAACGCAATTTATACCCAGGGACAGCCTTTCATCGACAGCCTCAGGGCAAAGTATCCCTACAGCCACCTTCAGGCCTGTGGCGAGTATGTCGGTCTTCCCGACGGACAGATGGGCAATTCCGAGGTCGGACATATGAACCTCGGCGCAGGAAGGGTCGTTTACCAGGATCTGGTAAAGATCAACATCGCCTGCCGCGAGCACAAGCTCCTCGCCAATCCCGAGATCAGGGCCGCATACGACTATGTGAAGAAGACCGGCAAGAAGCTCCATTTCATGGGCCTTGCCAGCCACGGTGGAGTGCACTCGAGCCTCAACCATCTTTATGAGTTCCTTGCTGAAGCAAAGAACGAGGGTCTGGACAAGGTGTTCGTGCACTGCTTTATGGACGGCCGCGATACCGACCCGCGCAGCGGACTCGGATTCGTGACCGAACTCGAGCAGAAGATGGCCGCCACAACCGGACGTGTCGCAACAGTCTGCGGACGCTTCTATGCAATGGACCGCGACAAGCGCTGGAATCGTGTCAAAGAAGCATACGACATGCTCGTTGAAGGAAAGGGTGCCGAGTTTGCTTCGGCAACCGAAGGTATCAAGGCAAGCTACGATGCCGAAGTCACCGATGAGTTCATCAAGCCTATAGTCATCACCGAGAACGGAAAGCCCCTCGCAACAATAGAGGAGGGAGATGCCATCATCTTCTTCAACTTCCGCAACGACCGCGCACGTGAACTCACCGCCGTCCTTACCCAGAACGATATGCCCGAGGAGGGAATGCACACCATTACTCTCTATTACTGCTGCCTCACTCCCTACGACGCTTCATTCCAGGGAGTGCATATCCTTTTCGACAAGGAGACCGTTACCGACACCCTCGGCGAGACCCTCGCCAAGGCCGGCAAACGCCAGCTCCGCATCGCCGAGACAGAGAAATATGCCCACGTGACCTTCTTCTTCAACGGTGGCCGCGAGACTCCGTTCGAGAACGAGGACCGCATACTGGTGAACAGCCCCAAGGTTGCCACATATGACCTCCAGCCCGAGATGAGTGCCCCCGAGGTCGCCTCGAAACTTATCGAAGCCATCAAGAGCGGCAAGGAGGATGCAATCATCCTCAACTTCGCGAACGGCGATATGGTTGGTCATACAGGAGTTTACGAAGCCATCTGCAAGGCCGTCAAGACCATAGACGGACTCGTGAAGGATGTTGTCACGACGGCTGTCGAGAACGATTATGTCGTTCTTCTGACCGCAGACCACGGCAATGCCGACTACGCAGTCAACGAGGACGGTACGCCCAATACCGCCCATTCACTCAATGAGGTGCAGTTCATAGTCATCAACGCCGGAGACGAAGTGAAGACCGTCAAGGACGGCGCCCTGTGCAATGTGGCTCCGACCATCCTCAAACTTATGGGAATTCCCCAGCCGGCCGCAATGAGCGCCGAGCCCCTCATCTAGCAAAGATGTACAAGTTCAATCCCATACTGAAGACTCTTGTCTGGGGCACAGAGAGCTGGGTGCTCTCGGGTGTGCCCGGCAATGAGTCGGTGGTGGCCGAAGGGCCTCGCAAGGGAGAAAAGATAACGGACATCTATCCGGGACAGTTTCCTCTTCTGATTAAGTTCATCGACTCTCGCAGCGATTTGAGTATTCAGGTTCACCCCAATGACTCTCTTGCCGCTGCAAGGCACGGCTGCAAGGGAAAGACAGAGATGTGGTATATCGTCGGAGCCGGTGAAGGCGCGCATCTGCTCAGCGGACTGAGCGAGAAGATCGGCCCTGAAGATTATGTCCGTCTCGTTGAGAACGATCGCATAGTCTCGGTGCTTTCCGATTACGCGGTGGCTCCTGGCGATGTATTCTTCCTCCCTGCCGGACGTATCCACGCGATAGGCGGTGGATGTTTTCTGGCCGAGATACAGCAGACGTCCGACATTACGTACCGTATCTACGATTACGGCCGTCTCGGACTTGATGGCAAACCCCGCCAGCTGCATACGCAGGAGGCCAAGGACGCCATCGACTATACGGTTTATCCCGACTACCGTACGCACTATGTTGCGGCTCCGGGCGAGAAGGTCGAACTTGTGAGCTGCCCCTATTTCAAGACTTCGCTCTTCGAGGCTCCGGCTTCGGAAGATGCTTCCATCAAGCTTGACGCTTCGAAGTGCGGCGGACTTGTGATTGTGATAGGGATAGAAGGCAAGGTGAGTATGACCTCGGCCACAGAGACAACCTCCGCCGACTCCGGCGAAACCTGTCTCAGCCTGCCCGAGGACGGCCCTGTAGAAATCACAGCCGCTTCCGGAAGCAAATGCCTTATTGTAACACTTTAAAACCTTGATGATATGACAACAGTTACCACACAGCACAGAGGCGTGAAAGGAACCATCACTGCCTTTGCAATCATATTCGTTACCATCATTACCCTGGCCAACTGCTGCACCACCATCGACAGCGGTTCCGTGGGAATCCGTTTCAAGAAATGGAGCAATGACCCCGAACTCCGCGGCGGTGTGATAGGCACCTGCAAGGGTTGGGTCTGGTACAACCCCATCACTCAGAACATCTACCAGTATCCTACCTACATCCAGCGCAAGACCTACACCGCGTTCGACGTGCAGACCAAGGATGCTTCCATCTTCAACATGTCGCCTACCATCGCGTATCATATCGATCCCGATCGTGCTACCGACATCTTCATCAAGTACCGTGAATCGCTCGACCGCATCGAAGACGGCTACATCCATACCTGTATCTTCGAGGCATACCGCACCTGCGGTAACGAATATACAGCCGACCAGCTTATGTCCAACCGCGAGGAGTTCGAACTCAAGGTGCGCCAGAGGCTGAACAAGACCCTTCTCGAAGAGGGATTCATCGTTTCGGAATTCACCACCCAGATAATGCCTCCTCAGTCGCTGCGCGACGCCATCGACGCCAAGAACCAGGCTGTTCAGAACGCCCTCAAGGCCGAGAACAAGGTTAAGGAAGCTGAGGCCGAGGCAAAGATTGCAATCGCAAAGGCCGAAGGTGAGGCGAAGGCTCTGCGCATCCAGGGAGATGGTGAGGCATACTACAACAGGGTTGTCGCTGCCTCCATCAACGAACTGCTCGTGCGCCAGTACGCAATAGAGAAGTGGGACGGCAAACTGCCCGAATACACCGGCGGTTCCATTCCTTTCATCAATGCTTCTGTACAGAGCAAGTAGAACTGAAACGGAATCGCTGTGCCGAGTTTCCTGCAGATAGACAATATCTCCAAATCGTACGGGACCAAGGTTCTGTTCGAGAATATAGGATTCAATATCAACGAGGGCGACAAAATCGCCCTCGTTGCACCTAACGGCACAGGCAAGAGCACCCTTCTGCGCATTCTGGCCGGCGAGGACCGGTCCGACTCGGGAGGGCGCATCCTTTTCCTGAAGGACATAAGCATAGCTTTCCTCAGCCAGGAATATCCCTTCGACCCTGCGCTGAGCATACGCGACCAGATACTTTCCTCGACACTGAAGTTCTTCGAGGGCAAACCCTCGCATCTTCGTGACAGTTTCGTGCTGAGGATGAACGAAACGGCCTCGAATTTCCGTCTGAACGACCTCGATCGCAAGATGGGCGAACTGTCGGGAGGCGAAATCAAGCGCGTGGCCCTTACCCAGATGCTCGCCCTTGATGCCGAGTTCCTAATAATGGACGAGCCGACGAACCATCTGGACATAGAAGCGATCGAGTATCTCGAAGCGTATCTCGGCCGCAAGCGCTGTACTCTTCTGATGGTGACCCACGACCGCTATTTCCTCGACAGGGTGTGCAACACGGTTATGGAACTCGACCACGGAGCGGTCTATACCTACCGGGGCAATTATCAGAACTATCTCGAAAAGCGCGACGAGCGCATATCGAACTACAACGCGCAGACTGACAAGGTGCGCAATCTCCTGCGCCGCGAACTCGAATGGATACACGCCACTCCCTGCGCCCGCAGCGGCAAGGCCAAATACAGGATAGATGCCTTCCATGCCCTGTCCGAAAGGGCGTCGCAGGTGTATGTGTCGCGCCAGGTCAATATGGAAGGAGCGGGTGAAGCGTCACGTCTGGGCACCAAGATCATCGATTGCCACCACGTGGGTTATTGTTTGCCTTCCGGCACTTCCGGGACATCAAGCCAGGCCGGTGGCGGCGAGCCGGTACGCGAAGGGAGGTGCCTGCTGAAGGATTTCGACTACAGGTTCCAGCGTTACGAAAAGGTGGGCATAGTCGGGCGCAACGGCATAGGCAAAACCACATTCCTGAACTTTCTTACCGGGGATATTCTTCCCACCGAGGGCGTCATTGAGCGCGGCGAATCGCTGAAGATAGGCTACTACCGGCAGAGAGGCATAGATTTCGACGGTGATGACACGGTGCTCGACGTCATAGGCGACACCCGCCTGCTGAACCGTTTCCTCTTCCCGCGGGAGATGCTCAATATGCCCGTCGCCCGGCTTTCGGGAGGCGAGAAAAGACGTCTTTATCTACTGTCCATCCTGATGCAGAACCCGAATCTGCTGATTCTGGACGAACCGACGAACGACCTCGACATCGTCACCCTGAACATTCTCGAGGAATACCTGCTGGAATTCGGCGGGTCGCTGATAATCGTCTCGCACGACCGCCATTTCATGGATCGCATTGCAGACCATCTGCTGGTTTTCACAGGCGACGGAGGCGTGAAGGACTTCAACGGCAGTTTCAGTGAGTACCGCTCGTTCATCAAGGACCTCGAAGCGCAGCAGAAGTCGGCCGAACGTGCCGCACAGCTAAAGTCCGCCGTTCAGAGGCCTCCCGCATCCGTGATCTCTGCCCAGGGCGATTCCGTTCAGAGTGCCCATGCCTCCTCTGCAAAAGGCGCTTCCACAGCTGTGCCTTCCGCCCAGAGTGCCCCTGCGCCGAAGAAGAAAAAGTTGAGTTTCAAGGAGCAGCGCGAGCTCGAGGGAATAGAAAAACGGCTTCCGGAACTGGAAACCGAAAAAAGTAGTCTCGAAGCGGCGATGTCCGCCGGGACCCTCTCTTATGAAGAACTGCGTCGCTCCGGCGAGCGCATTCAGGAGATAATCGCCGAAACGGACACCCTTGAGATGCGCTGGCTCGAGCTTACTGACATCGGCTGACAATCGCACGCCTCTTGCGCCCCCGCCGGAGTGAGAAAGGCTGCTCTCGGGGGCAGAAGTGGCGTTTTTGCCCCCGCCGGAGTAAGAAAGGTTGCTCTCGGGGGCAGAAGTGGCGTTTTCGCCCCCGCCGGAGTGAGAAAGGCTGCTGCCGGGGGCAGAAGTGGCGTTTTTGCCCCCGCCGGAGTGAAAAAGGTTGCTGCCGGGGGCAGAAGTGGCGTTTTCGCCCCCGCTGTCTTGTCAGGCGGTGGGGTCTTCGAGGAGTTCGAAGTCGAGCAGACGCTGTTCCAGGTTTGCGGAGGCAACGCGAATGCGGACTTCGTCGCCTAGCATGAATATCTTGTGCGTGCGGCGACCGCGCAGGCGGTAGCGCGCCTCTTCGAATTCGTACCAGTCGCTGCGTATCTCGCGGAGCGGAATCATTCCTTCGATATGGGTGGGCTCCACCTCCACGTACATTCCCCATTCCGTGATACCGGAGACGTGTCCGGTGTAGGTTTCGCCGATGTGCTCCTGCATATATTCCACGAGCTTGTACTTGACCGAGGTGCGCTCGGCGTCAGCCGCGATGGCCTCGCGCTGCGAAGCGTGCTTGCACTCCTCTTCGAAAAAGTCCTTGTCGGCACTCTTGCCTCCGCCCAGGTACGAGGCCAGTAGGCGATGCACCATAAGGTCGGGATAACGGCGTATAGGTGAGGTGAAGTGCGTGTAATCGGCGAATGCCAGGCCGTAGTGGCCTATGTTGTCCGTGCTGTATTTGGCCTTTGCCATCGCCCGCAGGGCAATGTCGGTGAAGGCTGCGTTTTCGGCCTTGCCTTTCGAATCAGTGAGGAGTTTGCCCAGTTCCTTCGCCGCCGCCTTGCCTTCGAGGTTCTCGCCCATCTTGTAACCGAAACCCTTTGCGAAACTGCGCAGGGTCTGGAGTTTGGCTTCGTCGGGATTGTCGTGCACGCGGTAGACAAAGGTCTTTCCCTTGCCACTGACAAAGGTTGCCACGCTGCGGTTGGCAAGAAGCATGAACTCTTCGATGAGCCAGTTGGCTTCCTTCGAGACTCTCTGGTATATGTTCAACGGCTTGCCGGTTTCGTCGCACTCGACCTTCATCTCCGGACGGTCGAAATCGATCGCCCCGGCCTTGAAACGGCGCGCCTTGAGAATTGCCGCCATCTTGTTGAGAGCGGCGATGGACCCTTCCAGGTCGTTCTCCGGCTTGAATTCTTCTCCGAATTTCTCGGCAGTCTTCGCACGCTCGATTATCTCCTGCGCCTGCTCATAGTCGAGCCTGGCGTCGGACCTGATGACCGTGCGGCCCATCCAGGTCTTGCGCACCTTTGCGTCGGCGGTCATTTCGAACACGGCGCTGAAGCAGAGTTTGTCCTCGCCCGGGCGGAGCGAGCAGAGCGAATTGCACAGCGCTTCGGGAAGCATAGGCACCGTTCTGTCCACAAGATAGACCGAAGTGCCTCGTTCGCGCGCCTCGGCATCGACCGGAGAGCCTTCCTGCACATAGAACGAGACGTCGGCTATGTGCACACCCACTTCGAAGTTGCCGTTCTCGAGCGGCTTGAACGAAATGGCGTCATCGAAATCCTTCGCATCGGCGGGGTCGATGGTGAAGGTGAGGGTCTGACGGAAATCTTTCCTGTCGTGTATGTCTTTTGGCGAAATGGGCCTGACAAGCTTCTGCGCGGCCTTTTCGACTTCGCTCTCGAATCTGTACGGAAGGCCGAATTCGGAGAGGATGGCGTGCATTTCGGTGTCGTTCTCTCCCGGCATTCCCAACACGTCGACCAGATGCCCGATGGGGGCGTTGTCGCCTCGGTCCCATTTGTCCACCACGACGGCCACCTTCATCCCGCGCGCGGCCCCGAGCTTTGCCGCATCTTCGGCATCCACCTCGATGTCGTAAGGCATATTGCGGCTCTGCATCAGCACCCAGGCCTGGGCTCCCACGGTGTGGAAGATGCCCACGAAGGGCTTTTTCGTGCGCTCGACTATCTCCACTATCTGCCCCTCGCGCCTTTGTGCGTGCTCGGCACCCTTGCGTCCGCGCGAGTCGGTCGACTCTTTGGTGACGGCAACGCGGACCGTGTCGCCGTTCAGTGCTCCGCGTGTGCGAGAACCGGGAACGAATATGTCTTCGTCCTCGCCCTCGACGCGTACGAAAATGAATCCGTCGCGCCCCATCTGGGCAACGCCTACGAACTGCGGAAATATCTTGCGCCCAGCCCTGTGCTTGCGCTTGGCGGGCTGTATCTTCGAACCTCTTCTCTTCTTCATAATAATTCTGGCAAGGGAGCCCGGGAATCTTCGCCTGCCGGGCAGCCTGCAGCTGCAAATATACTATTTTTCCACCGGAATGACGACCTCGCGCCGGTAGTGCAGGCTCAGGTATACTGTCCTGAAAAGCAGGTGTGCGAAGTAGGCGGCAAGCAGGCAGTGCATAGCCGCGACGCTCCCCGGCTGAAGGATGAGCCGCAGAGCGAACCAAAGCCCGATGAACGAGACGAACGCTCCTGCCATCGAGCCGAAAAGAGCTCGCGAGCGTGTTGCGCCAAGGTAGATGCCGTCCCAGGTGAAGGCGGCGCAGCCGACAGGGGGCATAAGCAACAGCCAGGGAAGATAGGCCCTGCAGGCTTCTACAACCCCGTCATCGGAAGTGAGCAGCCTCAGAAGAGGCGTGCCGCTCAGCTGGTATATGCCTATGAACACGACTGCGATGCTCATACTCCAGATGAAGACGTATTTGACCGTGCGGCGCAGCATCAGTTCGTCCTTCGCGCCTATGAACCGGCCTGTGAGAGCCTCGCCAGCGTAGGCGAAGCCGTCAGTGAAGTAGGAGAAGATGAGCAGGATCTGCATCATTATCGCCGAGCAGGCAAGGGCGGTGTCGCCATAGCGGGCCGCAATCATCGTGTAACCTATGTAGATGCCGGTAAAGAACACTGACCTGCCGAACAGGTTTGCGTTCATCTTGAGGAAGGGCCTGAGCGCGCTGCGCGAAAGGGTACTGCGCAGTTCCCGCATTTCGAAGTGGGCGAACACCTTGATGCGGTATTTGAACACGCATACCAGTATGCAGTACAGCAGTCCGGCGTACTGGGCGATGACGGTGCCCAGCGCGACTCCCGCGAAGCCGAGGCCGGGCCAGTTCCCGATTCCGAGAGCCAGTATTATGCTTGCCGCGATGTTCACGGCGTTCACGACGAGGTCCTTCCACATCGAACTGACGGAGTCCTGCATACCCACGAACCAGCCGCTGAAGGCCATAAGCGAGATGGTGGCCGGAGCGGCCCAGATGCGTATGAAGAAGTACTGGCAGGCCAGTTGCTCGACCTTCGCCGAGGCGTCGGTGGCGAGCATCACCAGCTTGCATAAAGGCCATTGCAGCACAAGAACGAAGACCGAGCAGGCTGCAGCGACGCATACGGCCCTCCAGAAAATGGCCGCGCAGTCGTGCATGTCGCCGCGTCCGAACGCCTGTGCCGTAAGACCTCCGGTACCGGTGCGCAGGAACGCGAAGTTCCAGTAGAGCAGATTGAATATCATCGCTCCCACCGATATGGCACCGATCATCGCGGCTGCCTCGCCTCCCTGCAGATGTCCGGCGACGGCGGTATCGACCATTCCGACGAGCGGGACGGTCAGATTTGCAAGTATGCTGGGAACTGACAGGCGGAGTATTTCGCGGTTCAGGTTCTTGTCCATCACTGGCGGAATTTCGTATCTTCTTCAAGCATCCCGAGGTACGAGGAGTAGCGCTCGGGGCTTATGGAACCCTCTTCGAGAGCGGCTTTCACCCCGCATTCGGGCTCGTGCGTATGGGTGCAGGGCGCGAAGCGGCAGTGCTCCGAAGCGCGCAGCATCTCGGGGAAGTATTTGTAGATTTCCTCCCGTTCGAGTCCGACAAGCCCGAAGCCGCGCAGGCCCGGCGAATCGATTATGTAGCAGCGGCGGCCACCGCCCAGGTCGGCGGGATACATCTCGTAGAGCGAGGTGGTGTGACGGCCCTCGAGATGCGTGAGGCTGATCTGTCCGGTACGTGGGTTGAGCGACGGGTCGAGGGCGTGTACGAGCGACGATTTCCCGACTCCGGACTCTCCGCTCAGCAGCACCAGTTCTCCGGCGGTAAGTGCGCGGAGTTCTTCTATGCCTTCGCCTGTGCGGGCAGAGGTCTCTATCACCCGATATCCGGCACCTTCGTAGATGGCGCGGAATGCGGCTATCTGTTCGGGCGCCTCGCTGCGGTAGAGATCGGTTTTGTTGAGGACTATCGTGGCGGGGATGCCGTAGACCTCGCAGGTCACCAGCTGACGGTCGAGGAAGGGCAGCTTCGCCTGCGGGAAATAGAGCGATGTTACGAGCAGCGCGCGGTCGAGGTTCGCGGCAATGACGTGCGACTGGCGTGAAAGGTTGCTCGAGCGGCGGATGAGATGGTTTCGGCGGTCAAGGATGCCGGTGATGGTGGCCGTGGGTTCGCCTTCGGCCCACTCGTAGCTCACCCGGTCGCCTATGGCCACGGGGTTTGTCGAACCCGAGGCGGACAGCCTGATACGGCCTTTCAGAACGGCCGGGAAAAGATCCCAAGCCGGCAGTTCGCTAAGCAGGAAATGGCTCCCTGCGTTTTTGACCACTGTTGCCGTACCTTGTTTCACAAGTGCAAAAATAACATTAAATTTGCGTACTATGACAAGCGATCAAAAAATCAGGGAATCTGTAGCATCCCTTTTCGAAAACATAGCTTTCGAGTCAGAGCCCGCGGGCCTCTACGACCCTCTGCGCTATATGATTTCGATAGGAGGCAAACGCCTTCGTCCCGCCCTCTGCCTTACCGCCTGGCACCTGTTCCGTGACGACGAGCCCGAAGAGGTGCTCCAGCCCGCAGCGGCCCTCGAGGTGTTCCACACCTTCACCCTCATCCACGACGACATCATGGACCGCTCGCCCCTGCGCCGCGGCTGCCCCACGGTATGGAAGAAGTGGAATGGCGACACTGCCATTCTCTCGGGTGACGTGATGCTCATCGATGCATACAAACGTATGGCCAAGGCTCCTGCCGCGGTTGCCGGCGAGGCTATGGAACTGTTCTCGAAAACGGCCGCCGAGGTGTGCGAGGGCCAGCAGTACGATATGGATTTCGAATCGCTTGCCAGCGTGCCTATGGAGGATTACATAAGGATGATAACCCTCAAGACCGCCGTCCTTCTGGCGGCTTCCGCGAAGATGGGAGCCGTGCTTGCCGGTGCTCCGGCCGCAGCGAAGGACGCACTTTACAACTACGGTCTCGAACTGGGCATAGCCTTCCAGATAGCCGACGACTACCTCGACGCCTACGGCGATGAAAAGGTGTTCGGAAAGCCCATCGGCGGCGATATAGTGAACAATAAGAAGTGCTGGCTGACTACCGAAGCCCAGAAGAGGGCCGCCGGTACGCAGACCGAAGCCGTCCTCGCGGCTGCGCTGGAATCGGAAGCTGATGATCCCGCTCAAAAGTCTGCGAAGATAAATGCGGTTCGCGCAATCTACGATGAACTCGGCGTGCCGCAGGCCGCACTCGATGAAATCAGACGTTATTCCGCACGTGCTCTTGCCGCCCTCGAAGGTTCGGGGCTCGATGAAGCCTGCCTCGGCGCGCTTGAGCGTTTCGCGGATTCTCTCGTAGGAAGGGTGAAATAGAAGATGGATCGCAAGGAATTGGAAATAATGGCCCCCGCGGGCAATTTCGAGGCTCTGAGGGCCGCGATTCAGGGCGGGGCCGACTCGGTTTACTTCGGGGTGGGGCGGCTTAATATGCGCAGCCACTCCGCCAACAACTTCGCTCCGGAAGACCTGGCCGAGGTTACACGCATCTGCCGCGAGGCCGGGGTGAAATCGTACCTTACCCTCAATATCTGCCTTTATCCCGAGGACATAGAAGACGCGCACGTCGCCCTCGATGCCGCAAAGGCCGCCGGGGTGGATGCCATCATCGCGTCGGACATGGCCGCCATAATGTACTGCCGCCGCATCGGGCTCGAGGTGCACATCTCCACCCAGCTCTCGATTTCGAACGCCGAGGCCCTGCGCTTCTACGCTCAGTTCGCCGACGTGGTGGTTCTTGCCCGCGAGCTCAATCTGCATCAGGTCCGCGCCATCGCCGACACCATAGAGCGTGAACATATAACCGGCCCGTCGGGGGAACTTGTGCGCATAGAGATGTTCGCCCACGGAGCCTTGTGCATGGCAATCAGCGGAAAATGCTACCTCAGCCTTCACGAGTTCGGATCGTCGGCCAACCGCGGCTCCTGCTTCCAGGTGTGCCGCCGCGGCTACGAGGTCACCGACCTGCAGAACGGCAGACAACTTGAAATAGACAACAAATACATAATGTCGCCCAAGGACCTCTGTACCATAGAGTTTATGGATAAGATCATCCAGGCCGGCGTAAAGGTGTTCAAGATAGAGGGCCGCGCCCGCAGCGCTGAATATGTGAAGCGCACCGCCCAGTGCTACCGCGCCGCGGCTGATGCCGTGTGCGACGGAACGTACACTCCTGAACTTTCGGCGGTCCTGAAGGAGCGTCTTGCAGAGGTCTTCAACCGCGGATTCTGGGACGGGTACTATCAGGGTGCGCGACTCGGAGAGTGGAGCAAGGTTTACGGAAGCGACGCCACTCTTACCAAAGTGTATGTCGGAAAGGTGAACCACTGGTTCTCTAACATAAACGTGGCAGAGATTTCGCTTGAGACAACCGGCCTCGTCACGGGGGACCGCCTGGTGATTATGGGTGCCACGACCGGTGTCGTCGAACTTGTCGCGGACGACATAAGAGTGGATCTGAAAACCGTGCCCGAGGCCCCGAAGGGGGTCAGGTGCTCGATCATTTCGCCGGAAGAACAGCTTCACAAAGGCGACAAGGTTTATGTGTTGAGAAAATCAGAAGATGTATCGTAGAATTATCATAATGCTTGCCGCAGCCCTGCTCTGTCTGGGTGCGGATGCTGCTGTAAAACCGCGCAGCAAGGGCTTCGAGATGGCCAAGTGGGTCGAAATCCAGAACGCCATACTCAAGGAACTCGACCGCTCGTATGCCGACTCCATCCCGACCGACCGTATGTACAAGGCCGCCATCGACGCTATGCTCGCCGAACTGGATCCATATACGGTTTTTGTCAGCGAGGAGGACAACGATGACTTCCAGATGATGGTGGCCAAGGTGTACGGAGGCGTCGGTGCGGTTATCTACAAGCCCGATCAGAACGGCAATGTGATAATCAACGAACCCTATGAGGGCAGTCCTGCGGCCCGCGCCGGCCTTCGTTGCGGCGATGAGATCGTCGCGATAGACAGTACCAGCACCCACGGCCTCAAGACAGATGAGTGCTCTTCGCGTATGAAGGGCAAACCGGGTTCCGACGTCGAACTGCTTGTGAAGAAAGTCTGGACCGGAGATACGGTTTCCGTGACCGTTACCCGCGAGCGCATACACCTGCCTGATATCGAGTATTACGGAATGCTCGACTCGCAGACTGGATACATCCTTCAGAGCGGTTTCACAGAGGGCGTGGCCGATGAATTCGAGGCGGCCCTCAAGGCTCTTCGCAAGCAGGGAATGAAGAGGCTCATCTATGACCTGCGCGGCAACGGCGGTGGCATAATGCAGGAAGCCGTCGGTATTGCATCGCTGTTCCTACCTCGCGGCAGCGTGGTGGTCAGCCAGAAGGGAAAGGCCGCTCAAAGCAATTTCACATACCACACCACCCGTGCTCCGTTCGACACGAAGATGCCAGTGACGGTGCTTGTAGACGGCGGCAGCGCCAGCGCTTCGGAGATTGTTGCCGGTGCGCTCCAGGATTACGACCGTGCGACGATTATGGGTCGCCGCACCTACGGCAAAGGCCTCGTGCAGAGCATCCGCCCTCTTCCGTACGGATGCTCGATGAAGGTCACTACAGCCAAATACTACACTCCTTCGGGCCGCTGCGTACAGGCCATCGACTATGCCAAACGTGGCGAGGATGGCTCCGTAAGCTACATCCCCGACAGTCTTACACACGAATTCAAAACGGCCGGCGGCCGCATCGTACGTGACGGCGGCGGTATCACGCCCGATGTCGAACTTCCTCTGACCAAATATGATGACATAATCTATAAGGTTGTGCTCGGCGGCCTGCTCGAGCCTTATGTGATAGAGTATGTCCGCAATCACAAGCGCATCGCCTCCCTGGAGAAATTCCATTTCGACGAGTTCGATGCCTTCAAGGAATATCTGCGCGGCAAGGATGAAAAGCTCGATGTGGACTCTCTGGTTCCGGAGCAGATAGTTCCCTTCATCGAAGAGGAGATAGCCGTGCGCTACTATTATCAGAAAGCCGGAATACAGATGCGTCTGCGCTACGACGAGCAGGTCAAGGAGGCCCTTTCACGATGAAACTCATCTTCGCTACCGGCAATGCCGGAAAAATCCGCGAGGCGCGTGAGATACTCGGCCCGTCATTCGAGATCGTGAGCCCGAGGGATCTCGGTATCTTCGACGACCCCGAAGAGACAGGCTCCACTTTCCGCGAGAACAGCCTTATCAAGGCCCGTGCTATCTACGATGCCACCGGACTTGACTGTTTTGCCGATGACAGCGGCCTTGTGGTCGATGCCCTCGGTGGCGCTCCCGGCATATACAGCGCCCGTTACGCCGCACTGGAGAATCCTCAGGCTGCGGAAGGCGACCTTTCGCACAACTTCGCCGCCAACAGGGCAAGGCTTCTGCGCGAGCTCGGTGACAGCAACGACCGCAGCGCACGTTTCAGATGTGTCGTTACACTCATTCTCGGCGGGGAGGAATACTTTTTCGACGGAACGATGGAAGGCAGCATAGCCCGCAAGTGCGAGGGTGACCTCGGCTTTGGCTATGACCCTCTCTTCATCGCTGACGACTGTCCCGGAATGACCCTCGGCCAGGCAGGGGAGTCTGTCAAGAACAAGGTCTCCCACAGGGGAAAGGCCCTCAGCGCAATGGCTGAATTCCTTGCCACACGAAAATGAATCTGACAGACAGGGTGATAGTGCTCCGGGTGACCCCTCTTAGGGACAACACCCGTCTTGTGCATACCATCTCGCGCGAGTGGGGAAGGCGTAGTTTCATAATCGGATCTTCCCGCAACTCGGCGCTGTATCTGCCTTTGAACATACTTGAAATCGAAGTTGCCTCGAATGCGAAGTCGGAACTCTGGCGGATACGCAACGCTTCCGCCTGCCTGCCCCTGAACTCCATCAGGAATGACCGCTACAAGACAGCAATGGCCCTTTTTATGAGCGAGGTGCTTTACCGCACGGTTACCGACGGGGCCTGCGAACCGGGTCTCTTCGAATGGTGCGAGGGCAGCATCGTCTGGCTCGATGCGCTTGAAGGCAACGCGGCTAACTGGCATCTTCGCTGGCTGCTGGAACTTTGTTCGGCATTCGGTTTTGCCCCGAGCGTGGAGCAGATGGCCCCATTCGCAGGCGAATACAGTCGCGAAATCAACGCCCTTCTGAGCCTGAGCGCCGCCGAAAGCCTGCTTCTGCCGCTTACCGGCGAAAAGCGCAGCGCGATAGCCCGCTGCATAATAGAATATCTGTCCTGCCACCTCGAGGCACACATCAACATCCGTTCGCTGGATGTGTTCTCCTCCATTCTGCAGTGAACCGCCCGGACCTTGGGTGCTTCCGCAGTTCTGCAGTGAGGCTCTCGGACTTTCATTCAATATAATTGATTAAATTTGCGCCGGCAGCAATGGAAACGGAAGGGTTCATACACATTCACGGAGCGGTTGCGAACAACCTCAAGGGTATCGATGTCGATATCCCTCGCGGGAAGTTCACCGTCATCACAGGCCTAAGCGGCAGCGGCAAGTCGAGCCTTGCGTTCGACACTATCTACGCCGAAGGCCAGCGCCGCTATATGAATACGCTCTCGCCCTATGCCCGCCACTTTATGGACATTCCCGAGAAGCCCGCGGTGGAGAGCATAGACCATCTGAGCCCCGTGATAGCCATAGAACAGAAGACCACGGCTTCGAATCCGCGCTCTACCGTCGGCACCATCACGGAGATAGGCGACTTCCTGCGTCTGCTCTTCGCCCGCGCTTCTACAGCCTATTCGCCCGTTACGGGAAAGCCGCTCGTGCGCTATACCGACTCGCAGATCGTCGACCTTCTTCTTCGCGAATATGCAGGCCGCAAGTGCATTCTGCTTGCTCCGCTGGTCCGCGGCCGCAAGGGCCATTACCGCGACCTTTTCGACCAGATGCGGCGCAAGGGCTACACTCAGATACGCATAGATTCCGAAATCCGGGACCTGGCCGAGGTTGATGAACTCGATCGCTACAAGGCGCATTTCATCGAGCTGGTCGTGGATAAACTCTGCCCCGGAGAGGGTGATGATGTCCGTATCCGCGCTTCGGTTGGTACGGCTCTGGGCATAGGAAAGGGCTCTGTCGCCGTGCTTGAATACGGCACCGGCGAGGTTAGGCATTTCTCGAAGCATCTGGTCGACCCAGACAGCGGGCTCTCGCTTCAGGACCCGGCTCCGCACAGTTTTTCATTCAATTCGCCCGAAGGTTACTGTCCCCATTGCAAGGGCCTCGGAACCATTGTGGACGTAAACATAGACAGCATCGTGCCCGACCGGAGCCTCAGCATCGCGGACGGCGCCATCGAGCCGCTCGGCCCTCTGCGTTCGAGCCGCAAGGCGGACATCGTGCGCGCTATGGCCCGCAAGCACGGCTTCTCGCTCTACGACCCGGTTGACACTCTGCCCGACGAGGTGCTGCCGCTGATCATCTACGGCTCTGACGAACTCTACCGCGTGGGTGAGGGTGCTCTTTCGCAGATGATGTCCTGGGACGGTGTGCTTGGCGACATCGACCGCACCATTGTGTGCCCGGAGTGCCACGGAACCCGTCTTCGCAAAGAGACGGAGTGCTTCCGCATAGACGGAAAGACCATTTCGGAGGTGTGCTCGATGGAAATCGGCGCCCTGTCGAAGTGGCTCCGCGCCCTGCCCTCGAAACTTTCGCACAAGGAAGCGGCCATCGCGGCCGACATACATAAGGAACTCAGCGAGCGGGTGCGTTTCCTGCTTGACGTGGGGCTCGACTACCTCACGCTCGACCGTCCGGCCGGGTCGCTTTCGGGCGGTGAAAGTCAGCGCATACGCCTCGCGACGCAGATAGGCTCGCGCCTCGTGAATGTGATCTATATCCTCGACGAGCCTTCGATAGGCCTTCATCAGAGGGATAACCGCAAACTCATTGCTTCGCTCAAGAACCTGCGTGACGAGGGCAATACGGTGATTGTGGTCGAGCACGACGCGGAGACCATCGCTTCGGCCGACTGGATAGTGGATGTCGGCCCCGGGGCCGGCGCCCTGGGCGGACGGATATGCTACAGTGGCCCTCCGCAGGGTGCGCCGCTTTCGCTGGAGGCTCCGCTTTCGCGCAGGGCGGGGAACGGAAAATTCCTTACGGTCCGTGGCGCGCGTGGCAACAATCTCAAGGACCTGACGGTCGACTTCCCGCTTGGCTGTATGATAGGCATAGCCGGAGTCTCGGGCAGCGGCAAGTCAACGCTGATAAACCAGACCCTCGTTCCGCTGCTGAAAAACCATTTCTACGATTCGAGGCTCCAGGCCCTTCCGTGCGACGGTCTCGAAGGTCTTGAGAATATCGACAAGGTCATAGAGATAGACCAGAGCCCCATCGGGCGCAGCCCGCGCAGCAATCCGGCCACTTACACCGGAGTGTTCGGCGACATCCGCACCCTCTTTGGCAAGACTCCAGACGCGCTGGTTCGCGGCTTTTCGCAGGGACACTTCTCGTTCAATGTCGAAGGCGGCCGCTGCGAGGAGTGCAAGGGTGCCGGTGTGCGTCTTATCGAGATGAACTTCCTGCCGTCGGTGAGCGTGGTGTGCGAAGCCTGCGGCGGACGGCGTTACAAAGAAGATACCCTTGCAGTCAAGTACAAGGGAAAGAATATCTCCGAGGTTCTGGATATGCCGGTTTCGGAGGCGTATGAGTTTTTCAAGAGCAATCCGCATATCGCGCCGAAACTCAAGGCTATGTGCGATGTCGGGCTGGGATATGTGCATCTCGGTCAGGCGGCGACTACGCTTTCGGGCGGTGAGAGCCAGCGTATGAAGCTTGCCGCCGAACTACAGAAACGTTCTACGGGCAGGACCCTCTATCTGCTGGACGAACCGACGACGGGCCTTCATACCGAAGATATCAAAGTGCTGATGGCCGTGCTCCAGAAACTGGTGGACCAGGGCAATACGGTTATGATAATAGAGCACAATCTGGATGTGCTCAAGAGTGTGGATTACCTGATTGATATGGGTCCCGAGGGTGGTGCGCGCGGTGGCCGCGTGGTTTCGTGCGGAACTCCGGAGCAGGTGGCGGCCGATTCGTCGTCAGTTACTGGCCCTTATCTGCGTGAAGTGCTTGGCGGGCCTGCCGCTTGTTTGTACGAAGCACTCGACTGCGGGGAAAGGCCGGCCGTTCCGAAAGCGGAACTCTCGCATAATAGGGCAGGTCGTAAATCGGAAAAGAAATGAGCGGATGGATTTGGATGGCGGTTTTCTCCGCCCTTGCCCTGGGCCTGTACGATGTGGCAAAGAAGCAGGCGCTCAAACGCAATGGCGTGCTTGAGGTGCTTCTTGTGGCTACGGCACTCTCGACTCTGCTCGTTTCGCCTTTCTTCAAGCCTGGTTCGTGCGCTGCCGATTATCTGTATCTTGCTTTCAAGGCCGTGCTGGTGACGGCTTCGTGGGTGAGCGGGCTTGCCGCTATGAATCTTATCCCGCTGACGACTCTCAGTACGATCAAGGCGTCGCGGCCGGTGTTCGTGCTTGTCTTTTCAATTATTCTTTTCGGCGAAAGGCTCTCGGCTCTGCAGTGGGCGGGCGTGGCTCTCGTTTTTGCCGCGCTGTTCCTGCTTGGACGTACCAGCGGCAGGGAGGGGATACGCTTTACGCACAGCAGGGGAGTGCTGTATGCTTTCATCGCCGTTTTTACAGGAGTTGCCAGCGCCCTTTACGACAAGCATCTGCTTTCGGGTCTAGGACTTGCGCCCCTCTTCACGCAGTGTTGGACGAACCTTTTCATTACGGTTCTGCTCGCGCTGGTGGTCCTTATCAGGACCCTTCTCCGCCGTCGCGCCCGTCTTGCCGTCGCTGACTCTGCTGTCCCTGCCTCCGGTCTTGATTCTGTTACCCTTGCTGCCCCTGCCTTCGGTCTTGGCTCTGCTGCCCCTGCCTTCGGTCTTGACTCTGCTGCCCATGCCTTCGGTCTTGACTCTGTTGCCCCTGCTGCTGCCGTCAACTCAGGTGCCGCGCCGGAATCCGTTCAGAAGTTCCGCTGGGACTGGATGCTGCTGGTGATCGCGGTTCTCATCACCGCGGCCGATGCGCTGTACTTCTTCGCCCTCAGCGAAGAGGGCTCGATGCTCAGTGTAGTTTCGATGGTACGCCGCGGTTCGGTTGTCATCACATTTATCCTTAGTGCCTGGCTTTTCAAGGAAAAGCGCATCCGCGGCAAGGCCGTTGCCCTGGCCGTAATGCTCGCCGGCATCGTCCTCCTGATGCTCGGCGCCTGAGTTTTCCGGAAAGAGGCCTCAAAGTCGTAAAACTCCGCTCAGCAGGTCCGAGTTTTCCGAAAAAAGGGCTCGAAATCGTAAAACTCCGCTCGGCAGGCTCGAGTTTTCCGGAAAAGGGGCTCGAAATCGTAAAACCCCGAGTTTTCCGAAAAAGGGGCTCGAAGTCGTAAAACTCCGTTCGCAATCTGCTATGAGTTTCCCGGAAAAAGCCAAATACTGTATCGTAGGGAAGTAACGTCAGTGGCTCCTAGGCGTGAAGGGTGATCGGGGTGGCGTCGGGGTCAAAGGGCTCTTCGGGTTCGCCCCAGGGTTCGAGGAAGGGGTTGTGGGTGCGCTCCCAGCCAATGGTGGAGGTGGTGCCGTGCCCCGGGAGGATTTCGATATCGGCGTCAAGTCCCATCAGGGAATCCATTACCGATTTGATGAGCAGGTCGTATTCGCCGCCGGGGAGGTCGGTACGGCCGATTGTGCCGGCGAAGAGGGTGTCGCCGCTGAAGAGAACTCCGGAATTGCGAAGAAGGAAGCATACGCCGCCAGGGGTGTGCCCTGGGGTCTCGATGACTTCTACCTGCAGCTCCACACTGGTGGTTGCGGGTGGATTTTGCCCGGCAGCCGCATCTGCGCCGGAGACCGCGGGTGGATTTTGCCTGACAGCCGCATCTGCGCCGGTAGCCGCGAGTGGATTTTGCCCGACAGACGCATCTGTCCCGTCTCCGGAATTGGTGCCGGATTCGGAGGTGCAGTTGTTCTTTGCGGTGAGCGTCAGCGTGCCTGACGATATTTCAGTGGTTTTGGGGAATGCCAGGTTTGCGGTATCGAATCCCGGCAGATTTATAAAGTCGCGGCAGGAGAGTATCGTGGCTCTGTCGGCAGGATGCATCAGCACCGGGCAGCCGAATCTTTTCTGAAGCGCTGCAGCTCCGAGAAGATGGTCGGCGTGGCCGTGCGTGAGGAGGATGGCATCGAGCGTTCCGCGTGCCGTTTTTGCCACTTCGCTAAGAAGGGCATCCATTTCGCGGCCCTCGCCGCATCCCGGATCGACAACGAAAACGAGCCCGTTACCGGCCTCGGCCAACCAGGTGTTTTCCTGGAATGGATTGAATGTGAATCTCTTTATCTGCACGCTGAATTATTTTACGTTCTACGGTTTTGTAAAGGTACAAAAAATTAGTAAATTTGCCCGGTTATGCATATAGGTGTAGCAGGTAATATAGGTTGCGGAAAGACGACTCTTACGCGTATGCTCTCGCAGTACTACGGCTGGGAGCCGCGCTACGAGTCCGTCACATACAATCCGTATCTTGCGGATTACTACAAGGATATCCCCAGGTGGTCGTACAACCTGGAGACATATTTCCTCGCACAGCGTTTCCGCGACCTGCTCGACATCCGCAAGAGCAGCAAGACCATAGTGCAGGACCGCACCATCCTGGAGGGCGTGCACATCTTTGTGGCGAACAACTACGCAATGGGCAACCTTTCGGAGCGCGACTACACCACCTATTTGGACCTTTTCAACGTGATGATGGAAACGGTCAAGGACCCCGACCTGCTCATCTACATCCGCTCAAGCATCCCTCATCTGGTATCGCAGATACAGAAGCGCGGACGCGAGTACGAGCAGGGCATAAGCATCGAGTACCTCAGCGGCCTCAATGAACTTTACGAAAAGTGGATAGGCTCGTACAAGGGCAAGGTGCTCATCATCGACGGAGACAACACCGACTTCGAGAACCGTCCCGAAGACTTCGCAGCAATTACCGACCGCATTGACGCTCAACTTTACGGTCTATTCAGATAAACAAACAGAACAGTATACTATGCATATCGCAATCGCAGGCAACATCGGAAGCGGCAAAACCACTCTTACCAAAATGCTGGCAGCCCACTATGGCTGGATTCCGAAATTCGAATCGGTCGATTTCAACCCCTATCTCTCCGACTTCTACGAAGATATGGAGCGCTGGTCGTTCAACCTGCAGATTTATTTCCTGAACAAGCGTTTCAAGGACGTGGTTGACATCAGCAAGACCGACGATGTCATCATCCAGGACCGCACGATCTACGAAGATGCCCGCATCTTCGCCCCCAACCTGCACGATATGGGCCTTATGCCCACACGCGATTTTGAGAACTATACCGACCTCTTCAATCTGATGATGTCGCTTGTCGGCAATCCCGACCTTCTGATCTATCTGCGTTCGAGCATTCCCAACCTGGTGTCGCAGATTCAGAAGCGCGGCCGCGAATATGAGAAAGGCATACGCATAGACTATCTCACCGGCCTTAACGAGAAGTACGAAAACTGGATCAAAGATTACGACGGTAATCTGCTCATCATCGATGCCGACAACATCAAGTTCGGCAACAAGCCCGAAGACTTTGCCAAGGTGACAGACCTCATTGACGCAAAACTCTACGGCCTCTTCAAATAGCCTACTAAAAAACTCATTCACACGATATGTCAACCCAAAGACCTACTATCATCGATTTTGTAGCGCACTATGCTCAAAAGTACGGTGAAGCCACTTTCTTACGCGAGAAAGTGGGTGACGTGTGGACTGAAACCTCATACCTCAAAACCTACGAAGAGGGTCGCATCCTCGGTGCGGCCTGGATGGCAGCCGGCCTTGCGAAAGGCGACAAGGTTGCCCTCATTTCCGAAGGACGTAATGCGTGGATATTCTCCGAACTGGGAATACTCTTTGCCGGCGGCGTGAACGTCCCCCTGTCCTTCAAGCTCGAGTCGGACCACGACCTCGAGTTCCGTATCAACCACTCCGACGCACGTTTCGTAATGGCATCCGAAAGCCAGATCGAGAAGGTGCGCCGCGTAATAGGCAAATGCCCCGCCATCGAGAAGGTGATTGTCCTTGACGACATCCCTCTCCAGGAAGGCGAAATGTATCTGAGCGACCTCCGCGCAATGGGCGTCGAGTATCTCGCACAGCATCCTGACGAAGTGAAGGAGCGTATGGCTTCCGTCGGCCCCGACGATTATGCCAACATTTCTTACACTTCCGGCACTACTGCCGATCCGAAGGGTATCCTCCTTACGCACCGCAACTACACCGCCAACATCGAGCAGTGCAACTCGGTTGTGAAGATCGAGGAGGGATGGACGATGCTCATCATCCTTCCGCTCGACCACTGCTTTGCGCACGTTGCCGGTTTCTATTTCATGATGTCCAACGGAGGCAGCATCGCTACCGTGCCCGGAGGAAAGAGCGCCATCACGATGCTCAAGAACATACCCATCGCCATACGCGAGGTGCGTCCCGACGCGATGCTCTCCGTTCCCGCCATCTCCCGCAATTTCCGCAAGAACATCGAGAGCGGCATACGCAAGAAGGGCCCGAAGGTTGAGAAGCTTTACAACTTCGCCCTCGAGAACGCGATCAAGTACAACCGCGAATACTACAATATGGGCAAACCTTGCATCACACAGTGGTGGAGGGGCATATTGAAGGCTCTCTTCGACAAGCTCATCTTCAAGAGCGTACGCGAGAATTTCGGCGGCCGTATGAAATTCTTCATCGGCGGCGGCGCACTGCTTGACATAGAGCTCCAGCGCTACTTCTGCGCTGTCGGAATGCCTATCTTCCAGGGCTACGGCCTTTCCGAGGCCACTCCCGTCATCTGCGCCAACTCGCTTGGCAAGGGCCACGCGCGCTTTGGAAGTTCGGGCCGCACGGTTCTGCCTATGGACATCAAGATTTGCGATGAGGACGGCAAGGAACTGCCTGTCGGCCAGACCGGCGAGATCGTCATCCGTGGCGAGAATGTAATGGCCGGATACTGGAAGAACCCCGAGGCTACGGCCAAGACAATTGTCGACGGCTGGCTGCATACCGGTGACCGCGGCTACATCTGCCCCGAGAACACCAGGTTCCTTTATGTGACGGGTCGTTTCAAGAGCCTGCTCATCAGTTCGGACGGAGAGAAGTATTCGCCCGAAGGTTATGAGGACAGTCTTACCGACTCGAGCCGCTTCATCGACGGTTCGGTACTCTACAACAATCAGAGTCCTTACACCATAGTGCTTGTCGTTCCCAACAAGGCCGCTTTGGCCGATGCTGTGAAGAAGCACGGACTCGATCCCGCTTCCGAGGAAGGCCTCAAGGCCCAGCTCGACATCCTGCAGGGCGAGTGCGACGCCTACCGCAAGGGAGGCCGTCACGAAGGTCTGTTCCCCGAGAAATGGCTGCCTGCCGCGATAGTCGTTGCCGACGAGGCCTTCACCGAGCAGAACGGTATGCTCAATACCACTTCCAAGATGGTGCGCCGCAATGTCGAGAAGCACTATGCCGACCGCATCGAGTATGCAATGACTCCGGAAGGCAAGGAGCTCTATAACAGCAAAAACATTGACTCACTAAAATAAAAACCGTATATGTCACAGACTAAATCACAGAACTACACTCCGGCCATCATCGTGATGTTCGCCCTTTTCTTCATGATCGCGTTCGTTACGAACTTCGCCGGTTCAATGGGTGTAATCGTTTCCAATCAGTTTGGTGCAAGCCCGGCTCTCAGTCAGCTCGGAACACTTGCAAACTTCATCGCTTACCTCTGCATGGGTATCCCCGGTGGTATCGTCCTCAAGCGCAAAGGCTATAAGTTCACCGCGCTTCTCGCTGTTATCGTCGGCTTCATCGGTGTCGGCATCCAGTGGATCGCCGGTCCTGCCGAGTCTTTCCTTGTGTATGTAATCGGTGCGTTCGTTGCAGGTTTCTCAATGTGCCTCCTGAACGTGGTTGTCAATCCTATGCTCAACACCCTCGGTGGTGGCGGAAACAAGAGCTTCCAGCTTCTCAACCTCGGTGGCTCCTGCAACTCTATCGGTGGCACCCTTGCTCCTATCCTTCTCGGATTCCTCATCGGTGGTGAGGCTGCCAAGGCGAATGTAAAGGACGCTGCCCCCGCTATGATCATCGCAATGGCCATCTTCGCCCTTGCCGCTCTTATCATTGCGCTTACCAACATCCCCGAGCCTCATATGGAGACTCCTGAGGAGAAGGCTGCCCGCAAGGCCGGAAAGGCCGAGAAAGATCCTCACGGACCTCTTTCTTTCCGTCACTTCGTGCTTGGCGCCGTTGCCATCTTCTTCTATGTCGGCATCGAGGTAGGTATCCCCAACATGTCGAACCTCTACATGTCGCAGGATCTCAATATGCCCGCAGTTGCCGGTACAATAGTCGGCTTCTACTGGCTTTGCATGCTGATCGGCCGACTCATCGGCAGCGCCATTGGTGGAAAGGTTTCTTCAAAGATGATGCTTACCATCACCTCCGCTGTGGCCATCGTCTTCCTCGTGCTTGTAATGTACATGCCCAAGGATATCACCGTTGCCATCAAGGGTAATGTGATTCCCGTTTCAATGATGTTCATGTTCCTCTGCGGTCTCTGCACTTCAGTTATGTGGGGCGCCATCTTCAATATGGCAGCCGAGGGACTCGGAAAATATACCGCTCCCGCTTCCGGAATCTTTATGACACTTGTATGCGGCGGTGGAATCATTCCTTTCATCTGCGGTGTTACAGCCAAGTCGGTAGGTTATCTCCAGAGCTACTGGATTCTCATCGCCTGCCTGCTCTTCCTCCTGTTCTACGCACTTGTAGGCTCAAAGAACGTCAATACTGATATCAAAGTAGACTAAAGATATGGCAAAGGAATATGTAGTCGGTGTCGACATCGGCGGCACCACATCGAAGATAGGCGTTGTCGATGCGCGTGGCGAGGTCCTCGTGCAGAGCGTCATCAAGACCGACGTCAATGTTGAGGCTGAGGAGTTCATCCACACCCTCGCTGAAGCGATCAAGAAACTTATCGACGCTTCCGGCAAAGATGGTCAGATCCGTGGCGTGGGCGTAGGCGCCCCCAACGGCAACTACTACACCGGCAGCATCGCATTCGCACCCAACCTCGGCTGGGCCGCAAAGCGCTCCGTGCCTTTCGCTAAGCTTCTTTCCGCCGAACTCGACGGAATGCCCGTAGCTCTCACCAACGACGCCAACGCTGCTGCTGTCGGTGAGATGGCCTATGGCGTTGCCAAGGGCAAGAAGCATTTCATTATGATAACTCTCGGCACCGGTGTGGGCTCGGGCATCGTCATAAATGGCGAGGTGCTCTACGGCTCCGACGGATTTGCCGGCGAGCTTGGGCATACTATCGCAGTGCGTCACAACGGACGTGCCTGCGGATGCGGCCGCAGCGGCTGTCTCGAGGCTTATTGCTCCGCAACCGGAGTTGCCCGCACAGCACGCGAGTGGCTTGAGATGAGCGAGGAGCCTTCGCTCCTCCGCGAGGTCGATGAGATTACTTCGAAGGCTGTTTACGATGCCGCGAAGTCGGGCGACGCTCTCGCAAAGAGGGTGTTCGAATATACCGGAAAGATTCTCGGAACAAGCCTTGCGGACTTCATCGCGTTCTCCGCTCCGGAGGCGATTGTGCTCTTCGGTGGACTGGCCCGTGCCAAGGAGTTTATCTACGAGCCTACACTCAAGGCGATGAACGACAACGTTCTTAACCTTTGGAAGGGCAAAGTTGAACTTCTGTTTTCACAACTCAAGGAATCCGACGCCGCGATACTCGGTGCTTCGGCCCTTGCCTGGGAACTGTAACAATTTAAATTTCAAAAAAAATAACAATGAAAGCAAACAAACTTTTCTGGGCCCTTTTCCTGGGCCTCGCAGTTGCCGCCTGCGCTCCCAAAGCAGAGGAGCCCGTGGACGAGGATGCTGCTACCTCTGAGGAAATGCCCGCAGAGAAAACTGCCAAAGATTTCAAGTGCTCCAACCAGGAGATCGCCGACGTCAGCTATCTTATCGGTATCAACTTCGGTAGCTTCATAAAGAACTACGATTTTGCTAAGGACCTGAGCGAACTCAACCTCGCACAGCTCAAGAAGGGTATGGAAGATTTCATCAAGGCTGAAGGCAATCCCCGCAGCGCAGGCTTCGAGGAGCAGTTCCGCATCAACCCCAACGAGATGAACGAAATCTTCAACGAGTATCTTGAGAAGCGTCACAGCGCAGCTGTTTATGAGAACAAGGCAAAGCAGGAGAAATTCCTTGCCGCCAACGCCAAGAAGGCCGGTGTTCAGACAACAGCAAGCGGTCTGCAGTACAAGATCAACAACCCCGGCAATGAGGTTCGCGCTACACTTGCCGATACAGTTTACGTAAACTACAAGGGCCAGCTTCTCGACGGTACTGTATTCGACGAGACTCCCGAAGGAGCAGATCCTATCAAGATGCAGCTCAATTACGTTATCGAAGGATGGCGTGAGGGTCTTCAACTCATCGGCGAAGGTGGCGACATCACTCTCTACATCCCTTACGAACTCGCTTACGGCGAGCAGGGCAATCCGAGCATCGCTCCTTGCAGCACCCTTATCTTCAACGTCAGCCTCGCAAAGGTCGGCAAGAAGGTCGAGGTCGTTGCTCCCGAAGAGTAATCGCTTCTTTTGAACCGCTTTACAGGCCGGCCCTCGTGGTCGGCCTTTTTTTTGCCTTGGACAATACGCGAATCATTCGCGTCTGTGCGAAGGCTGTTAGGCCGGAGCGCGGCAGGTTCTCCGTTGCCGTCCTAAACTCATCTGGAATTCTGAACGAATGGACGTACCCTGTATTTTGACCTACAGGGTACGTCCATTAAAATTTCCAAAATGTGCCATTCGGGCCTGTGTGTTGCCGATTATTGAAAAATCGTTGGACGTACTCTGCTGCATAAAATACAGGGTACGTCCATATGACTTGCCGTCAGAGGCAGTATGTTCCAAAATGGAACTAACTGAAGTCTTTTGGCCCATAAAGTTGTCTTTTCTGGGCTAGCCCCCCCCCATCTCGTTAGACCTAGCCCGTTTTGTTGACGGCAACAGGCGCGGCGAGGAGGGCTGTTCCCCAGAGCCGCCTACAGAAGTACCCATCGCACTTCGAAGCCGAAATAACTGCCGCCAAGTGCTCAGGGTACCTCTACAAGCCCTAAAAGAAGTGGGCGTGCACTTCGGTTTTGAGTCTCGTCAAAAAGGGGAACGACCGGAAGAAAGTGACCAATTGTAGAGCTCAATGAAGCGAGTTGCCTCAGATGCGAGAGCACACTTTTCCCTTGCGCGGTCAGGGTAGGACTGCGAGAAACCTGCAGTTCGTAAGGATCCCTTACATGCTGATCGAACTATTTCCGTTTTGGAAACAGTTGAGATTTTGTCTAGTCCTTTGGAGCGGTGAAAACCGCTGTGCTATATTTCGATGACCCTTACCCCCTGCAGGGCGAGGCGGGTGCGGAAGTCGTCGAGAAGGGAAAGGCGGACGCGGACTTCCATGGAGCAGGGGTAGATTGCGGCCCCGGGGGCGTCAGTGGCAAGGGCTTCGGCGCCAGAGTCTGAAGAAGAACCAGAACCGGAGAAGTCGCCCCCGAAGTCCTGGGCGCGCTGGGGCAGGGACAGGTCCTTGACGGCCTTCATGACCTGAGGGAGGGCATCGTAGCCGAACTCGAGGCGGAACCAGCGGCCGGCAACCTTTTCGATACGGGTGGCGGCGGCCAGAGCGTCGGCTGTGGCGCTGCGGTAGGCATTGATGAGCCCGGGGACGCCGAGCTTGATCCCTCCGAAATATCTGACCACGGCAACGGCAACGTCGCTCAGGCCGGCGCTGTCTATCTGGCCGAGAATCGGACGGCCCGCGCTGCCAGCCGGCTCGCCGTCATCGGATGCCCGCCAGATGCTCCCGTCGAGCCCGATGCGGTAGGCAACACAGCAGTGACGGGCGTCGTGATACTCCTTGCGCAGACGCTCGGTCAGGGCCTTCACCTCGGCTTCGCTCTCCACGGGCGTGGCGAATGCCAGGAAACGGCTGCCTTTGTCCTTGAAAAGCCCCTCTGAGGGCGCTGAGATGCTAAAATATGTGTCAGAAATTAACGCCATACCAATTCAAATGTATGGAATATTTTTTACATTTGCGCCATGATTTGCACATACAGGGTTACCCTTGAGGGTAAGAAAGGCTTCTTCAGGCTTTATAAAATCAATACAGACAGCACTTTATACGCTTTTCACAAGCAGCTTCAGTCCGATCTCGAGTTCGCACTCGACCAGCCCATCCTCTTCAAGAGCCTTGATGCAGCGGGCGGAGTAGTCGCACGCTACGCTCTTGTCGATCTTGGCTGCGGCACAGTCGATGACGTGACCGTTGATGCGGCCATCAAGGCCGGAAGCGCATCGTTCCTGTACTTCTACGACGTAAAGAGCAAACGTTACGTCATTATCACCCTCGAAGGCGAGCCCGAACC
>JAGHTP010000066.1 GCA_018065265.1 Candidatus Cryptobacteroides aphodequi | reverse complement strand
TCAGCGGCTCTCTCACCCTTCTGGAGCACGAAGCCGCCGCCTGGCTCGACCGCGCACATCTTCACGACGTGCAGTGGCTTCCCGCCGACGAATCAATCATCGACACCATCGGTCAGCTGCTCGCCCAAAACGAATAACACCTCCACGAAGGCAATCAAAAAGCGCCGGCAGTTTTTCCTGCTGGCGCTTTATTTCCCATCGCCTGTCCTATCATTTTTTGCCAATAAGTTCGCGAACTAGAGCCCGTTCCATATAAAAGCACCGCGAGACCTGAGGAATTGACAAATATAACTTTGTTCCAAGGTACTTTAAAAAAGCGGCTTTTTTTGGCACAGTATTATTCGTATTTTTGTGATTTGAAATGACACTGAAACTATTCGCTCATATTTCTGTAATTTTTCTCCTCGTATCCTGTCTTGAGGACCCCAAGGCGAATGATCCGCGCATATTCTCAATCACTCCGGCCTATACGACTGTCTCTGCCTTCGCGCAGACGCTCGACTTCACCGTCAGCTGCGACCGCGGCTGGCAGTATTCACTGGGCAGCACCCGATGGGCCAAAGTCAGCGACCTTGCCAAAGACCGCGGTTACATAGCCATTTCCATCACGATGAACGAAGATGAGGCCGACCGCCGCGACACTCTCACCCTGCGTTCCGGCACCCTGATGCGTCAGGCAATCATCACGCAGAAGGGCCTCTCTTCGATAATCTCCCCTCTCAACCCCGTGCTTACCGGCTCCGAGACGGGCACCATCACCATCACGGCAACCGGCGACTGGAGCGTGGAGGTGGTCAAGGCCAGCCGGGTTGAGCCCTGGCTGTCGGTCGAGCCCTCTTCTGGCCACGCAGGCACCAGCACAATCAGCCTTATTCCTTCGGATGCGAACCTCAACGTGGGCGACCGCAGCACTCAACTCCGCTTCGACCTCGGCGGCAACACCATCAGCACCACCGTCACCCAGAAGCAGACCGACGCTCTCCTGCCGGAAACCGACGAAATCGCAATAGACTACAACGCGCAGGAGTTCAGCCTCACGCTCGGCAGCAACGTTGACTTCGCGTTCGAGCTCGACTGCGACTGGCTTCACGAGGCTGGCACAAAAGCCTTGGACAGCAACACTTTCCGCTTCCTGGCCGATGCCAACGAGGCCTCATCTGCGCGCGAGGGGCACATCCGCTTCTTCTCCGACGCCGTCAGCGAGACGGTGAGCGTCATCCAGGCCGGGCGTCCCGCTTTCCTCTCGTCTTCGGCCTACGGCATCTACGACAGAGAGGGCCGGGTTCTGCGCGAAGTCGTGCGTGGCAAGGACCAGACGGCCGTGCTCAGCACCAGAAACGCTTGCTCGCTGCGAATGCAGAACGCCACCACAGGCGAGTGCATCGCGCTGGAAGGGCTGCCCGTCAGCATCAAGGCCGGCGACAGATTCAAGGCCACGGTTGCGGGCAATATGACCGCTCTGCCGCACGTTCCCGGCTCAAGCATACAGTTTACCGTCATCAAGACCGAAGGCCGCAAGCTCTGGCTTTTGTGCTCCGACGGCATAGGATATATAGTAAAGAAGTAGCGCTATGAAAAGATTCAGACTTATCGCAGTTCTTGCTGCAGCACTTGCCTTTCAGGCGCCTTCTTTCGCAATAAAGGCCCCGTCCAGGCCCGTACAATACACTCAGCCCGACGGCAGCGTCATCGAGATATTCAAGCACGGAGACGAGTTCCACCACTGGACCACTGACGCCTCCGGGCGCGTGATGGTTCTTGGCGATGACGGATTCTGGCACGCCGCTACCGGTGCGATGACACTTCCCTCGCCCGCTTCGACGCAGAAGCGCCTGCAGCACCAGGCGGCAGTGGCAGCCCGCGCGGCCTCGCCTATCGCCGAAGGCAAGCACAAGTTCCTTGTAATACTCGTCCAGTTCAGCGACCTCAAGTTCACCCTGTCGGAACCGCAACAGGCATTTACCAATCTGCTCAACCAGCCTGGCTATTCCAAGAACGGAGGCACCGGCTCGGCATACGACTTCTATAGGGACAATTCAAACAAAAGGTTCGATCCCGAATTCATAGTCGCCGGACCTTACACCGTGTCGAAAGGCTACGCCAGCTACGGCGCCAATGACCCCTACACCGATGAGGACGTCAACCCCGACGGAGCGTTCTACGAAGCCTGCTGCCTTGCCGATTCCGAAATCGACTTCTCGGAATACGACCTCGACGGCGACGGCTATGTCGACAACATCTTCTTCTATTATGCCGGCTACAACGAGGCCGAAGGAGCATCGGAAAACACCATCTGGCCCCATCAGTGGGAGTTCTACAACTATTCGCGTTACAAACTCGACGGCGTAAGGCTCGGCTCGTACGCGTGCACATCGGAATACCGCGGAACAAGCGGCAAGATAATGTGCGGAATCGGCACCTTCTGCCACGAGTTCGGTCACGTCATCGGCCTGCCCGACTTCTATGACACCGACTACGAAGAAAACGGCTACTACGAAGACCCGGTGGGATATTTCTCGACTATGGACGGAGGCTCATACCTTAACGACGGATGCACACCGCCCTACTTCAGCGCTATGGAGCGAAGCATCATCGGCTGGACGGACGAGCCCGCCGAGATCGAGGGCAACGGCACGCATACTCTCGAGCCTGTCCACAAGGATGCGGCGCTCAAGTACAGCACCTCCAACAGCGGCGAGTACTTCATCTTCGAATGCCGCGACAATACGGGCTGGGATGCATACATCCCCTCCGGGCTGCTGGTTTACCACGTCGACAAGTCATCCAACAAGGTGTCGGGCCGCATCACCGCAGCTTCGCTCTGGGCTGGCAGCAACAGCATCAATGCATATTCAAGCCACCCGTGCTATTATATAGTCCGCTCGAAGAAGAGCAGCTACTTTACATCCCCCGACTACTTCCCTTATCCCGGGCGCAGCAATGTCACGACCTTCTCGCCTGTGATGTGGAGCAAGAGCAGCTGCGAGCTTTCTTTGACGGGCATCGCCTTCAGCGGCGGCAAGAGCAGCTTCACTGTCAGCGGCCTCCACGATTCCGGCGGCGATGAAGAAGACTGGGGAGATGGTGACGATACGAAGATCCGTGAACTGGGCTACAGCTACATCCGTCCCGACGGCGCCGGCGGCTACGAACTTGTCCCCGGCAAAGGCCTTACGGTAGCCTCGACCAAGTGGACAACCACCACCCTAACCGTCAGTGTCACCGTCACTTACACCAACGGTAGCACCGACGTCATCGAACTCGACCTGTAATGTTGCACATTACGCGAGTCACTCGCGGGTGTACAAGGTATTCAAAAAAGGCCGCACGCAATGTGCAGCCTTTTTTGTGCGGAAGAAGAGGGATTCGAACCCCCGGTACCTTTCGAGTACATCGCGTTTCGAGTGCGACGCCTTAAACCACTCGGCCATTCTTCCGATGCAAATGTACTGCAAATTCCTCAAATATTAAATAATAATGCATATTTTTGCGCTGATGAAGTTGTCAAAGCCCATTATTATTGCAGGTCCGTGCAGCGGCGAGTCGCGTGAGCAGGTTCTTTCGGCCGCCCGGGCCGTCAAGGAGCAGTCGACCCTTTTCAGGGCCGGGCTTTGGAAGCCGCGTACGCATCCGGGCAGTTTCGAGGGTGTGGGCGGAGAAGGACTCGCTGGCTCGCGGAAGTAAAGAATACCTTCGGTCTGCCGATTTGCACCGAGGCGGCGTGCCGCGAGCACGTGCAGGCCTGCATCGAAGCGGGACTTGACGCCATCTGGATCGGCGCACGCACAACTTCGAATCCTTTTCTC
>JAGHTP010000072.1 GCA_018065265.1 Candidatus Cryptobacteroides aphodequi | reverse complement strand
GAGAAGGTGAAGAGCTCCATCTCCTTGCCGAGCTTGCGGTGGTCGCGCTTCTTGGCCTCCTCAAGCATAAGAAGATACTCGTCAAGCATGCTCTTCTTGGGGAAGGTGATGCCGTAGATACGGGTAAGCTGCTGGCGGTTCTGATCGCCCTTCCAGTATGCTCCGGCTATGGATGTAAGCTTGACTGCCTTGATATCGGATACGTGCTTTACGTGAGGGCCACGGCACAGATCGGTGAACGCGCCGTTCTTGTAGAAGGTGATGGTGCCGTCCTCGAGGTCTTCGATGAGCTCGCATTTGTACGGGTCACCTTTCTTCTTGAAGTAGTCCATTGCCTCGGCTTTGGAGACCTCTACGCGCTCGAATTCCTCTTTGGCGCGTGCGAGTTCCATCATCTTAGCCTCTATTTTCGGGAGATCCTCTTCGCTTATGGCCGTGCCGTTCAGGTCGACATCATAGTAGAAACCGGCTTCTACGGCCGGGCCTACGCCGAACTTGACACCGGGATACAGGGCCTCGAGGGCCTCGGCCATAAGGTGTGCGGATGAATGCCAGAATATCCTCTGGGCATCAGCATCTTCCCAGGGACGGATGCTGCCGTCTGTGAAAGCGATTGTAAGCATATTTACGTTACTGTTTATAAAGCCAACAAAGATAACGAAAAATTTCTACCTTTGTACCTATGGAAAAGATTGATTCTAAAATTATGCGTTCCGAAGCCGGACGTTGCGCACTCATTTTCGGAGCTGTATCCGGTGCATACGTTTTTCTCGAGCCTCTTCTTGCCGGCGCCGAAGTGAATCTGGCCTGGCTCACCTATCTCGCATCGCTTGCGAAACTGGTAGGTCTGATCATCCTGATGCGCTGGTGCATGAAAAAACTCGCGTCTTCATACGAAGGCGTGGGGGTAAGGCAGTTGCGAAGGTTCGGAATGTGGATCGCTCTTTTCTCGGCCACGATAACCGCGCTCTGCAGCTACGTCGCCGTCGAATTCGTGTTCGCCGACACTTATGCCGAAACCTTGAAAATGACCATCGACACTCTCGCCCCGATGCTTGATGCCAACAGCATGTCTTCGCTCGAAGGCATCGAAGAGCACTTCGGCGTATTCAACCTCGGCGTCACCCTCATCTGGTGCTACATCTACGGCTGCATCCTGTCGGCCATCCTCAGCTCCACAGTCGCCGGCAAACAGAACCCCTTCGACGAAGAGGACGACTAGGCCTTCAGCCAGTATGGAAAATCCGAACGAAATTGACCACAGGGGGTCACTTTGCGTCGGAATCTCCACCTCCCGTCAACAGGCATTTTACACACGCCCAAAGCATTTTCCGTCAAGAATTTGTATATTTGCATCCGTATGGATATTTCAATAATTGTTCCCCTTTTGGATGAAAGGGAATCGCTTGGCGAACTGGCGCAATGGATCGACCGCGTACTGAAGGCGGAAAACCGCTCGTACGAGCTGATATTTGTCGATGACGGTTCGACCGATGGTTCGTGGGACGAAATCGAAAAGCTTTCGAAGGCTAACTCCGCCGTGCACGGAATCCGTTTCCGCCGCAACTATGGTAAATCTGCCGCTTTGTATTGCGGATTCGAGCGCGCCCAGGGCGAGGTGGTCATAACAATGGACGCCGACCTTCAGGACTCTCCGGACGAACTGCCGGAACTCTATAGAATGATTACCGAAGAAGGCTATGACCTTGTTAGCGGCTGGAAGCAGCACCGCAAGGACAACAAGCTTACGAAGAACCTTCCTTCGAAACTGTATAACGCCACAGCCCGCAAGATTACCGGCATTAAACTGCACGACATGAACTGCGGCCTCAAAGCGTACCGCTAGGATGTGATCAAGAGCATCGAGGTCTATGGCGAGATGCACCGCTACATTCCTTATCTTGCAAAGAATGCCGGCTATACAAAGATTGGCGAAAAGCCCGTACATCACGAAAAGCGCAAGTACGGCAAGAGCAAGTTCGGTATGGAGCGATTCATCAACGGCTTCCTCGACCTGATGAGTCTCTGGTTCCTCAGCACCTTCGGCAAGAAGCCGATGCATTTCTTCGGCTATAGCGGCCTGGCAATGTTCTTTGTCGGCGCAGTGATGACCATTTGGATTATAATCGCCAAACTTGTGCATCAGAGCCAGGGCGTTCACTTCCGTCCGGTTACGGACCAGCCGCTCTTCTACCTCGCACTTGTTGCAGTCATACTC
>JAGHTP010000114.1 GCA_018065265.1 Candidatus Cryptobacteroides aphodequi | reverse complement strand
TACATCACTAATTATCAGCGATTTACAAATAACGCCCAACCGGGAATCTGTGCACCTTGTGCTCAAAAGCCCGGCGACAGCCACGAACGCCGCTTCTGCGGTGCGGCTGCGGCGGGCTCTGGGAATGGCCATCCTCGCCGCGCCTGTTGCCCTGCCAGCCAGGGTGCCAACGGCAATAGAAAAGCCGGCCTCCCGGCCGGCTCATCCCGATATAGTATCGGTGGAGATGGAGGGACTCGAACCCTCGTCCAAACATAATACCCGACAGCTTTCTACACGCTTATTCTTCCATTGGTTGTCGGCGGCGGTATGAGGGAAGACGCCCTTGACCGCAACTTATCCTCTGATTGCTTGAGGGAACCTGGAGGAGGCAGTTCCCCGCATCCGGTCTGAATGATACCCCTTGGTCCGTCAGAACCGGCGAAAAGACGGAGGGATATACGTCAGCGTGCGCAACCTTGGCGCTTCTGATTGATGCGTGTCTCTTGGAGACTTAGCAAGCGTATGAATAGTTGTAGTTGCCTACTAATTTTTTGCTCCCTGGGATTAACGGGCCAGAGTACCACGCCCGACGTGCTTACTGCCGTCTACGATGCTGTCAAAACCAAAACATCCCCAGGCAGTCCATACCGACTGTTAATATAACAGATCGAGCCTCAACGGTCCGATATAATCGATATGGTATTTATAATCGGCCACATAGACATTGGCCTCGATTTCGTATGCAGGTGTGCCGTCACGGCCTACCTCACACTCGATTTCAAAACTTCCGCTGTTGACAGGATACCACTCGAAATCCTTGGCGTCGCGTGCCCTGATTCCGATGAATGTACCCATATTGTCGGCTTTGCTTCCGTAGAGCATCTTGCCCTCGCCGAAAGAGTTCGAACCGTAGTAATACCCTGAAGGCACGAGCGGATACCCGGCGGCCTCGGCATAGAAGTCATAGAACACTATGCTCAGGACAAACTGCTCGGCTGTATCGGTGAACGATCCGGAGAGTTCAAGCGTGTATTTGCAAAGGCCCTCGGGATTTACTGTTTCGCCACAATACATTATTGCATCGTCGGCAAAAGCCTTGACCTTGGTATAATTGTCATCCCAATGGCAGGAACAGAGGGCGCAGAGCGCTGCAGCCGCAATAACGGCCATTCTTAACATCTTTTTCATAACCGCGCAAATATAGTGTAAAAACTCCAAAAATAATTTGCAATCTAAAAAAACTTGTCTATCTTTGCAGTCCCAAACAACGCGGGACTACTTATGGGAGCTTAGCTCAGTTGGTTCAGAGCGTCTGCCCTACAAGCAGAGGGTCGGGGGTTCGAATCCCTCAGCTCCCACCACAAGACCGGAATTCTTTCCGGTCTTTTTCGTTTGCGGCCTGGGAGTTTGGGTATAATGGACACAAATGGATGGTGACAATGAGTTTGCACAGACGCGAGTGACTCGCGTCTGTGCAAGGCTAACCGAAAAGTTTGCGGTCGCTTGACACTTTTACCGATTATCAGTATTTTTGTCCGGTATGTCAGAGCTTCAGTCAGAAATCAAGTACCTCAAAGGAGTCGGACCGAAAAGGGCCGAACTGCTCGAGCGCGAACTCGGGCTGAAGACTCTCGAAGACCTCATCCACCTCTATCCCTTCAGGTACATAGACCGCAGCGGCACCGTTCCCATTGCCGGAATCTCTTCCACACAGGCCAGCATACAGGTCAGGGCCCGGGTCATCTCCCGCACGCTCTACGGGCCTGGAGGATCGGTATTCGCCGACGGACCCGACTTCAAGCACTGGGGTGCGGTAAAGCGCCTGTCAGTGACGGTCGAAGATACCAGCGGCCAGATGGAGATGGTCTTCTTCCGCGGCATAAAATGGACCTGGACGCGACTGATTCCAGGCTACAGCTTCATCTTCTTCGGCAAGCCATCCGAGTTCAACGGACGGTACAGTATGGTTCACCCCGAAGTCGATCCGGCCGGGGATGAAAAATCCGCCACCGGCGGGCTCACTGGCGTATACACCAGCACCGAGAAGCTCCGCAATTCGGGCATAACCGGCAAGGTGATGTGCAATCTGCAGGCTGCGGCCCTGAACCTCTGTCTGCCAGAAATCAAGGAAACCCTGCCCGAATACGTGCTGCGCGACAACAATCTCTGCCCTCTGCCTTACGCGCTGAAGAACATCCACTTCCCCTCGAACGCCGAAGCGCTCGAACGGGCCAGCGCCAGGCTGAAGTTCGAAGAGCTTTTCCTGCTTCAGCTCAGCCTCCTGCGGCAAAAATACGTACGCTCACGCGGTGAGAAAGGAATCGTCCTCAGCAAGGTAGGCCCCGATTTCAACGCCTGCTACTCGGCACTCCCCTACGATCTGACCGGCGCGCAGAAACGCGTCATCAAGGAGATACGCTCCGACCTCGTGTCGGGCCGGCAGATGAACCGCCTCCTGCAGGGCGACGTGGGTAGCGGCAAGACTATGGTGGCAGTACTGAGTTGCCTGATTGCAGTCGGCAACGGATGCCAGGCTTGCATCATGGCCCCGACCGAAGTCCTTGCAAGCCAGCACTTTGCCAACATACAGAAATATCTCGCGCCCACCTCGGTGCGCTGCGCCCTGCTTACCGGGTCGAGCACCACGAAGGAGCGCCGCGAAATACACGCCGGCCTCGAAGACGGTTCCATAGGCATAGTCGTGGGTACACACGCGCTGCTCGAGGACAATGTCATCTTCAAGTCGCTGGCCCTGGCCGTCATAGACGAACAGCACCGCTTCGGGGTTGACCAGAGGGCAAGGCT
>JAGHTP010000035.1 GCA_018065265.1 Candidatus Cryptobacteroides aphodequi | reverse complement strand
GGAATGCGCTTCCGGTATTTGCCTGGGGCAATTCTGTATCATAGTATTCCACATTATAAATTGGAACGGGACTATTTTGACCGTGTAACGTGCGGAATAGGTGAGAGCGAACGCAAACGCACTCTGAGAATATCCAGGACTGCATATCTTCAGCGTCTCGTCAAAGAAAGCGTGAAATGGTGCGGCACATTAGTACTTTGGATTATATACCTGTTCCGTGGGCGTGTGCGGTGCGGCAATATGCTGGTAAGATTCCGCTGGAATGTAACGAGAAAGTTACTTTGATGTTCTCCTGCTTCGTATGCCGTTTTCCATCGGAGGAGATGAATTTGTAGGGGGGACAATTTGTCCCCCTCACGAACGCATCGAGTTCGGGGTCGCAGTTTCAGGTGTTCAAGTGTCACTTTCGAGAGGGATTTCCAATAAAAGAATACCCTTTATAAACTAAATTATTATACTGTTTCTTTAATACCCGAAAATTTCTTCGGTGCTCACTTTCTTGATGGCACCGAACTGAGAGAGGCCTTCGAGGTCGAAGTCGCTCTCACGTCCAAGGATACAGATAGTGTACCTGCGGTCCTTGACATTCTCCTGCTGGAAGGCTACGACATCATCGAGCGTCATTCCCTGCACCTTCTCATATACGTCACGGGAGATGTCGTGGTCGAGTCCGCGGCGCTGAGCGTTGATGTAGGCGCTCAGAACGGAGGCCTTTACCGTGCGCTGTGTGCGGAGGTTCGAAACCAGGCTTTCGCGGGCGATGTCGAATGCGTTCTGCGAAACAGGCATATCGTTGATGATCTCATCGAATGCGCTCAGGGCGTCGATCAGTTTGTCGTTCTGAGTCTGGATGAAATCGAGGAACACTTCGGTATGGTCAAGGTCGGTGGGCAGCTGGTACATAGCCGCGGCGCTGTAGGCAAGACCGCGGGCCTCGCGCATCTCCTGGAACACGATGGAGTTCATTCCGCCACCAAAATACTCGTTGTAAAGGCTGGCGAGAGGCGCCTTGGCAAGGTCGAACTTCTCTCCCTTTGAAGAGACGGAGTAGAGTATGGCCTGATTGGCATCGTAGGGTGCGATCACAACCGAATTTCCTTCGGTCACGCGCACCTGGTATGGGTTGCCTTTGACCACCGGTGCGAGGGTCTCGGGGCAGACGTGCATTGCATTGACCTTTGCGACGAACTCGTTCTCCTTAAGTGGTCCGTAGTAGAGGATGCGGTGCTCGGCAGTGAAGATGTTATGTATCTTCTCGAGCAGCTGTTCGTCGGTAAGAGCGGCTATCTCGCTGTCGGAAAGCACATTGGTGTAAGGGTTCTGCGCTCCGTAGGTGGCATAGGCGCGGAGGCGTGCGGCGTTGGAACTCTGGTCGGTCTTGGCATTCGCCCTTTCCTGCAGGGAGTTGGCCTTGAGCATGGAGAGAGCCTCGGGATTGGGGGTGGCACCGGAGATGAATTTCTCCATAAAGGCCATCACCTCGTCCATGTTGTCGGCAAGGCCGCTGATGGAAACATAGGTATTGTCGCCCGAGCAGGAGATGTTCATACTGCAGGCCTTCTCGTACAGGAACTTCTTGACGTCCTCGGGAGTCATATCCTCGGTTCCGAGGTAGTTCATATATGCGCAGGCATAAGGAAGAAGTTTGTCGGCATAACTTCCGGTCTCGAACCAGTAGTCGATGTCGAAGATGCCGTTGGTGACGTTCTGCTTGTAGAGGACCTCGATTCCGCTCTTGGCCTTGAGGCGAGACATATCCTTGTCGAAGTTCACGAACACGGGTTCGATGGGCTTGACACCGGCCGCCTTGGCCTGCATGTCGCGAAGGAATGCGCTCGAGGTGTCGCGGTTGGTGAATATGGGCGTGATCGACGGCTTGTCAATCTTGGATGTGTTCTCCGGCTTGCCCTGAAGCTTGCGCACGAGCACGTAGTTGTCGCCGAAGTTCTCGTTGGCAAAACGGACTATGTCTTCCTTGGTGATGGCGGCAAGGCGGTCGGCCTCGCTGATGGCTTCAGCCCAGGGAACGTCGTTGATGAAACTGTTCACTGCCATACTTGCCATAGCGCGGGTCGATTCCATCCTGCGCATAAAGCCAAGCCTCATATTGTTGACGACTGATTCGAGGAGCGACTCGTCAAAATCGCCGGCCTTGATCTTACCGATCTCTTCAAGGGCGATGTCCTTGAGTTCATCGAGTGACTGGCCGAGACGCGGCTCGGCATAAATAAGGAATACGCTGTAGTCGGCCAGATCCTCTACGCCCGCGAACATTCCGAGGGTCTTCTGCTGCTGGTTGACATCAAGGTCGATGAGTCCGGCCTTGCCGTTCTGCAGAACTTCGGCCAGCGCGGAGAGAATGGTCATTTCGGGCGAATTGGCGCCAGGGAAACGCCATCCCATCATAATGTTGGGAGCCTCATTGCCCACAACCTCCTTCACTACCGGAGCGGTGATGGGCTGCTCGGGAGCGAACTCAGTGCGGTGCAGATTGGCGTTCGGTTTCATCGAGCCGAAGTACTTGTCCACTATCTTCACGGCCTTTGCGGGGTTGAAGTCGCCCGAAAGCACAACGGCCATATTGTTTGGAACATACCACTCATCGTGATATTTCTTGACATTGGTGATGGAAGGGTTCTTCAGGTGCGAGGGAAGGCCGATGACGTCGGTGTTGTAGGGATGATTCGCGAAAAGGCCTTCGAAGAGGGCGTTGTTCTCGCGGGTCTGGTCCATCGCGTCGTACATATTGAACTCCTCGTAGATGGTTTCAAGCTCGGTGTGGAAGCCGCGGAGCACGCAGTTCTCGAAGCGGTCGGCCTGAATCTCGGCCCAGGTCTCGATCTGGTTCGACGGGATGTTCTCGACATAGCAGGTGACATCGTAGCTCGTGTAGGCGTTGGTGCCGCTGGCGCCGATCGAGGCCATCAGTTTGTCGTACTCGTTGGGGATGGAGATCTTCGATGCCTCGTACGAAAGGGAGTCTATCTGCGCGTAGAGAGCTTTGCGCGCTGCGGGGTCCTCTGTCTGGCGGTATTGCTCGAACAGGACCTCTATGGCGTCGAGCAGAGGTTTTTCAGCTTCGTAGTTCTGGGTGCCGAACTGCTCGGTTCCCTTGAACATAAGGTGTTCGAAGTAATGAGCGAGACCTGTGGTTTCGCGGGGATCGTTCTTGCTTCCCACCTTTACCGCTATCTGTGCGTCGATGCGGGGTTTGTCCTTGTTGACGGTGGTGTAAACTTTGAGCCCGTTGTCGAGAGTGTAGATGCGGGTTCCGGTAGGATCGCCCTTGACTGTCTCGTAGCTGTACGAGCAGGAGCAGACGGCCAGTGCCGCAAGCAGGACGATTGAAAGATTGCGTTTCATATTGCGTTGTGTTTGATTTATTAACGGTACTCCACTGTCTCTTCCAGAGGACGGTATGAGCTGTGGCGGTCAGAAGGCTTGGCGTCGGCCGCGGCATAGCCGAGCGGCATTAAGAGGATGGGGTGGATGTTTACGGGAAGCTCGAGTTCCGCGATGAGTTTCTCGCGGTCGAAATATCCTACTGCGCAGGTTCCTATGCCCAGATTGGCAGCTTCGAGCATCATATGCGTAAGCACTATGGTCACATCGATATCGCCGTAATTGTCGCCTTCGCCGCGGGCAGCCACCTTGGTGTCGTCATAGCAGAACACAAAGCACTGCGGAGCTCCGTAGAGGCAGGGCGAGAGGGTGTTGAGTTTTGCTATAGCCTCGGGGGTGCGGACTACATATATCTTCTGCGGCTGCGAGTTGATGGCCGTGGGGGCAACCTGGCCTGCGCGGAGAATTTTATCTATCGCGGCCTGGTCCACCGGAGTGGCGTCGAAGCTGCGCACAGAGTACCTGTCGGTAGCGAGCTGGAGGAAATCCTTGTTCATTGTCTTGGGGTTTGAATTGCAGCCGGAGATGCAGAGCAAGGCTGCAAAAGTGAGGAAAATAAATTGTTTCATTTCGTAAAAGTATCAAACTTTTCGGCTGTTAGCAATAGCGAACGCGGATTTTCAGTATATTCGCAGCGTTTTTGACGTTATGAAACCCTTATTCTACAGCGACTATCTCGAGGGTGCACACCCTTCAATCATAAAGGCTCTCGCGGACACCAACTTCGAGCAGACTCCCGGCTATGGCGAGGATGCACATTGCGCGCACGCCGCCGACCTTATCCGCAAAGCGTGCAATCTGCCCGGGGCTGAGGTACATTTCCTCGTCGGAGGCACGCAGACCAACGCCACCGTCATCTCTTCGATTCTCAAGCCCTGGCAGGGCGTTCTCTGCTCGGACTGCGGACATATAGGCATACACGAAACCGGTGCCATCGAGCACGGCGGGCACAAGGTGCTTCCGCTACCGTCGAAGAACGGCAAGATTACCGCCTCTCAGATTGCCCTGGCGCTGGAACTGCATCACAGCGACCCTTCAAGCGTGCATACGGTTCAGCCGGGGATGGTGTACATCTCCTTCTCTACCGAGCTCGGAACTCTTTATACTAAGGACGAGCTGAAGGCGATAGCCGCCGTCTGCCACGAAGCCGGCATTCCTCTTTATGTTGACGGGGCCAGGCTCGGATACGGCCTTGCGAGCGCGGAGTGCGATATGACGCTTGCAGAGTTCGCCGCCATTCCCGACATTTTCTATATCGGCGGCACGAAGCAAGGCGCGCTCTTCGGCGAGGCTGTCGTGATTAACAATCCCACGCTCGGCAAAGATTTCCGTTACGCCATCAAACAGAACGGAGCTATGCTCGCAAAGGGCAGGCTGCTGGGCATTCAGTTCGAATCGCTGTTCTCGGAAAGCGAAGAGAAGACAGGGCTGCTGTATCTTGCCCTTGCCGGCAACGCCGATGCTCAGGCGGCAAAGATCAAGGCCGCGGCCCTCGCGGCAGGGATAGCGCTTTTTGGAGACAGCCCCACCAACCAGGTGTTCCTGATTGCCGACCGGGCTCTCGAAGAAAGGATAGATGCCGTCGCCGGATACGAATTCTGGCAGAAATACGACGAAGAGCGCAACGTGATCCGTCTCTGCACCAGCTGGGCCACGAGTGACGAGGCTGTCGCCGCGCTCATTTCTGCATTCTAGAGGCCACGGAGGGGCTACAACAATATAACATAATTATGGCCAGCCTGCGGGGTTAAAGTTATCCCCCATCTTTCAACAAAGGGCTCCTTGCTGCACCGAAAGGGAGGGCTGATGCAAAAAGCACCGGATGTAAGTCCGGTGCCACAACACAAATAACCTTGAAATCATATATTAATTGCCGTCAGTGATTTCACAACCACATCCGGCCGACAAGGTCCGAATTATTATTCCGCGGTTATGACGGCTACATAGCCGCCTCCGCAGGCAAGGTGCGCGGTGAGCCGGCGATCTTCCGAAAGTTTCTCTTGGACGCGCTTGTAATCGCGGGCTACCTTATTGGCATTCACGCCGTCGCGATATATCGTAACATTATAGTTTCCTTCGGGAAGGAAGCTCAGATCGAGCTCCACATCACGCTCATCCCAATTGCCTAGAACGCCCACGTACCAGGTGTCGGCACTGCGGCGCGCGATGGCCACAAACTCGGCAACCTTTCCGTCAAGAGCCACGGTTTCATCCCATACTTCGGGTACCGATGCGATGAACTGCGTGCACTCCGGCTCGGCCATATAGTTCGACGGGCTGTCGCAAAGCATATTCAGGGGAGATGAAAAAATCACATATTCGGCAAGCTGGTGGCAACGTGTGCCCTGGCTCATCGCCTCTTCATAAACGGCGCGGTAGTTGGCCTTATTGGCATTGCGCATAGCGCCCTGGGTATAGTCGGCAGAGCCGGCGAAGAAGCGGATGTAAGGCAGAGTCACATCGTAGGTCACCTGGTCGGCAGTATTGCTCCACTTCATATTCTCAAGGCCGTAGATGCCTTCGTAATTAAGCACGTTCGGATATGTGCGGCTAAGTCCGGTAGGCTTGTAGGTTCCGTGGAAGTCCATGAGGAGGCCATACTTCGCAGCTGTCTCGGCAGCATTTCTGTGGAACTCGACAATAAGCTGGTCGCAGGAGTCCATGAAGTCGACCTTGAAACCTTTGACTCCCATAGCCGAATATACCTTGCAGGCCTTTTCGACATCCCTCTGGAAAGGACCGTATCCGGCCCAGAGGATGATGCCGACATTGCGCTCACGACCATAGGCGATCAGTTCCTCGAGGTCGATTTCGGGAACTACGTGGAACAGGTCCTCGAAACCTATCGACCATCCTTCGTCCATAATGATGTACTCGATGCCGTTCGCCGAAGCGAAGTCGATGTAGTATTTGTAGGTGTCGTTGTTGACTCCGGACTCGAAATCCACGCCGTAAATGTTCCAGTTGTTCCACCAGTCCCAGGCTACCTTGCCCGGCTTGACCCAGCTGAAGTCAGCCTTGGGATTGGCCGGAGATGCAAGAAGATAGACGAGGTCGTTGTCGGTCATCTCCCAGTCGTTGCGTGAGATACCCATCAGGCGCCAGGGGAAAGAGCAGCCGGCCTTGCAGCTGGCAATGTAATCCGCCGCTGATTTCACGAACAGGGAGCGTCCGTCACCACGGGGCTCGGTCTCGGTAGGATATTTGGGGAAATAGCCTTCGAGTACGTCGTCGCAGTCACCGTTGTAAAGGAACATTCCGGGATATGCGAGCAAATCGGCCTCGCTGATGCACATCTTCACACCTCCCTCGGCCTCGACCATAATGGGAAGGAAGGCAAGATGGCTGGTGTCCCAATCGGCGATCTTCTGATGCTTGTAATGGTTTTCGAAAGAATTGTGCAGCTGTTCGTCGAACTCACCCTTGTCGTTCTGGCACACATAAGGAACATATGCCTCGGTGCCGGCTGCGAAAGCGTACTGCACCTGCTCGGAGCGCACTTTGAAATCTTTCTTGGAAAGGCTGATGAAGCGGTAGGCAACGCCATTGTCGAATGCCCTGAACTGAACCTTGAACGTCTTGTATACAAGTTCAAGCTGGTTGTAGTTCTCTTTGACCTCGGCCTTGCGGTAGGCCTGTGCCTTGAGCGTGCGGTTAACCGAACTGCGAACGGCCTTCTGCAACTTCGAGCCGATGCCATAAACGCTTCCGTCCGAAAGTGTCAGAGAGAGCGCAGAAGGCTCGAGAATGGTTTTTCCATCAAGCGAAACGCTGTATACCAGGAACGGAGAAACGTCCACTTTCACCTGAACAGTGCCGTCGGGCGAAGTCAATTCGTATTTTGCAACAGCCGCTGCATAACTAACATTCCCTGCGACAAGTCCGGAAAGGACTACAATCAAAGAAAACAATGCTTTTTTCATATCCATAATTACACACTTGTAGATGGTAACGTGGATTTCCCCCAGATAGTATTTGAAAAAGGGGCCACAGAAAGAGGCTTTCAAAGGTAAACAAGTCTTGTTATCATTCCAAGTTTTT
>JAGHTP010000067.1 GCA_018065265.1 Candidatus Cryptobacteroides aphodequi | reverse complement strand
CAGGGCACATTGCCGATGGAGGTGTAGGCTCTGAACCGACACCTCGCTCACAGACTGCGTTGTATGGCACATTTCGGGAGGAGGTGATTTCGCTTTGGCGCCGCAAGGAAGTTTGGAGGGGTTCGCCCCTCCAATCAAAGAATTAAGCTTTGCGCTGGCGCAAAGCTTCGAACATAAGGATTGCGGCGGAGACGGAGACGTTCAGCGAATCGAGAGCTCCGAGCATTGGGATGCGGATGTGCGCATCGGCTGCGAGGCGCCAGCGGTCGGTAAGACCGGTCGACTCGGTGCCGAAAACGATGGCTGTAGGCCCTGTCATCGGAGTGTCGTAATAGAGTTCGGAATCCTGAAGCTGGGCGGTAAGAATCTTTACACCCTTCTCCTTGAGGAAGGAGATAGCCTCATCGGAACTGCAGGCCACGGTAGGAACCGTGAAGATGGCGCCAATCGACGAACGTATGAGATTGGGGTTGAAAAGATCTGTCAGAGGGTCGCAGACTATCACCCCATCGACCCCGGAGGCATCGGCGCTGCGAAGGACTGCCCCGAGGTTGCCGGGCTTCTCGACACTCTCGAGCACCACATAAAGCGGATTCTCCTTCGCCTTCAGGTCGGAAAGTTGCATCGAACGGCTCCTCACTTCTGCAATGATGCCCTCCGTGCTCTCGCGGTAGGCGATTTTGGCATAAACATCGGCCGAAACTTCGAAGATGCGCGCCCCCGGAGCTGCGTGAACCTGCCCGCCTTCGCGGATGAGTCCAGGAACATCGGGAATCTGCTCGCCTTCGCGGATGAGTCCAGGAACATCGGGAACCTGCTCGCTCTTTTGGATGAGTTCAGGAACATCGTGAACCTGCCCGCCTTCGCGGATGAGCCCAGGAACATCGGGAATCTGATCGCCCTCGCGGACGAAAATGCTGTCGGCTTCGTAACCGGCCTCGAGACAGTGCATCAGCTCGCGCCGGCCTTCTACGACGAAAAGGCCACTGGCGCGGCGTTCGGAAGATTTCTGCTGAAGCTGCAACAGACGTTTTATTTTCGGGTTCTGGAATGAACTGATTAATTCTTTTGCCATCGGTGCAAAAGTAGCGATATTTTATTTTGCTCATCAAAAAACGCTTAACTTTTTTAATTATGAAGAAAATTCTTGTTTGCCTCGTAGCTATCTTCGCTCTTGGCATCGCAGCTAACGCTGCTAACTCTTACACCGTTAATGACGAGGCTATCGACGCCGTTATCGAGAACTGCACCGAGGCTACAGTAGCCGCTTCAATCGACAGCGGCAAGGCCATCAAGATTGGTGACGCTCCCGAACCCATCATCGCTTTCGCTCTCGGTTTCATCCCTGTAACAAGCTGGCTCGCAATCCATCGTATGTATATGGGTACAGCAGTTCTTCCTGTTGTCCTCAACATCATCACAGGTGCCGGCTTCGGTATCGTTTACCTCGTTGACTGGATCATGCTCCTCATCGGTGTTCTCGACGACGATATCAGCATGTACTGCGGCAACACCAAGTGGCTCATGTGGCTTTAATAGAATTTGAGGCATCAAACATACATAGCGCTTCTCTTCTGCTTGCTCCAATGCGGCATCGCTTACGGCCAACGCCGTGTGAGTGCCGATGTTGAGGTCAAACAGGTTCAGAAGCAAAGTGTGACAACAATCACCAAAAGCGTCTATTGCTCCGGCAATGGACGCTTGGTGACTTGTTTCCATCGCCCGATGGAATACGTGCTCATAAACAATGCGGCAGGCGAAGCACGTATCTACCTTCCCAACACCAACCAGGTGATGATGGACAATTCGGGCAGCAGCACCTCACGTGACGAGCTGCTTACGCTCTGCCTTATGGGCCGTCTGGACGACCTTGGTCTCGGACTATACGGTTATACGGCCGGTGCCACCGAAACCGTCGAGGACGGACTTCTCAAACGGACTTTCACTACGAAAAACCAGGGCCTTGCGCCCAAGGTGGAGATAGTTTACGAGAACTATCTGCCCATATACTGCGCCTACTACAATGCCGAAGGCGCAGTCATCACAAAGACTTATCTTTCGAAATACCAGCGCGTCGGACGTGTGCCCGTGCCCTGCCGCAACACAACCATCAGCTATGTTGCCAAGGGTGACTCCACAATAGTGCGCACCATCTACAGCAACCTTCAGGCTGATCCCGCCGACGGCATGTTCGACTACACCATCCCCGAAGGTGCGCAGGAGATTTCGATAAACGACTTCCTCAAAGTTAAATAATGCGCCGCGCCGTACTTCTGCTGCTGGGTGTACTGTTTGTAACCGCAAGCGCGGCGAAGGAGTCACCTGTGTCGAAGGAATTACCAGCGCCTCAGGAATTAGCAGTATCGAAGGAGCGTCCCGCCGCGCAGGAAACTTCCGCGGCCGAAGACAGAAGTGTGCCTGAAAACGCCCGTAACCGCGAGCGCGAAGGCGTACACGGTGGCATTATGGGTAACAACCCCTACAGCCCTGCCTGTCCGCAGTTCTTTGTTGAGGCGACCAGGGAGATCGGCTTCGTTCCGGCCGTGTTCGCAACAGCCGACAGAATGACCAGGTGCACGAAGATTGGAACGGCAGCATCGTACCACCTCCGTGGCGAAGACGGTCTCATCCACGAAGGCGTCGAGGCTTACAGGAGTTCCAAGAAAAATAACTCTTGCACAGCCGTGCCGGTGCTTTGCTTCGAACCCGCTCCAACCGGGGACAAGCCTGTCGGAGGTGAAATCGAATTCATCGATTACCTGATAGGCAATTCGCTTGCGGGCGATGCTGCCATCTATCTGGAACTTACTCCCTTCGCTCCGTCGGACACGCTCCAGTATCTGCGCGGTTGGAGCAATTACAGCGCACATAACCTGGATGCTGCCGCCTGGTATCTCTCGCAGGTCGACAGCCTCTCGGCCTGGCACGAAAAGTCGCTTTTCTTCGCGGCCATATCCGATGCGCATCAGGGACGTTACGACCGTGCGCTCAGCCTGCTTGACGGCTACAGCGGAACGCGGAGCGAACTTGCCGCGTTCGAGCGTGCCGGCATAGCGCTTCTTCAGAACAGACCCTCTGCATATAAGCTCGAAAGCGCCTCATTCACGGGAGCATATCCTCTTGCGCAGAGCGAGAAACAACTTGATGCAATCTATTCGGAGCGTTACGAGACACGCTCCGCAAGTCCTTTCTGGTGCTCGGCCGCATCGGCGGTTGTGCCCGGACTTGGCAAAGTTTTCGCCGGCCGCTTCGACGAAGCCATCACTTCGTTCGTGACCGTCGGCACGCTTGCCGCCTTCACGGCAGAATGCTGGATAAAGTGCGGCGCTACAGATTGGAAGACCATACTGTTCGGAACCCTCGGTTCCATATTCTATATAGGTAACATCTACGGAACCTATGTGTCCGTAGGAATAACGGAGTTTGAAAAAGGACAAAAACGCGATGCGGCCATCCTGTATAATATCCATATTCCTCTGCGTAGCGTTTTCGATTAAGGCCGGAGCCCGGACGGAGGGCGGAGAAATCCGCGCCGATGTGTCGGAGTGTGCCGCTGCTCAGGCGCGGCGCGATTCGCTGCGGCTCGAAGCTGTGCGCTTCGAGCGTGCCGCGTTCGAAGCCTACGACCCGATGGAAGTTTCGCTCGCTCTGGTAAGCAAGGCCGAAGTCCTTCGCGAGGCGGGACTTCCCGAGCAGGCTGAGGAGGCGCTGGGACGCGTGCGGATGTATGCTCTGGATGATGCGCAGCGCCGCGACGTCCTGGTCCTGAAAGCATTGTGCGCTTATGACAGGGCAGATTATGAAGCCGCTCTTGTCGCCCTGAATCAGGCAGGGGGTGGAAGTGTCGTACAGTGATCCAAAACTCAAATCACCCTGGGCGGGGATGTTCCTGACCTTCCTCGTACCGGCCGGCTTCACCTATGCCGGAGAGCCTATCGAAGGCTTGGTTTCAACCGTGCTTAACGGAGGAGCGGTACTGTGGACTGTGACCCAGATACTCGGAGAATGTTATGTGAGCGGCATTTTCGGAGGCGCGCTGGCACTCAACTTCACCTTTATGGGGGCACAAGCAAGAGTTGCGTCCCTCATCGAGGAACGCAACTCCAATACTTTATCCGAAGCAAGGCGCACGGCAATCGCCGACGCCCTCGGTCTTTAATTCTCTTCTTTCTTCTCTGCTGCGACAGCCATCTTTTCGGGCCTCATCTGAGGGAAGAAAAGAACGTCCTGAATTGCGGTCTGGCCTGTCATGAACATTGTGAGACGGTCGATTCCCATTCCGAGTCCCGAG
>JAGHTP010000002.1 GCA_018065265.1 Candidatus Cryptobacteroides aphodequi | reverse complement strand
CGATGCAGAATTCGTTTGGTGGCCAGGAGCCTGCCCCTATCGACGGCTTTACCGCCGAGCAGCGTTTCTATCCTGGCTATGCCACCGTGTGGGCGCAGAACATCACCGATCAGGAAATACAGCGCCGCACCCTTGTCGATGTGCATTCGATAGGGGAGAACCGCGTGAACGTTTCTGTAAGGAACCTTCAGACTTTCTTCGATGCGTTCGGCATCAAGGAGGGCGATGCGATGTGGCGTCCCGAAGCGGAGCGCGTGATCATCTGGTAATTACCGCAAGTCGGTGACCACCCAGCTGCTGTCGAGCGAGCTTTCGTCGAAGACGAAGGGAGTGATGTCTTCGGCAGAGGGGAAGAAGAGAATGTCACTGATTACGAAATCAGCTTGCACGCCGGTCTGAGGATCGGCGTATTTACCTTTGAATGAGTCTTTGCCGAACTGGAGGTCGTATACGCCTTCGAGATAATACTCGGCGTTGGCGAAGAAGTCGGTGCTTTCGCCGGCGGTTTCGATGTACAGCTCACGGTTGGTCTCGTCCGAAGTCCATCGCGAAAGCGAGTCGCACCATATTCTCAGGCCACCTCCTGTTGCGTAATAGCAGCCGTGCTGCATGAGGACATTGCCCTTGTATATCACCGGCACTTTGCCCTCAATGGTGTAGGAGTAATTGAATGAGATGCGCTTGCTGCGGACAGCCTCAAGCAGTCCGTCGATGTCCTGGGCCCCTGCCGTCAGGCAGGTCCCGAGAACGAGGAATATGGCCAGGAGCCGTTTCATAATCCTAAAGGTTGCTCAGCAGTTCATCGAGCGATTCATTGTCGTGGATGAGCACTTCGCGGGGCTTGGCGCCTTCCTGAGGCCCGACTATGCCTGCCGCCTCGAGCTGTCCCATAACGCGGGCCGCCTTGGCGAAGCCCATTGCGAGTCTTGTCTGCAGATATGAAGTGCTGGCTTTCTGGTTGGCAACAACCAGCCTTGCAGCTTCCTGGAAGCGTTCGTCCAGGTCTCCCATATCTGTGGCGCCGCCTGAAGCGCCGCCATCTTCGCACTTGGGCTCGGGCAGATAGTACGGGGTGTTGTAGCAGCGTCCCCAACCGGTCTGACTGCCGATGAACTCTGTGATAGCATCAATTTCCGTTCCATCGATGTAACCGCACTGTATACGCTCGCTCTCGATACCTGCGGAGAAGAGCATATCTCCCTTTCCGATAAGCTTTTCCGCGCCGGGAGCATCGATGATCGTGGTGGAGTCGATGCGCGACGAAGTACGGAACGCGATGCGCATAGGGAAGTTGCTCTTGATAAGACCGTTGATGACGTCGACCGAAGGCCTCTGGGTCGCCAGTATGACGTGCATACCTGCGGCGCGTCCCTTCTGGGCGAGGCGGATGATGGAAGTCTGTATGCTGCGGCTAGAATTCCTGCTCTCTGCCGAACCGCCAAGACTCATAGTGAGGTCGGCGTACTCGTCGACGATGACAACTATGTAAGGTAGGAACTTGTGTCCGTTCTGCGGGTTGAGCTTGTGGTCTTTGTAACGGTCGTTGTAGATGGTGATCTTGTTCACACCTGCCTTGCTCATCAGCTCGTAGCGGTTGTCCATCTCGTCGCAGAGTGAGCGTAGAATCTTTTCGGCATCGGCGGCTTTCTTGACGATGGCTCTCTCCTTCTCATCTTCCTCGCTGCCGGCTTCGGGCAGGACGGCCAGATAGTGCTTGAGAAGCTGCGAGTAGGCCGAGGATTCCACCATCTTCGGGTCTATGAACACGAACTTGAGCTCCGACGGGTGACGGCTGTACAGGAGCGAAGCGATGATGACGTTGAGGCCTACCGATTTACCCTGCTTGGTGGCACCGGCAATGAGCAGGTGCGGTGCGTCGGCCAGGTCGAAGACCTTCACCTTCTGGGTTATGGTGTAGCCGATGGCTATGGGAAGGTCAGCCTTGCTCTCGCGGAAGCTGTCGTCGTTGAGAAGGCCTCTCAGAGGTACTATGCTGGGCTTCTCGTTGGCCACTTCAATGCCCACGGAGTCGGTAAGGGTAACGACGCGAACGCCCTTGGCTCCGAGCGACATGGCAATGTCGTCCTGGAGGGTTCTGATTGCCGCTATCTTCACACCAGGTGCCGGATAGACCTTGTACAGGGTCACGGTAGGGCCGACTATGGCCTTAACCTCAGCCACCTGAATCTTATAGTTGGCGAGAGTCGCGCAGATCTTGTTCTTGTTCTTGGTGAGTTCGACCGGCGAAACCTCCACCCTCAGATGCTCGTATGTGCCAAGAAGGTCGAGCGAGGGGAATTTGTATTTCGGAAGCCCGTCGGGCGGATCGAGACGGTTGTCTATCCTGGGCAGTTCCTTCTGAACGGCGGTATCGACTCCGCCGTCATCGACTATCTCGAGGCCTGCTTCGGGAGCGCCTTCTGCGGCGGCAGGGGCGTCCTGGGCCGCTTCGGGAGCACTTTCCGCAGAGGGCGTATCTTCCACTGCAGGTGCGTCTTCTGCCGTGGCCGGCTCGGTGGCCTGATCGATCACGGCTGCTTCAGCGGCAAGGCTCTCCGTAACGGGTTCTTCCACAGGCTCTTCCTCTTTTTTGCTCTTGCCCAGCGAAACGAGCCAGGCGGTGAAACGTTTGCTACAGAAACACAGCCATACAACGGTGAGAATCAACAGTATGACACCGGTCACTATGCTTCCGACAAGCCCAGAAGCCCAGTCGGTCACCAAGGTGCCGAGCTTTCCTCCGAGGCCGCCTCCGAACAGGTAGAGCAACTTCAGAAGCGTTCCGACGAATGCAAGTATGAATGAGCAGAGCATGGCTCCGGTAACGGCGAGGACCGTGGTGCGGATAAGACCGGCCGACCAGCGGCCGAGCAGCAGCTTGGAGGCTATGGCCACAAGGATGATCAGAAATGCAAGACTTCCGAGGCCGAAACAGTCGCAGACGAGGAACTCCCCGAAGCGGGCGCCGAGTGTACCGGCGGCTCCGGCAATATCCTGTCCGCTCATATCTTCTTGCCAATGAAGCAGATATGAGACTATTCCGGTAAATGTGAAGATTGCGAAGGCGGCTACGAGCAGCCCTGTTATCTTGCCTGCGAGCGATTTCTGTTCGTCGGTGAGTCTTTTCATCGTCTTCTTCTAATGTCTTCTGTTCTGTTTTCCGCGTCCGCCTTTGCGGTTTTTGCCTTTCTGTGCTCTGTCCTGACCAATCATCAGGGTCGGACGCGAGAATGACGCGTTGGATGAAATCTTGTCCAGTTCAATTCCTTCGGGTATGCGGATGCGCCCTTCGGAGAGTTTCTCGATGTCGGAGAAAATGGTGCTGTCATCAACGGAATCCTTGTTCCAGATGAGGTATTGCTGACGCATATAGTTCGCCAGCTGAACTGCGAGGTAGTCACGGATTTCGCCTTCCGGCTGCTCGCAGATGAGTTCTATGATCTTCTCGATGTTCCTGCCGTAGTGGGCCGCCTTGATCTTTTCGCCCTTCATCGGGATGGGAACGGGTTTGGTCTCGAAATCCGCCGCGACGGGGCAAGGGTACGGAGAATCTATGTCAAGGTCGAATCCTGCTATGATGTAAAGATGGTCCCAGAGCTTCTGCGCGTAGTTCTCCTGTGTGCGTACGGCCGGGTTGAGCAGTTCCATCACTTTGATGACGGCACGCGCCTGTTCGCTGCGTTTCTCTCGGTCGGGGATGGCCTTGAGCTGCTCCACCATTTTGAGCACGTTGCGCCCGTATTCCGGCATTGCGAGCCGTTCGCGTCCTGTATTGTATTCGAGATTGTCGTTGAAGTCCATAAAAAGAATAAAAAATTTGAGTTTGCGATTCGTGCAAATATAATCATTTTCCACTATCTTTGCGAGTATGCAGAAGTCCTACTGTGTCGCAGGTCACATTTTCAATGTGTCGGTTCCGGAAGAACTGGCCGGCTCGATGTCGCAATACGCTCCGTTCGAATGCGAACGTGTTGCGTATGACCCTATATTCTCCGTCAAGGTTTCCGACAGCCTCGTCCATTCGGATGAGAGTGTCCTGTACGACCAGCCTACCGAGCCCGGTGAGACGAAGATTGTCCTATACAGTTGCGCGGAGGGCATCATCGCCCGTATGAGCCCGACTTCTGCGCGTCCGGTGAGCGGAGAGGTGCTCATCTCGCCCGATTACCGCAGTGCGGTGCTCCACATCCTTTCGAAGGAAGATGCCCTGTTCGCCCTGAACAATGCCATTATGCTTGTTTTCGCATTCAGGACGGCGACGCTCGGAACGCTCGAGATGCACGCTTCCGTCATAAAGAACGGCGGAAAAGGCTACCTGTTCCTTGCGAAGAGCGGTACCGGAAAGAGCACGCACAGCCGCCTGTGGCTGAAAAATATCCCCGGCAGCTCGCTCCTCAACGATGACAACCCGGTGGTGAGGGTGCTCGAGGATGGCAGCGTGCGTGTCTATGGCTCGCCCTGGAGCGGCAAGACTCCCTGCTACGTCAATGATTCCTGTCCCGTAGGAGCTTTTGTGAACATCCACCGCAGCGCGGAAAACCAGCTGCACCCCATAAGCGTGTTCGAAGCCTACGCTTCGGTGTATTCGTCGAGCTCGGGCTTCAAGGCCGACCCGGCGATGGCCGACGGCCTGCACGCCACCATAGAAGCGGTTGTGATCACCGTGCCTTGTTTCACCCTTGACTGCCGTCCCGATGATGAGGCCGCCGTCGTTTGTGCGTCAGGAGTGCGATGAATACCGTTTCTCTGCCCAATGAGATAATGCTCGCCGAAGTTGCGCGCCTGCTCGCCGAAGGACATTCGGTCGAGTTGCGCACGAAGGGAAGCAGCATGCTGCCTTTCATAGTGGGTGAGCGCGACAGCGTCCGGCTGGTACGCAAGCCTTTTGCGGCAGGAGATATGGTGCTGGCAAAAACTTCCACCGGAGCCTGGGCGCTTCACCGCGTGGTTTCGGTTGAGAACGGGCGGGTTACGCTCAAGGGCGACGGCAATCTGCGCGGCACGGAAACAGCCGCCGAGGAGGATGTTGCCGGAGTGGTTGAGGCGATACTCAGGCCCCGCGGACGCGAGTTCATGCCCTCGGCGCGGCGTGCGGCGCGCTGGAACGCCCTACCGTACATAGTCAGAAGGTTTTATTTGGCAATATATAGAAGAATCGTATGAAAGTAGTTGAAGGATTCAAAATGCGCAGTATCTGCCGAGAACGTATCATCGTGCCCGAGGGCAGCAAACTCGTAAATTTCAACAAGATGATTTCGCTCAATTCCACAGCGGCATATCTTTGGGAAAATATTCAGGACAAGGAATTCACTCCCGAAACCCTTGCTGCGCTTCTTACCGAAAAGTATGAAGTTTCGGCAGAACAGGCCCTCGCCGATTCGAAGGCCATAGCCGCCAAGTGGATCGAGGCTGGAATCGTAAGCGAATAGGATGCGTTTATTCAAATCATCGGTGCGTGGTATCCTGCGCTTCTCCAAAGGAGGAAGAGCCGGAATAGCGCTTTATGCTCTGCTGACACTTCTGCAGGTGGCCTGCTCGCTCGCTTTCGTTGCCTGCAGCCGCAATGTCGTCGATACCGCGACCGGTGCAAGGGAAGGTGCGCTGACCCCCGCCATCCTGGCTATGGCGCTGGTTTTGGCGCTCCAGGTCGCAAGTCGCGTCCTCTCTTCGTACACACAGGGCCGCATTTCCATTTCGGCAAAGAATCGCATACGCACGGCAATGTTCTCGCACGCTATGCGCAGCACGTGGAGCGGTCAGAAGAAATTCCACAGCGCCGACATTGTGAACAGGCTAGAAGAGGATATCCGCGTGATATGCGAGTTTCTGTGTTCGGTGCTGCCGAGTGTTCTGGCGGTTGTATGCCAGTTCGTAGCGGCGTGCATCTTCCTTTTCAGACTTTCTCCTTCGCTAGCCTGGGTTCTGGTCTTCATAATGCCGGTGGCGGTGGTGGGAAGCAGGCTTTTCTTCCGTAAGCAGAGGGAACTTTCCACTCGCATCCGAACTATCGACGGACGTATCCAGGGACATATGCAGGAGCATCTGCAGTTCCGCTCGGTCGATCTTGCGATGGGTTCTGAAGATATGGCGGAAGGTGCCTTGGGCGACCTTCAGAACGACGAACTGGACATCACGCGCAAGCGTCTTCGTTATTCGGCCATTTCGCGCGCCTTTATGCAGCTGGGCTTTTCGTCAGGATATCTTCTTGCCTTCCTCTGGGGTGTGTTCGGGCTTCGTGACGGAACCATCACATATGGTGTTATGGTGGCCTTCCTCCAGCTTGTCGGACAGGTTCAGAGACCTGTTGCGCAGATAGCCAACTGCATCCCGGCTTTCATCCAGGCAATCGCCTCGGAGGAGAGGTTGGCCGAAGTGCTTTCTCTCGACACCGAATCGGACGAACCGGACCGGCCGCTCGAAGGGGCTCCCGGCATCAGGCTCGAAAATGTGGGCTTCTCATACGAGGATGGCACTGCGCCTGTTCTCTCGGCTCTCAACTTCGATTTCAAACCTGGAAGTTTCACCTCCATAACCGGACCTACCGGAGTGGGGAAGAGTACGCTCATAAGGCTTCTTCTTGCATTCGTGAAGCCTTCCGAAGGAAGCATAAGCCTCTATTCGGGCGATACGGTCCTCCCTTGTGGCAAGTCCGCCCGTTGCAATTATATGTATGTCCCTCAGGGAAATACCCTCCTCAGCGGCACAATCAGGCAGAACCTGCTGCTTGCCGACCCTGATGCCGATGACGCTCAGATGCGGGAGTGTCTTGAAACGGCCGAGGCAGGCTTCGTATTCGATTTGCCTGACGGGCTCGATTCTTCGCTTTCCGAAATTGGCGGAGGCCTCAGCGAGGGTCAGGCTCAGCGCATAGCAATTGCCCGCGCCCTTCTTCATAAGGGAGGCATCCTCATCCTCGATGAGGCCACATCGGCTCTTGATGCTGAGACTGAGCTGAAGGTGCTCGAGAATATCCACCGCACTTGCGCCGGCAGCAAGACCATTGTCTGCATCACGCATCGTCCCGCGGCGCTCGAGCTTTCAGACGCCGAGCTGTCGCTAATAGCGACAGCTTAGCTTTTATTCCGAGGGGCTCTGCCCCTCTAATACCCCGCGGCCTTTGTGCTACAATTTGCTGGCGCAAATCCGCAGTCGGCCGGCGCGCTGATGCGCGCTCCCTTATAGCGACAGCTTAGTAAACTCTATTCCTTTACGCAGCGGACGGAAGCGGCGAAAAGAGACGGGTCGGAAGGCTTGTAAGTCAGATACTCAGGCTCTTCGACATAGAGCTGCACACAGAGCGGAGAACTGCCGTCCATAACCCAGAACGAGGCGTATTCGCCATAACCGTAGAATTTCCACTCGCCGTCAGCAATCACGGCATAGCCGCAAGGAACGGCGGAGAAGTTCAACTCATCTGTGATGGTGAAGACGTTGTCGGAATAATGATCCCACATCTTCACGCCGTTGAGGGTGGCATTGCGGGCCATTATGGCTCCCGCATTGCCGGCAACGTCCCAGAGCTGTTTCCACTGGTCGAATGTCGGAAGGGCATAGCCCGAAGGGCAGACACTTGAGGCTTCGGCACCGGTATAATATCCGCCAAGCACGTCCCAGAGGGCGTCTTCATCAAGATAAGCCTTGCCCCCGACGGTGCTGTCGTCAAGATTGAGCCTCTGCCAGAGAATGCCATCGATTTCGGTTTCAGCGGGCTCGCGCTCAACACTCAACGATGCGGGGCACACGCTTTTTGCGCTCAGGCGAGCGGTCTTCGAAGAATAGCCGTCGGCCGAGCCCACTGCACGAACAATAACGTCACCGGGCTCATCGGCAACGGTGAACCGGAAACCTGTCGCGGTAGAATCGCTTATGGTGCCTCCTTCGCAGGAGATGGTAATGCTGATTGTCTTGCCGGCCTTGATATCGGCCTCCTTGAGAGACAGATCCTGCTCGAGAACAAAGTCGAACACGTCGCCCGTGCGGACGTAAGATGGCATTGTGCCTATGGAGATGGTTCCGCTGATGGTCTTGACTGTCGGGTTTTTATCCTTTTCTTTATTGCAGGAAGGTGCAAGACACAGGCAAAGGACCAGGACGGAGATGATTCCTCTAAGTGATTTCATAAGTGCAAATATGGTCAAATTACTCGAAAAATACATTACTTTTGTGCAAAATCGACTTCACGTCCGGCTGCTACCGACATAATATGAGATTTATCCGCATATCCTTTCTTCTTGTCGCATCGCTGATTCTTGCTTCCTGCAGCAGAGCGGGATACATCCAGCTTTCGGGCTATGCCCAGGGCGGGGTGTATTCCATCAAATGCAATGCCGGAGCGCACAGACCCGCCGATATGCAGAAAGAGGCGGACAGACTGCTGTACTCCATCGACACCACCCTCTCGGGCTACAATCGCAGTTCTGTTCTGAGCCGGCTCAACCGTGGAGAGAGTGTCGTTCTTCCCGAGATGTTCGCCAAGGTGTACGAGCGTTCATACGAATACTGGCAACTTTCCGAAGGTGCATTCGACGTATCCTGCGGCCCGGTATTCGATGCGTGGGGTTTCGGGTTCAAGAACGATTCGCTTCCATCGGGCGAACGAATAGACACTCTGATGAAAGCCTGCGGAATGCACAGGCTCATCGGGACTGGTAAGATGTACGGTCTGGTAGGCAAAAAAGTATGCTCGCGCGATTTCCTTCTTGACGCCTACAAGGATGGTCCTGCTCCTGTGCTGAATTTCAATGCAATAGCGCAAGGATTCAGTTGCGACCTGGTCGCCCGGTGGCTCCACGGCCTCGGCATCCACGATATGCTGGTCGATATCGGCGAAATCTACTGCGAGGGCTTCAACCCCGCCGGCAAAGGCTGGACTATCGGCATAGACAACCCGGAAGATGGCAATCAGACGCCGGGCGCGAGCCTGCGTGACACCTGGCAGGGCGATGGAAGTCCCTGCGGAGTGGTTACGAGTGGCAATTATCGCAAGTTCTATATTTCCAACGGCCGCAAATATGCCCATACCATCGACCCTCGCACAGGAGAGCCTGTTCAGCATAATCTTCTGAGTGCAACGGTTATCGCCCCTGACGCTGCCGAGGCCGATGCCCTGGCAACATTCTTTATGGTAATCGGGGCCGATGCGGCCGCACAGTGGGTTGAAGGGCACGACGGTATCTCCGCCTGCCTCATCACCTCCGACTCTGTCCTCTGGGTGGAATAGCCCGGTCCTTGACTTCGGCCCTGCCGCTACACGCTGAAGTTGTGATAATGCGGACCGAAGCGCTCGAAGGCCGCGCGGTCAAGCGCCTCGCGGTCGTCCGGATGGGCGATGCTTGTGAGCAGTTTGGCCCTCTCCTGAAGGCTGCGCCCGTAAAGATCGACGGCGCCCCATTCCGTAACCACCCAATGCGCATCGGCACGTGGAGTGACTACGCCTGCGCCGGGGTTAAGCAGGGGCACAATCTTGTTCTTGCCCTTGGCTGTGCGTGAAGCGAAGGCCGTGATGGATTTTCCTCCCTGTGACATGGAAGCGCCGCGCACGAATTCGAGCTGTCCGCCGGTGCCGCTGAAAATGCGGGTGCCGATGCTGTCAGCGCTGATCTGACCTGTAAGGTCGACTTCGGTCGCCGAGTTGATGGCCTTCATATGAGGGTTCTGCGCTATCACGAAGGGGTTGTTGGTATAGTCGATGGTGCGCATCAGCACCGAAGGATTGTTGTCGATGAACGAATAGACATCCTGTGAACCGAGCAGGAACGAGGCCACCACGCAGCCCGTATCTATCTTCTTGCACGCACCGTTTATTACTCCTGCCTTGATGAGTGAGAGAAGCCCGTCGGCGAACATCTCGGTATGCAGACCGAGGTTCTTGTGACCACCGAGCTGTGCGGCAAGGGCGTTGGGCAGAGCACCGATTCCCATCTGGATGCAGTCGCCGTCATCGACCAGCGCGGCGCAATTACGGCCAATCAGCTTTTCGGTTTCGGTAGGCTCCGCGAACGATGCGGTTACAAGCGGGGTGTCATCCTCCACCAGGTAGTCGAACTCATCGAGCGCTACAAGGTCGCCAAGTGCGTAGGGTACGTTCGGGTTGATAACGCCTATCACAAGACCGGCGTTGCGAATCGCTGCCACCGAGCAGTCGACACTTGTGCCGAGCGATACGCGGCCCTGGGCGTCGGGGCGGCTGACATTGACCAGCGCGGCTCCGAGTTTTATGGCTCCTGACTCATACAGACGGCAGGTTTCGCCCAGATGCATGGGCAGATAGTCGGCATAGCCGGCATTAACGTTCGCGCGAACGTTTGGCCCTACGAAGAAACCCTGTTCGAAGAATATCCCTTCGTAGCGGGGCTCGCTGTATGGAGCCGGACCTTCGGTGTGGAAGTGATGGAAGTGGAGGTCGGTGACATCCCCCGCATCGGCACGGCGGCAAAGGGCCTGGATAAGGCAGTGCGGCACGCTGGCCACGCTGCTCAGATGTATGTGACAATGCGACGGAATGTGGCTCACTGCCTCGTCGGCGCTGACAAAACGGATATCTTTCATAATTGGCTTGTGCAAAGCGATACAAGTTCGTATTTTTGCAGCGCAAATTTAGCAAAATTCAAGATGCATACAAAGGAGGAGAAACTCGAAGCCTTCGGCAGATTGCTGGACATTATGGACGCCCTTCGCGAGCGCTGCCCGTGGAATGCAGGGCAGACGATGCAGAGCATCAGGCCTATGACCGAAGAGGAAGTATATGAACTGAGCGACGCGATCCTTCGCGGCGAAAGTGCCGAAATCTGCAAGGAAATCGGCGACCTGCTCTACCATATGGTATTCTACGCACGCATAGCGCAGGAGAACGGGGACTTCGACATAGCCGATTCCCTGGGGCGTATCTGTGACAAGATGGTGTTCCGCCACGCTCACGTGTTCAGGCCGGACGGCAGCCTCGTGCCTGAGGGAGAAGCCCCCAGCGCCAAGGAAATCGCTGACACCTGGGAACTCGTCAAGGCGAAGGAGAAGGGCGGCAACAAGACCGTTATGGGCGGCATCCCCGACTCCATGCCTGCTATCCTTAAGGCAATGTCGATGCAGGAAAAGGCCCGCGGCTGCGGTTTCGACTGGGAAGAGCCTTCGCAGGTATGGGACAAGGTTTGCGAGGAGATGGGCGAGGCCCGCGAGGCTATAGATATTGCTCAGCGCGCGGGAGTGAACGGGGCCGGGCCGATGGCCACAGCGGCCGGCAATGACGAATCCGACAGCCCTGAGGCAGCGCACGTCCGTGAAGAGTTCGGAGACCTTCTTTTCGCAGTCATCAATGCTGCCCGTCTTTACGGGGTCGACCCTGAAGCGGCGCTCAGCGCTACCTGCAGCAAGTTCCGCAGACGCTTCACCTACCTCGAGCAGAACACTTTGCACAAAGGCCGCTCCCTCAAGGATATGTCCCTTGCCGAGATGGACGCCATCTGGGACGAGGCGAAGGCAAAAGGGCTCTGAAATGCAGGCGCCCTGAATAGCGGCTTGGCCGGACCGTTTCCGTTCACATAGTTGCGACTATGCGCATCGACTCTTCGAGGCTCGATGCCAGGCAGTCGCATGCCCGGCACAGCAGCCGGCATGGCAGCGATCCGCCGGGCAGAAGCAGGGCCGGTACGGCCAGGTTGATGAGCAGTTCGGTCAGTGGCAGCGCAATCAGATTGGCAAGCAGGAAGTGCAGTGGAAGCGTGCCGAAAGTGGCATAAACCAGCGGCGCGGTAAAAATCTGGCACGACAGGCTCAGAGCCATCGCACTCCACATCCTTACGGTAATGTTCCTGCGGTTCCCGGCGGCCGGGTGCCATCTTTCCAGATGCGGATACAGAAAGAAAATCGCGCACATCGACAGATACGAC
>JAGHTP010000047.1 GCA_018065265.1 Candidatus Cryptobacteroides aphodequi | reverse complement strand
ATAGTCAGTTACTGCATCCAAACCAGATTGCCAAGCACCTCCTATGGCGCCCTGACTTTTCTGAGGCTGCGATTCATCTTTGCTATGTGGTGTATCGAGGGTGTGCCGTTGAAGTCCGTTCTGATATGCGGACTCGTGAAGAGATAGCGATGGTTTTGGGAAAATTAAAGGCCGAGCGTTGATGCTCGGCCTGTGGGTCTGATACCACGGCTTGAAGTTATCGCGCCTTTTTGGGTTATCATAGAGATGCTGGCTTGAAGTTATCGCGCCTTGTTAGCTATCTCATCGCAAATATAGCAACTTTCTGTAATTTAACAAAAATCTTGAAGGGGAGCACGAAAAAGGCCGAAGCATCGTGCTTCGGCCTTTTTCGTGCTCCCCCTCGGGGACTTGAACCCAGGACCCCCTGATTAACAGTCAGGTGCTCTAACCAACTGAGCTAAGGAGGAATATTGCAATTCCCATCAGGAATGGGATGGCAAAGGTACTACAAAAAATCATTTCTGCAAATATTTTTCGAAAAATATCTTTCAGAAACTGCGGCCTCCGGAGCGGGCTCTTTAGAGAAAAAATCGCTATATTTGCGGGGTTATGGATATTGAGCTCCTGTCCGGTTTGCTGAAGACGCTTCTCCTCGAAAAGGATGAAGTCGGTCTGCCCGGCCTCGGCACTTTCGTGTGCGAGGTGGTCCCGGCATCTTTTTCCGACAGGGGATATACCATCAACCCGCCTTACCGCAGGGTCTCTTTCTCGCAGGCATCGAGCCAGGACACTTCGCTCGTGGACTGCTATGCCGCAGCAAGTTCGCTTGATGCTCGCACTGCGAGGAACATGGTCCAGAAGTTCCTTTCGGATCTGGCCGCGCAACTGCGCCGCGAAAAGAGCATTGCGCTTCCCGGCCTGGGGAAACTCCGCGCCACGAGGGACAATTCCTTCTTCTTCGTCAGTGATGCCGATCTGGATATATTCCCGGACGGCTTCGGCCTGGCGCCTGTTTCGATGCGTCAGCGCACTAGCGCTCCGTTGCTGGCTGACATCCTCGCCGAAGATGGCCCTCTCGCGCCTGAAATCCCCGCTCCGGCGGCCGAGGTGCTCGAACTCTCCGAAGGCATCATCCCGACGGGGGAGAGTGCGGAACCGCAAGCCGCTGCCATCGAGGCCGCAAGCGAAGCCGCTGCCGAGGCACCCACTCCTACCGATGCCGAACTCGAGGCGAATCTCCGCAAACGCCGCGCCCGCGTCCTTTGGTGGATAATCCCTCTTGCGCTGGTTCTGCTCGCCGCCCTGGCTTATCTGGCATTCATGCTTCTGGCAATGTACAGACCCGACATCCTGGACCTGATTCTCTATACTCCTGAGGAACTCGAGATAATCAATTACGTGCTCTGATGATAGAACTCATCTATCCATTCTCGGCCGCGCCCGTGCTGGGCACTCAGGCATCAGCCGCGGAAATGCTTCCCGTGGTCGAGCCTAACGGAGTTGTTGTCGCCCAGGCAAGCCGCTTCTACTGCCACAAGGAGGAGAAGCCTCTCCATCCCGTAGTGCATATGCACCTGATGGACCGCTATTCGCGATTCTTCCTGCAGAAGCGTTCGTCGAACAAGACTTCGTACCCCGGCCTCTGGGATATTGCCGTAGGCGGCCACGTCATTTACGGCGAGATGTACGAAGAAGCCCTTTACCGCGAAGCCGCCGAGGAACTGGGGCTGTTCGATTTCAATCCGCAATATTTCGACAACTATATATACGAGTCCGCCGGTCAGCACGAGCTGGTGAACGTATATGCCACAATATGGGGCACCGAACTCCACCCCGACAATTATGAGGTGTGTGACGGCCGTTTCTGGACCATAGAGGAGATTGAAGCCGCTATGGGGACGGGCGTGCTCACCCCCATACTCGAAAAGGAGTTCGCCCTGTACAAGGACCGCCTTGTTTCGTTGCTGTAGGATATGGAAGATGTAAGGAAGTTCATAAAGGACCAGTTATCGGTGTGGCCTGTCGCTTCGGCCAATTTCCGCTCGCTCAAAACCGCTTCGTACCGCGATTTCACCATCGGCGGCATAGCGGCTAAGGCCCAGTTCAACCCTTGCCGCATAGCCTCGACAACGGCAGATGTGAGCCGTGAAGGCCTCGCTGCAAGGCCGTGCTTCCTCTGTGTGGAGCACCGCCCGGCCGAGCAGTTCCATATAAAGTTCGACGGCCGCAAGTCGCGCCGCTACAACGTGCAGGTCAACCCGTATCCGATCTTTCCCGAACATCTTGTCATAGCCCGCGATGAACACGTGCCTCAGTCCATCTGGCACTATTTCGTGGATATGATGGATTTCGCACGCAAGTATCCCTCGTACCTGGTGTTCTACAACGGCCCGCAGAGCGGTGCCAGCGCGCCGGATCATTTCCACTTCCAGAGCTGTCCGAAGGACTCGCTGCCTCTCCAGGTAGCGGTGGATGCGTTTCTGGATGACCCTATGACCCAGCCGCTGACGGTGCAGCAGGACGCCAGAATCTATCATTACCCGCACTTCTGCCGCGGCGTCTATGCCCTCAAGGCCGACACGCCCAAATCGCTCGCCAAACTCTTCTACAGGCTTGTGGACTGCGCGCCCTTTGCCGACGGCGACCCCGAGCCGCATCTGAACCTGTTCATATACTGCCACCGCAGCGAATTCCGCTGTATCGTGACTCTTCGCAGCGAGTTGCGCTCGCACCACTATTTCTCCGACGGAGACGACCATCTGACAATGACTTTCGGAGCCGCCGACATGGCCGGCATGTTCGTCTGCCCGCGCAAGGAGGATTTCGACAAACTGACTCCCGCCCTGCTCGAAGAAGTGCTTGACGAAGTGACCATCAGCGCCGAAGAGGAGGAGATGGTGGCACAGCGCCTGACTCGCACGCAGTCCGTAATAGAAGTGGGGGTGTACCGCGGCGAGCAGATAGAGTTCGAGATGATTTCCGACGGCGCCGGCCCGCAGAAGGTATCGCTTCGGGACGGCCGCATCGACTACAACGGGATGCTGTACGATGAACTCTTCTTCGACCGCAGGACCCGCTCCACCCTTTTTGCGGAGCCGTCATTCATACTTTCCCCTCAGCAGGATCCGCTCTATTTCGCCGGCTCGCTGAAGATAACCACGGAGAACGGAAAACTCGTCGCTGTGAACTTGATAGGCATTGAAAACTACCTTCTTTCCGCATTGAGCTACGCGCTGAAGGACAGGCCAGGTCTAACTGTCGAGGAGGCCGTGGAACTCTCGATTTCATGGCGTGATGAAGTTCTTTTCTCAGGAAAGCCGATTCCGGAATACTTTGGCCTGACTTTTGAAATCAGTCCGGTAGTCCGCAAAGCATTGGACATTTCCTGGGGAAAAACAAATCACTAAATACTTACAGATATGAAAAGAGTCGTAAATATTGCGCTATGCCTCTCGCTCATTGGAGCGCTCGCTTGTGCACCGACTTACGCGCAGTCACGCTCCGGTTCTTCCAGCAGATCGGGCGGTTCGCACAGTTCATCCTCATATTCATCCCGTTCTTC
>JAGHTP010000080.1 GCA_018065265.1 Candidatus Cryptobacteroides aphodequi | reverse complement strand
ATTATAAATTAGCCATTTACTGAAAAAGCCTTGCAGAGTAGCTCGGCAAGGCTTTTAACAGGTAAAGTTATTGTTTTGTTACTTGAGCCTTGTGGTGGTTCCGTCGGCATTGATTTTGACCATAAACGCGTCGGAATATTTTGTCTTGATCTTTGCAAAATTCTGTTTTGCGGTGTCAAGATCGGAGCTTACACCTATAATATATTTGTTGATGCTGCCCGATTTTATGACAACCGGCTTGAATCCGAGGAAGCGCGAGTCGCCTTCGGGTATCGTGCTGCTAACTGCGAAGGCCTGAACTCCGTATTTTACGCCAGCCTCGGCAGCAGGCTTTGTCTGGGCCGGCTGAGTGGCAGGCTTTGCGCTTGCGGGTTGCGTCGTCTGAGCGGTCGCTGCAGGCTTGGTTGCCGCAGCCGCGGGTTTGGCAACGGTCTCCGGCTTTGCAGGAGTGGCGACAGGCTTCGCTGCAACCTCTGCAGGGGCGGCTTCAACCTTTGCGGGAGCTTTCTGTTCCACCACGGCCTCTTCTTTGACTGCAGGAGCGGCCTGCTGCTGTGCGGCGGGCTTGGCAGGAGCCTCTTCAGCCTTGGTCTCACTGACCGAAGTGCTGCGCCTGATATTCATAGAGGAATCGTACTGCAGCTTATAGCTCTTGAATGCCTGAAAAAGGCACTCGGCAATCTTCTCACGGTTAGGGGTCTGGCGCAGGGTCCAGAGGTCGTCGGAGTTGGATATGTAGCCCATTTCTACCAGAACGGCGGGCATTGCTGTCTTCCACAGCACGAGGAAAGGGTTCTGGCTGATGCCTCCGTTGGTGCGCAGAGGCGAGGATTTCATCTTCTGCGAGATTATCTGTGCGAACTGAATGCTCTGCTCGAGGTGCGAGTTCTGCATCATCTGCATAAAGATGAACGATTCGGGGTCGGAAGGGTCGAAGCCGGCGTATTTGGTGCTGTAGTCGTCCTCGTAGAGGGTTACTACCGAGTTCTCACGCTTACAGATTTCCATATTTGCGGCGAAGAGGTCGCGGTTCTTCTTGCTGCTCTGGCCCAGCACATGCACGCTGTAGCCATTGGCCGTCTTGTTGCCGCAGGCGTTGATATGCAGCGAGATGAACAGGTCGGCATCGGCCTTGTTGGCTATTTCGGCGCGGCGGTTCAGTTCAACGAAGCGGTCGTCTTCGCGTGTGAGGATGACCTTGACGTCGGGATACTCCTTCTCTATTTTGTCTGCGAGCGTGAGGGCGATGTCAAGCGCGAAGGTCTTCTCGTATGTCTTTTTATCGCTGCTGACGGCTCCGGGGTCCTTTCCGCCGTGACCGGCGTCAATAACTACAGTGTGGAGTCCGGGGTTCTTGGCATCGGCTTTGAATGACGGTGCCGCGACAATTGCTGCTATAGATAAAAGGTATGCAATTCTCTTCATAAAACTGCGCTTTGGCAAAGTTGGAAATTAGTAGTAAATTTGTAGGCTTACAAAGATAGGAAAAATTGCGTAAAAGCAGTCATATTTCGTGTTTGCTTGCAGTACTCGTTCTGCTGCTCGCCTTCCCTTCCGGGCTATATGCCCAGAGGGCGCCGCGTGCTAATGACAAAACACCTATCGCCGGAGGCTACAGGCCCAAGGTCGAGCCCCCGAAATCCGACGTTCCCGATTCGGTTCTCATCGCCCGCCGCGACTCCACCCACCGTGCCGATTCGCTGCACAGAGCCGATTCGCTCGCCCTTCTGGACAAGAGTTCGCTTGACGAGCCGGCTTTCTCGAGCGCGCGCGACTCCATAATAGAAGTGTTCACCGACGGCAGACGCGACATCTACTACTACGGCGACGTGACCGTCAAATATCAGGACCTCACGCTCACGGCCGAGCGTATGGACTACGATATGAACACAGGAGTGGTACACGCGTACGGTGTGTACGATTCGCTCTCGGGTGAATGGAAAGGCCGCCCCGTAATGAAACAGGGCAACAAGACCTACAATATGGAGGAGTTGAAGTACAACTTCAACAACCGCAAGGCCAGCATCGTCAATATGATAACCAACGAGGACGAAGGTCTTCTGCACGGCCGCAACATAAAGATGATGCCCGACCACAGCATCAACGTCGAGCACGGCAAATACACGGTCTGCGACCTCGAGCACCCGCATTACTGGATGGAACTCTCTGTGGCCAGGGTTGTGACCGAGCCCACGCGCAAGACCGTCTTCGGCCCCGCGCATCTGGTTGTCGGCGACGTGCACATCCCCTTCCTGGGCATTCCCTTCGGCTTCGTGCCCAAACGTCCGGAACGCGCCACGGGTCTTCTGATGCCTTCGTTCGGAGAAGAAACGGCCCGAGGCTTCTACGCCAAGGATGCCGGTATGTACTTCGTGTTCGGCGACAATCTGGACCTCTCGGTAACCGGAGACTACTTCACCCTGGGTTCGTGGGGTATCGACATCAACTCGCGCTACAAGTTCAACTACAAGTGCAACGGCGGCTTCTCGCTCAACTACTCCTACGACCGCACGGGCGAAAAGGGCGTCGACCTGCAGGAGATGACCAACTTCGGTCTACGCTGGAACCACTCGCAGGACTCCAAGGCCCACCCCGGAACCACGTTCAGCGCGTCGGTGAACTTCTCCTCTCCTAAGAACAGCACATACAACTCGCGCTCGGTGAACGAGGCCCTGCAGAACCAGGTAAGTTCATCAATCTCCTACTCCCACAACTGGGGAGGCAAGGTAAACCTTTCGATCAACGCCCTGCACTCGCAGAACTCGCGCGACTCGTCATACGCCTTCACGCTGCCTAACATCTCGCTGTCGGTAAGTACATTCTACCCCTTCAAGCAGAAGAACCGCGTGGGCAAGGAAAAGCCCTGGGAGAAGATTTCCTTCGGCTACAGCACCTCGCTGCAGAACAAGATCAACTTCTATGCACGTGAATTCGGGCAGGAAGGTTTCCTGGACAAGTTCAAGAACGGTATGACCCACAACTTCTCTATAGGTCTGCCGAGCTTCCAGCTGTTCAAATACATCAACTTCAGCCCTTCGGTATCGTACGGCCAGAACTGGTTCTTCCGCGCCTACGACTACAGCTACGACACCGTTACCGGCAAGTGGGATTCAACCCTCGGAAAACAGTTCTCGCACTTCGGCATAACGCAGACCTACAGCGGGTCGGTATCGGCGAGCACGCGTCTGTACGGTATGTTCAACTTCGGCAAGTTCCACAAGGTACAGGCCCTCAGGCACGTCGTATCGCCTTCGGTTTCGTTCTCGTACACGCCTGACCTGCGCACCTACGCCAACGGCTGGCGCGAAATAGATTATGTCGACCCGAGCGGCGTGGAGCAGCACAAGGAATTCAACATCTACTCGCCCGCCAGCGGCTCTTCGGCGCTTCTCAACTCCGCCCCGAGCAGCAAACAGAGCGCGAGGATGAGCTTCTCGCTCGGCAACAACCTCGAAGCCAAGGTCCGCGACTACGCCGACTCAACCGGCAAAGGCAGCAAGAAAGTCAAGCTCATCGACCAGCTGAGCCTGTCGGGAAGCTACGACTTCCTCGCCGACTCGCTCAACCTCAGCACCATCAGCGCCACGATGTCCACCAACCTCTTCGGCAAGGTGAACCTCAGTGCCAACGCCGGCTTCGACCCCTACGCCCTCCAGGCAAGCGGCACTAGCACACGCAGGATCAACACCTTCGCACTCGCCGCAGGCCAGGGTCTTATGCGTATGACCAACTTCTCGGCATCGGCATCATACTCAATCAGCGGCAAAGGCACGATAAAGGGCAATGACGGCCAGAGCGACAGCGGCGGCTCCCCCGCCGACTGGTACCAGAGAGTTTACTACCACCCTATTACAGGCGAATACATCCCAGGAGGATGGGTTTACTACACCAACCCTGACGTACCCTGGTCTCTTAACTTCAGCGCCAGCTTCTCGTACCGCACAGTCTACGGCGTCGAGGACGGCCACGTCATCAAGAAAGACCCTCAGCTTACCGAGACGCTCAACGCATCCGGCAACATAAAGCTTACTCCGAAGATGAACATCAACGTCACCTCGGGCTACGACTTCCACGCAAAGAAACTCTCCACGACCCAGCTCAGCGCCACATACGACCTACACTGCTTCAACATATCGGTATCGTGGGTTCCCTTCGGCCAGTGGCAGTCGTACAGCTTCCTCATAAGGGCCAACGCCGCCTCGCTCGCCGACCTGCTCCGCTTCCGCAAGAGCAGCAGCTACTGGGACAACTAGAGTTGCACACACGCGAGTCACTCGCTGCTGTTCAAACTGTTTTGCAGTTGCGCAGATTTTTGCTATATTTGCATCCGTCTTTTCAGGAATACGCTGAGTCAGCGCGCCTCCTGTCAATCACTTTTGAGAAATATCAAACAATTAGCGGCACTCTTTACCGCCAAATTCACATTTAAAATATGATACACCGTTTAGTAGACTTAAACGCTATGAACAGGGATCAGCTTGTTGAAGTTGCAACTTCCCTGAACATCAAAGTAACTAAGAAAATGGACCTTGAGACCATTGCAATGGCTATCCTTGACACCGAGGCCACACTCGCGGCCCAGGCCGTTCCCGCCGCACCGGAAAAGCCCCGCCGCGGACGTCCCCGCAAGGACCAGGCTCAAAAGTCAGTCAAACCCTCCGATGCAATACGCGAGGCCGAAGCAGGCAAACCTGCCGACGAGTCAAAACCCGCAGAGAAACCCGCCCGCGAGCAGAAGGCATCCGGCAAGCCTGCCCGTGAACAAAAACCCGCTCGTGAACAAAAACCCGCCCGTGAGCAAAAACCCGCTCGTGAGCAAAAAGAGGCCGTCGAGCCCGCTGCCGAAGCAAAACCCGCCGCTGCAAACGCAGAGCCCGCAGCCGCAAAGGAAGGCCAGGGCCGCAAGCGCGGACGCAAGCCCAAGAACAACGCCCCTGCCGAAGAGGCAAACAGCACTGAAGCCGCTGCCGTGCAGAACGAACAGGCAGAGCCTGCAGCCCAGCCTGCTCAGACCCGCCCTACTGCCGACAAGGATGCTGTGATGGCCCGTGCAGCCGAGCGCATAGCCCAGCAGAAGAACCGCCAGCAGAACAACGGTCAGAACGCCCAGAACGCCCAAAACAATCAGCAAAGAGGCCAGAATCCCAACCAGCAGCAACAGAACCAGAAGCCCCAGAAGCCCAAGGCTCCTGAATTCGAAGGCACTGTAGAGGCCACAGGCGTGCTCGAGGTGATGCCCGACGGATACGGATTCCTCCGCTCATCGGACTACAACTACCTCGGAAGCCCCGACGACATATACGTTTCGCAGCAGCAGATCAAGCAGAACGCCCTCAAGCCCGGCGATACCGTCACCGGCGAGATCCGTCCTCCGCGCGAAGGCGACAAATACTTCCCTCTCGCACGCGTCAAGAGCATCAACGGGCGCACTCCCGAATTCATCCGCGACCGCGTGCCGTTCGACTTCCTCACTCCCCTCTTCCCGGACGAGAAATTCAACCTCCTCGGCCACGGCCATTACAATGACATATCGTGCCGTATCGTGGATATGTTCTCGCCTATCGGAAAGGGCCAGCGCGGACTTATCGTAGCACAGCCCAAGACCGGTAAGACAATGCTCCTCAAGAGCATAGCCAACGCCATTGCTGACAACCACCCCGAAGTTTACGAAATCATCCTCCTCATTGACGAACGTCCCGAGGAAGTTACCGATATGCAGCGGTCGGTCAAGGCCGAGGTTGTGGCCAGCACCTTCGACGAGCCCGCAGAAAGGCACGTAAAGGTGGCCAACATGGTGCTCGAAAAGGCCCGCAGGCTTGTAGAATGCGGCCACGACGTGGTTATCCTGCTCGACTCCATCACCAGGCTTGCACGCGCCTACAACACCGTACAGCCCGCTTCGGGCAAGGTGCTCACCGGTGGTGTCGATGCCAACGCCCTCCAGAAGCCCAAGCGTTTCTTCGGCGCTGCACGTAACATCGAAGGCGGCGGATCGCTTACCATCCTTGCAACGGCCCTCACCGAGACCGGTTCAAAGATGGATGAGGTCATCTTCGAGGAATTCAAGGGTACCGGCAATATGGAGCTGCAGCTCGACAGGGCTCTCTCGAACCGTCGTATCTTCCCCGCTGTCAACATCGTGCTTTCAGGCACACGCCGCGACGACCTGCTCTACGACAAGAGCGTTGCCAACCGCATCTGGATACTCCGCAAGATGCTGGCCGATATGAACCCCGTGGAGGCTATGAACTTTATGCTCCAGCTGATGGACGAGTACAAGACCAACGAGTCCCTGCTCGACAATATGAGCAAAGTCCAGCCCCGCGACGCCAAGTACTACGACAGCTTCTAGAGCACAATCATTTAACCAGCCCGAGCGCGATGCGCTTTCTTTCAAGGTCAACGTCAAGGACGCTGACCTTTATTTGTTGGTGGAGGTGCAGAACCTTGGAAGGGTCGGTTCCGCGCGGTCCGAGACGGCTGACGTGAAGAAGTCCGTTTTCGTGCAGACCTATGTCGACAAACGCGCCGAAAGCGGTGATATTGGTAACGATTCCGGGAAGCTCCATCCCTGCCTTCAGATCCTCGATACAGCGCACGCTGTCGTCGAAACTGAATTCCACCGCCTCGGCGCGGGGATCGCGGCCGGGTTTTTCGATGGCGGCCACGATATCCTTCAGAGTGGGCAGACCGCAATCTTCGCTGACATAGCGGTTGATATCAATCTTTGCGCAGAGTTCGGCATTACCGACGAGCGAAGCGACGCTCACGCCCAGGTCGGCGGCAATCTTCTCCACGACCTTGTACGACTCGGGATGCACAGCCGAATTGTCAAGCGGATTGGCAGCCCCGGCAATGCGCAGGAAGCCAGCACACTGCTTGAACGCCTTGGGGCCGAGCCTGGGCACCTCCAGGAGTTCCGCACGTGAACGGAAGGCTCCTTTTTCGTCCCGGCGGGCAATGATAGCCGTGGCAAGAGACGGGCCTATGCCGGCCACGTAGGCAAGCAGGTATTCCGAAGCCGTGTTCAGATTCACGCCGACCGAGTTCACACAACTTTCTACCGTTGTCTGCAGCTTCTCGCGGAGAAGATTCTGGTCGACATCGTGCTGATACTGCCCCACTCCCAGATTCTTGGGGTCTATCTTCACCAGTTCGGCAAGCGGATCCATCAGCCTTCGGCCAATGCTCACCGCACCGCGCACGGTCACATCCTCGTCGGGGAATTCGCGCCTGGCGGCCTCGGAAGCGCTGTAAATCGAAGCGCCGTCCTCGCTCACAGCCCAGACCTTGCATCCTTCCGGCAGGCTCACCTTGCGAAGGAAATCCTCCGTCTCGCGCGAAGCCGTGCCGTTGCCAATGGCTATGGCCTGAATCCCGTACTGTTCAATCATATCCTGCAAGCGCATCAGCGAGCGTATCTTATCGCTCTGTGGCGGATGCGGATATATGATCTCGTGATGTAGGAGTCGGCCCTGGGCATCGAGGCAGGCGATCTTGCATCCATTGCGGAAGCCCGGGTCTATGGCCATCGTAGGCTTCTCGCCCACAGGCGCGCCGAGCAGCAGTTCGCGGAGATTCGATCCAAAGACCCTCACCGCCTCGAGGTCGGCCTTTTCCTTTGCCTCACGCAGCACTTCCGAACTGATGGACGGGTCGAGAAGACGCACATAGCTGTCGGCTACGGCCAGTTTCATCTGCTGGGCAAGCGCGGGCGAAGGGAAACGGTGGGCCTTGCAGAAATCGTAATATATCTTGTCCTCGCAACGCTGCGCCTCGGCATCAATCGAAACCGAAAGGAATCCCTCCCCTTCGGCTCGCAGGATGGCGAGAAGATTGTGCGATGGAATCTTCGCCAGAGGCATCGTGAAATTGAAATAGCTGCGGTACTTGGCCGCATCGGGGTTCGAGGAAGCAGCCTTGGTGGCATTGGAGACTACGCGCCGGGCGCGGTAAATGCCACGCAGGTTCTCGCGTATCGCGGCCGTTTCCGAAAGCCTCTCAGCCACGATGTCACGCGCACCGGCAAGTGCGGCTTCGACATCTTCCGCGCCTGGTTTGTCACCAAGAGTGCGGCTGCCGGCGACGAACTGCTTTGCCGAAGAGCGCGGATCTGCCGTGCGGCACTCCCACATCATATCGGCAAGAGGTTCGAGGCCCATTTCCCTGGCCACGGTGGCACGCGTGCGTCTGTGCGGCTTGTATGGCAGATAGATGTCCTCGAGGCGGGTCGGCGATGTAAGCGAATCGATCTCCGCATCAAGCTCGGGGGTCAGCGCCCCTGCCGCAAGCAGTGCCGCCCTAACCGTCGCCTTGCGTTTCTCCATCTCGGCGAAGATGTCGACATAGTGCTTGACCTCGGCCACATCGGCGTCATCGAGGCCGCCTGTCTTTTCCTTGCGGTAACGGCTTATGAAGGGGATGGTATCGCCATCTTCCAGCATTGCGGAACAATTGTCCACCTGCCAGGCCTTGCACGAAAGCAGCCCGGCCACATAATTGATATATACTTCTTTCATCAGGTACTTTCTAGAACCGCGCAACGGCTAGTCTTCGACGGAAATCGCCTTGAGTTCGTCGCGATATGCCATAAGGATGCGCGACTTGGATATGAATCCCAGGTAATTGCCCTCCTCGTCAAGTACAGGCAGACGCCAGGCATCGGTTTTCTCGAACTTGTCGAGCACACTGCCCACAGGCTCATCCTCTGCGATATAGGCAAGAGGCTGTGTCATAAGATTATACACGAACACAGACGAATACTCGTCGGTGCGGAACATATGCTTGCGCAGGTCGTCCATATCGATGAGGCCCTGGAACTTTCCGTTCTCATCAAGAACCGGGAACACGGCCGCTGTACTTTCGGAAACGATGGGCATTATCTCACCCAGACTGGCATTGAGCGAAAGGCGAGGATATTTGTCGCGTATGAGGTTGCGCGTGTGAAGGAGCGTGAGCACAGCCTGGTCGTTGTCGTGCGTGAGAAGTTCGCCGTTCTGGGCGATACGCTTCGTGTAGATGGAATAGCGTTCCCAGATGCGCGTGCAGCCGAACGAGCAGGTAGCCACAATGATCAGAGGCAGAAGCAGGTCGTAGCCGCCGGTAATCTCGGCGATTAGGAAGATGGCAGTCATAGGAGCCTGCATGACCCCGGCCATCAGCCCGGCCATTCCTACCAGCACGAAATTCTGTTCGGGGAAAGTCCTTCCGGTAAAGCAGAGGTCTGCCATCCTCACGAACACAAAACCTGCAAGCGCTCCGACAACCAGAGTGGGACCGAAGGTACCTCCGACTCCCCCGCCGGCATTCGTCATAGTCATCGAAACTACCTTGAGCAGCATCACAAGCGCGAAGAACAGCACCACGCCCCAGTTGGAATCGAGCAGAGCCGAAAGGGGCGAACCGGCACCCGGCAGAGCCGCGGAACCGGCGGTAAGAAGCGATGTGACAGATGTATAGCCTTCGCCGTAAAGCGGAGGGAAAAGGAATATCAGAAGTCCGAGGCAGAGCGAGCAGAGCAGCCAGCGCAGCCAGGGCGAGCGCATCTTCGCGAAGCGGTCTTCAAGGGCCAGTGTCGAACGCGTGAAATACAGCGACACGAAACCGCAGAACAGGCCCAGAACCACGTAGAACGGGATATTGGCCATCGAAAGAGGCTCGAGCGCACAGGCAAAAGAAGGGCCGAGACCGCGGAACAGATAGGCCACAACCGTAGCCGACATCGTGCTCAGCAGCAGCGGCATAAGCGAACCGAGGGAGATATTGAAGAAAAGGATCTCCATCGTGAAGAGCATACCGGCCAGAGGAGCCTTGAAGATACCGGCTATGGCACCGGCGGCACCGCAGCCGACAAGCGTTGTCACCGAGCGGTACGACAGACCGCCCAGACGGCCTATGTTCGAGCCTATGGCGGCACCAGTATAGACGATAGGCGCCTCGGCACCGACACTTCCTCCGAAGCCGATGGTCAGGGCCGAAGTGATGACCGATGAGAAGGTGTTGTGAGGCTTTATCTGCGATTCGTTGCGCGACATCGCCTGAAGGACCTTGGTAACCCCGTGCCCGATGTTGTCCTTGATCACATAACGGACCAGGAGCAGGGCCAGGAGCATACCGATTCCGGGGAGAGCAAGCAGCCACCAGCTGAAGCCGTCGCCGCTTAAAAGCGGGCGGAGGCCAGCCTGGATGACCTCGATGAGTTCAAGCAAGACAACCGCAGCCAGGCCGGTCAGAATACCGACGGCCAGGCTCAGCAGGAGCAACTTGTTCGACTCGGAAATTTTCTTCACGCAGATAGACAATAACGCCCATAACGGTATGTACCGAATGGGCGTATCAAGGGTTCGTTATTCAGCGGAATCGTCGTCCGAGCCGCCGTACTGTGAGATATTGTCGTCAGGAAGTGTGGCATTGTCGCTGCTGTCATCGGATGTTACTCCGGCTACGCTCTCGACTTCGGCATCCTCCTCACCTTCAAGCCAGCGCTCGAGGTCTTCGGCGTCATCGACATCCACCTTGATTTTAACGAGATATATCGCATCGGTGAGCTCGATTGTCACCGCATAGAATGAAGTTCCGTCAGGTTTGGGATATTTGGTCAGGTCTGCAAGATAATCGTTGAAACCGCCCGGGTATTTCTCCGCAAAAGCAGCGGCAAGTTCGGGGTTCATATTCTCGTAGCTGACCACGTGTCTCTTCTTTCCGTCCTGTATCATGATTCAAAAGTGTTATTTGCACTGCAATTATAGACTATTATTTGCGAAGAAAAAAATATTTTGCCCTTTTATTGTTACTTTTGCAGCATATGCAGGATTATATGTTCCCCACCTCTGCGAAAGAGGTCCAGAAACTCGGCTGGGACTACATAGACATTATTATTTTTACGGGTGACGCATTCGTGGACCACCCCAGTTTCGGCACGGCCTGCATAGCGAGGTATCTCCAGAAATTCGGATACAGGGTTGCCGTCGTTCCCCAGCCCAACTGGCGGGACGATCTTCGCGATTTCCGCAAGCTGGGCGCTCCACGCCTTTATTTCGCGCTCAACAGCGGGGCGATGGACTCGATGGTCAACCACTACACTGCCGCAAGGCGTCTGCGTCACGACGACGCATACACGCCCGAAGGCAAGGCCGGAGCCAGACCCGATCGCGCCGTAACCGTGTACAGCCGCATCATCAAGCAGCTGTATCCCGACGTGCCTCTTGTAATAGGCGGTGTCGAAGCATCGCTGAGGCGCCTCGCGCACTACGATTACTGGGACGACTGCCTGAAGCCATCGGTTCTTGTAGAGAGCGGCGCCGACTGGCTCTGCTATGGGATGGGAGAAAAACCTATGCTCGAACTGACCCGTGCCATAGAAAAGGGCTGGTCACGGTATCAGACCGAAAAGATACCGCAGCTGGCTTTCTGGCGCGACGGCCGCGTTCCCGAAAGTTCCGACGGCACGCTCGTGCTCCACTCGTTCGAAGAGTGCCTTGCTGACAAGCGCTGCTTTGCCGAGAACTTCCACGAAATCGAGACGAACGCCAATCTTCTGCACGCCGCCACGGTCATCGAGCCCTGCGGCAAAGGCTACGTACAGGTCAATCCTCCCTGCCCTCCGGCCACGACCGAGGAGATGGACTCGTACTGGGATCTGCCCTTCACCAAGCTGCCGCATCCGCGCTACGAAGGCAAACGCATCCCCGCCTACGATATGATCAAGGACAGCATCATCACCCACAGAGGCTGTTTCGGAGGCTGCAATTTCTGCACAATCGCCGCCCATCAGGGCAAATTCATACAAAGCCGAAGCGAGGAGTCGATTCTGCGCGAAGTGCGCGCTCTGGCCGCGATGCCACAGTTCCACGGCAACATCTCCGACCTCGGAGCGCCGACCGCCAATATGTACGGGATGAAGGGCCGCGACAGCTCGCTCTGCGCCAAATGCCGGAGGCGTTCCTGCCTCTTCCCCGCCGCCTGCCCCAATCTGGACCGTTCGCACGAACGCGTGCTCGAACTCTACCGCAAGGTTGATGCGGTGAAGGGCATACGCCACTCCTACATAGGCAGCGGCGTGCGCTACGACCTCTTCCTTACGCCGGACGGTTTTGTCGATGAGAGCGGGCGCGAATATCTGCGCGAACTCATCCTCAGGCACACATCCGGCCGCCTCAAGGTCGCTCCGGAGCACACCGAGGAACGCGTGCTTTCCTATATGGGCAAGCCTTCGTTCAAGTACTTCGAACGCCTCAGGCACGAATTCGACGCCATCTGCCGTCAGGAAGGGATGCGCACCGGCATAGTGCCCTACTTCATCTCTTCTCACCCGGGGTGCACGATGCGCGATATGGAAAACCTCTCCCGCCATCCGGCTCTAAACGGCATCTGGATGGATCAGGTGCAGGATTTCACACCCACACCTATGACCACATCGTCGGTAATGTACTGGACAGGGCTCGACCCGCGCACACTCAAGCCCGTATTCGTTGAGCGCGACCCAGAGCGCAAGAGAGCGCAGAAAGACCGTTTCTTCAAGAAATAACATTATATGAAAAGATTCGCCTTCTTACGATTCGCGCTGGCCGCAGCGCTTGTTTTCGGATTCCATAGCTTCTCCCTGGCCGGCGGGGCTTCGGGGCGCTCAGTTGCCCCCGGGAAGTACGACGCCGGGCAGGCTGCGGAAATTTGCGCTGCCGGCGGGCGGGAACGCGACGCCGCGGAGTTCGTATTTGTGCAGATAACCGACACGCAGATAGGCTTCACCGACAAGACCGAGCACTTCCACGACACCGACTCCCTGATGCGCGACGCCATCCTGGCAATCAACGCCATCCATCCTGTGGCCGTATTCAACACCGGCGACCTCGTGAACAAATTCGGCAACCAGGAGCAGAAGGACATCTACACACGCAATCTGTCAGAGATGGACAGCGACATCCCCTATTGGGTCGTTCCCGGCAATCACGACATACGCGGATTCAACCAGAAGAACTACGATGGCTATATGGCATTCGTGGGATACGACCGCTTTTCGGTACGCTACAACGACTGCGCATTCATAGGCATAGACTCCAACCGCATAAAGGATGACAACGAATATGCAGCCGCTGCCGAGGAAGAACAGTTCGAATGGCTGCTGGCAGAGCTGAAGGCTGCAAAGAAATGCCGCTACACCTTCGTATTCATGCATTGTCCCGTTGCAATGACCAGCCTTGACGAAGCGGACGGGCACAACAGTTTCCCTATGGCAAAACGCGAACGCTACATCTCGGCTTTCAAGAAATACGGCGTCGACGCAATCTTCTCCGGTCACTCGCACTGCTACTCGTACTTCGAGGACGGCGGAATACAGCACATCAATTCGATGCCCGTAACACACGCTTTCAACGGAGCGTATCCGAGCATAAATATCGTCACCGTGGGCCCTGACGGCTTCACATTCAAATATGTGGCCGGCGCGGAGGTCATTGCGGGCGAGTAGCTTACGGAACCCAAAGGTGAGCAAGTCTTTTTCAGACAACCGCCAGTCAACAGTAATCCAGCGAAATGGCTAAGGTTATTAATCCGATAGACTCAGTAGAGACGATGTCGCAGGCCATAAGGCAGGTAGGCATCATCCCGTTCACACGCAGCGATATTCCCGGCTGGTCCATTGAGGAACTTACCGCTCCGGGATGCTGGTTTATGGACGAGGATGCCGAGGGTGTGCTTGGTCCCTGGGACTGGAAGATAGAAGTCATTGCCGAGGGTGACATCGCCTACGGCAAATTCATACGCAACAAGGCCGCTTTCGCTACAGCCGAGTGGTACAGGCATCTGATGAACTGGCGCAGAAGTCAACCCCGATACCGCATCGCAGTCGAAGAGTCCTATCCCGGGAATACTCATATGGATCAGCTGTACAAGTTGTTCTCCCCCACCATTCTTGATGCCATCAGGGAAATGGGCTGTGTGGAAGGCAGCGATATCCGCAAGGTTATGACTGAACGTACCACAAAGGAGCAGCGCTCCCGCATCAAGGGCTGTCTGGAAAAATATCTCCTTCCCGAAGTCAAACGCACCGCAGCCGATTATCTCAACCAGTATCTTGAGATGGGCACCTGGACCGTGGTCGGAGAGTTCCGCCGGGTCTATCGCGGGGCCAACCTCGAGTACAAGGGCTGGCAGCGGTCCTCAATCACCACTCCTGAGAACCTCTTCGGCTTTTCGGCAGACTTTCCTTGCGATCATCCATCCGGTCATTGCCCCGCCGGGGCCGGGCACACAACTGCCAATTTGGCGACTCACGGTCTAGCGGCACGTCCTTCCGCAAAACCCAGACCTTTCTGGGACAAATTCTTCGACGATGCCCAGGGCCAGTCGATGCCCGACTGCACCCCCGAAGAATCGAGAGACGCAATCATCGACAAAATCCGCGAATCCTTCCCCTCCGCCTCCCCCGCCGAACTTCTGAAACTCATCTGACAGCTCCATGGCGATCGGAGTTTTACGACTTCGAGCCCCTTTTCCGGAAAACTCGAACCTGCACTGAGCGGAGTTTTACGACTTCGAGCCCCTTTTTCGGAAA
>JAGHTP010000085.1 GCA_018065265.1 Candidatus Cryptobacteroides aphodequi | reverse complement strand
ATATAACCAGCAGATTTACAGTCTGCCCCATTTGGCCACTCTGGTACTCACCCGATATGTGCCTTTACAGCTTGCGGCACAAAGCAAGAGCCGATGGGGGGATTCGAACCCTCGACCCCGAGATTACAAATCACGTGCTCTGGCCAACTGAGCTACATCGGCAATGTATTTCAAAGTCCTCGTCAAAAAGGACTGCAAATATAGCAAAGAAAAATGATTCTGCAAAACTTTTTGAATTTTTTCGCAGAATCATCATCTTTTTCAAAGTTGTTGAAATTTATTGCTTTATGTTCGGCAGCTCAAGGCCGTAACCCTTCTTGCGGTCTTCGCGCTTGAGCATAAGGCTGAAAATGAAAGCCAGAACGCCGAAGCTCGAGAATACAATCATAGGTATGAGGTAACTGCCGGTCGACTGGCGGAGCGAACCGATGAGCATAGGCACGAAGCAGAGGCCGAGGTTCTGAACCCAGAAAATGAGGCAGTATGCGCTTCCGAGAATCTTCTCGTCAATGATCTTGGGCACCGAAGGCCAGAGGGCCGCGGGAACGAGCGAGAAGCTGACACCGAGCACGACGATCAGCAGCACGGCAAACCACTTCTGCGGGAATACCGGCAGCAGGAAGGCGAAGCTCAGGTGACATATTATCATAATAAGGGCGCCGAACATAAGCATCGAAGCTCCCTTGCCTTTGCGGTCGAGGAACATTCCCAGAGCCGGGGTGAGGAAGATTGCGAGCAGAGGGAAGCAGCTGAACAGGCGCGCGGCCGTGGCCGGATCGACTCCGAGCGTCTCCTCAAGGAAGTTCGGGGCGTAGCGCTGGAAGGGGAAGATGGCGCTGTAGTAGAGCACGCAGAGCAGTGCCACAATCCAGAACATCTTGCTCTTGAAGATGGCGCCGAGGTCGGCGATATGGAATTCGTCCTCGGGCGATTTCTCTTCCGTCGCGAGTCCGGCTTCGATAAGCTGGGCGTCGAACTTGCGGTCCATCACACCGAAGATGATGAAGTTGATAAGGCCTATGCAGAGCAGGGCGCCGCAGAATCCGAGGGGAGCGATGATCGATCCGTCGAAAGCGTTGGAGATGATAGGGGCAATCCACATTACCGCGAACACGCCTACGCGCGCCACGGCCATCTCGAGACCCATTGCGAGTGCCATTTCCTTGCCCTTGAACCATTTGGCGAGAATCTTCGAAACGTTGGTGCCTTCCATCTCGCATCCGCATCCGAATACCATGAAGCCGAGCGATGCCATCTTGGCGTTGGCGGGCATCTCGACCCACCAGCTGCCGAGCCACTGGTAGAGGGCTGTGGTGGCGAACCAGTCGCTTATGCCTATGAATTTGATGGCGGCGCCGGTTACCATAAGGGCGGCCGACAGAATGCCGGAGAAACGAACTCCGAGTTTGTCAAGGATGACTCCCGCGATGATGAGGAAGCCGCATACGTTGACGATATACTCGGAAGCCGCGTATTTGCCGAAAACACCGCTGTTCCAGCCGAGGCTGCTTTCAACGAGCGACTTGAGTGGGGACATCACGTCCACGAACATGTAGGCGAAGAACATCATCAGCGCTACGAGTGCAAGGACAGTCCAGCGCGCGAGCGGTGAGTCGTTCATCAGTTTTGTTTTGATAGCTTGTGTCATAACCAATCGTATTTTGCGACTGCGAAGTTAAAAAAAAAAGGTGTATCTTCGCGTTTCAATGGCAAAACTTCTGGACAGTATCAATTCGCCCGCCGATCTGAGGGATCTTCCGCTCGAGTCGCTTCCGCAGCTCTGCGCGGAAATCCGCGAACTTATGGTCGAGGTGTGCGCGCACAACCCGGGGCATCTTGCTTCGAGCCTCGGCGCCGTCGAACTGATAGTCGGAATCCATTATGTCTTCGACACTCCTGAAGACAAACTCCTCTTCGATGTGGGCCATCAGGCCTATGCCCACAAGATTCTCACAGGCCGCAGGGACGCTTTCCGCGACCTTCGCACACGCGAGGGGCTGAGCGGTTTTCCGAATATCTTCGAGAGCGGTTTCGACGCCTTCGGAGTCGGGCATTCGTCCACCGCGCTGAGTGCTGCGCTCGGTTATGCCGAGGCCGCACGCATCCAGGGAACCGACAGGCATCACATCGCCCTTGTGGGAGACGGTGCCCTTACCGGCGGAATGGCTTTCGAGGCCCTGAACAACGCCGGCGGCTCAAGTGCCGACCTGCTCGTCGTGCTGAACGACAACAACCAGAGCATCGACAGTAACATCGGCGGTCTGCACAACCATCTCCTCAAGATAACGACCAGTTCGTCATACAACTCCTTCAAGAAGCGTGTGTGGGATTCGATGCGCGACAACCGTTTCCGTTCCTTCATCCAGCGCTGGCTACGAAGCCTCAAGGCGTGGTTCGTGAAACGCACGGGCGGTGATCTTTTCGAGAGCCTGGGGCTCCGTTACTTCGGCCCCATAGACGGCAACGATATCTTCCAGGTAGTGGGCACGCTCCGCAAACTCCGCGATATGGGCGGCCCGAGGGTGGTCCACTGCATCACGAAGAAAGGCAAGGGCTATGCTCCGGCCGAAGCCGATCCGTCGGTATGGCACGCTCCGGGCAAGTTCGACCCCGCCACGGGCACGAGGCTCGGCACTTCCTACTCCGTTTCGCGCTACCAGGACGTATTCGGCGCCACTCTCTGCGAACTGGCCCGTGCGGATGAACGCGTGGTGGGCATCACCCCCGCAATGGCATCCGGCTGCGGAATGACCGCGTTCGCTTCGGAATTTCCGCAGCGTTTCTTCGACGTGGGCATAGAGGAAGAGCACGCCGTCACATTCTCCGCCGGTCTTGCGATGGCCGGGATGAGGCCTTTCTGCAATATCTACAGTTCGTTCTCGCAGCGCGCGTACGATCAGATAATACACGACGTGGCACTCCAGAAGCTTCCGGTGGTGCTCTGCTTCGACAGGGCCGGGCTGGTTGGCGAGGACGGAGCCACGCATTGCGGCGCCTTCGATATGGCCGCGTACCGTTCGGTGCCCGGATGCATAATCAGCGCACCGGCAGATGAACTCGAACTGCGGAACCTGATGTTCACGGCCCTGCACCACGACGCCGGCCCGTTCATCATCCGCTATCCGCGCGGTCTGGGCGAAGGTGTGCAGTGGAAGGATGCCTTCTTCGAAGAACTGAGCGTGGGAAAGGCGCTCGAGCTGCGTCGCGGCAGCTGCGTCGCCGTGGTTGCAGCCGGTCCTTGCGTGCACCGCGCTCTTGAAGCGGCGGATGCGTTCCCCGGCAAGGTGGGCGTATACGATTTCCGCTTTGTCAAACCGCTCGATACCGAAATGCTCTCTTCTATCGCCGCCTCTTACAAATATGTGCTCACAGTGGAGGACGGCTGTCTTTCTGGAGGCCTTTACGGTGCAGTCTGCGAGGCTCTGTCGGAGTCGGCGGTGCCTGTTTCCGGGCTTGGTATTCCCGACAGGTTCATCGCTCAGGACAAGCAGAGCTCACAAAGAAAAGAATGCGGGATAGATACCGAAGGTATTTCCCGCACTCTTGAAAGTATTCTTTCCCGCTGAGGGGTTCCCGTCATCTAGAACGGAAGATCGTCATCAGGCATATCGTTGAATCCGGCCGCACCGCTATTGGCGGGTGCGCTCTGCTGCACGGGCGCCTGCTGTACCGGAGCCTGCTGGTATGCCGGAGCCTGCTGAGTGGCGGGACGTGCGTACTGAGCCGGCCTTGCGGGCTGAGGAGCGGACTGGGAAGTCCATCCGCCCTGCTCGGCGTCGCCCTGATATCCTCCTTCGGCGCCATTCTCGCGACGGCCGAGGAGCTGCAGGTTGTCAACTTCGATTTCGGTAGAGAATTTCTTCACGCCGTTGGCGTCGGTGTAGCTGCGGGTGCGGATCTTGCCCTCGATGAAGAGCTGGGTTCCCTTGTGGACAAATTTTTCGCAGATGTCCGCATTCTTTCTCCAGGCTACGATGTTGTGCCATTCGGTGTTTTCGCGCTGCTCGCCGTTGCGGTCGCTGTAGCGCTCTGAGGTAGCGAGTGTGAAACGGGCTACTTTGGTCTGTGACTCAAGGTAACGTACTTCGGGGTCTTTGCCAACGTTACCGACAAGGATTACTTTGTTTACTGACATAATTTTTGAAAATTAATTTGTTAGTTTAAGTGTTGGTCTTCCGGACCACGCGGCCCGAATTCGGGTGCAAGATAGGAATTTTCGTGATAATTGTAGTATTTTTGCCGTACTTGTTCTAAAGATTTTTTATGGAAAGGCGTTTCGGTATAATAGGCAGTCCCGTGAACCATTCGGAGAGCCCCGCGCTCTTCGAGCGGGCCTATCCGCAGCATTGCCGTCCTCGCGATACTCGCGCTTCTCGCGCTCCGGGAGATGCTTCCGGCTCGGAACTGGCTGCCGGGCCTCACCTAAGCGTTCCTGATCCCTGTCCTTGCCAGGACACCTCTGGCTTGGAACTGTCCTCCGAGCCTGGCCCTCAGCCGTGCGCGAACAATGAACCGTGGCATTACGACCTAATCGAAGCGGACACTTTCGAAGGAGCCTGGCGCATTTTCGTAGAAGGTCCTTTCGACGCGGTAAATGTCACCGCGCCTTTCAAACAGCAGGCTGCCGCTCGGAGCGACCTCCGAAGTCCGGAGGTTGAGCGCATCGGTGCGGCCAACATCCTTGTGAAGACTCCTTCCGGAATAAAGGCGTTCAATTCCGATTATCTTGCCCTCAAGACCATCATCGCCTCGCTCGGGCCGATTGAAACTGCTGTGGTGGTCGGCTTTGGTGGAGCGGGGAAGGCTGCCCTTGCCGCCTGCGAGGATTCGGGCCTCAAAACACGCCTTGTCCGCCACGACGGACTGGCAGCGTTCGGCGCTCTTCCGGATTCCCCATTCTCTCGTGATTATCTGACAGCGTTCGATGCTCTTCCGTACTCCCCGTCATCTTGCGATTGTGCATCTTCCGTTGTCAAGACAATCAGCCCTCTTTCCTCGGCTGAGATTGATTGCCCTTGCCCGGCTGTAGATGCCGGTTACCCTATCCCCGCTGCTGAGGCTGACCTTATTATTTATACGTGCACGCGGGCGATCCCTGGCCTTGAGCGCCTTCGCGCCAGGTTCGTTCTGGAGGCCAATTATCGCGATCCGGCCCTCGACCGCCGGTCAATCCCTTCTCCTGGCGGAGGTGTGGCACGTTACATCGGCGGACGCCTCTGGCTCCTCGAACAGGCCCGCGCCGGTTTCCCTCTTATGACCGGCGAGAGTACTGCAATGACCTTTTAAGTCATATCCCGACGTCTGGCAACATCGCGGCGAGGATGGCCGTTTCCCAGAGCCACCCGCAGCCGCGCCTGTAACCGCCACGCTTACTTGCCGCGCGGCGGTGGTGCCACTTCAACTCCCACAACCCCGAGTTTTACGGAAAACAGGCCGAAAGTCGTAAAACTCCGCTCTTCAACCCCGA
>JAGHTP010000117.1 GCA_018065265.1 Candidatus Cryptobacteroides aphodequi | reverse complement strand
AGGTATTGCTACCCTCGCTGCCCCTCGACTTGCATGTGTTAAGCCTGCCGCTAGCGTTCATCCTGAGCCAGGATCAAACTCTTCTTTGTATATTTCTATATATCTCTAGTTCAATGCCTGACGCTCTCGTTCCTTTTTAGGAATCGACGCTCTCGATTTTCTTGTTTTTCTCGGTACTTGCTTGTACTTTCTATCAGTCTTTTCAAAGATCTACTTTCAAATTTGGCGTTAAAAAAGACCGGCCTGTTCGGCCGACCGCCATCCCGTTTGATTGGGATTGCAAAGGTACGCTAAATTTTTTATTCTGCAAACTTTTTTCAAAAATTTTGCGAAATATTTTTTAAAGAACTTTTTCCCTGACGCCGTAGCGAAAGGGACGGCAAAGGTACACTAAAAAAACATATATGCAAACTTTTTTAAAAACTTTTTACAAAAAATTTAAAAATAAATGAGGCCGACCATTTCTGGCCAGTCTCATTAGTATTATGATTCAGGTCGGTTGTTGCAATGACCCGGTGCCCATGGTCGCCCGTTCGGGCCTTGGGTCCTTGTGCGATGGCGGTCCCGGAGTGCTCCGGTACCCGTAGCCGTCCGCGGCACGTGAGCGAGAATACCAAGGAGCGCGCACAAGCGCGCCGGCCGGCTGCGGTATTTGCGGCAACAAATACTGAGCACAAAGGCCGCGGGGTATTAGAGGGGCAGAGCCCCTCGGAATGAAAGCCAAGCTCCGCGCAGCGGAGCGCGAAGCGGAAGGCATCCGGGATGCATCCGCCCCGCCCGCCAAGCGAAAAGTTACATCATCCCGCCACCAGGCATCCCAGCGGGAGCAGCAGGAACCGGTTCGGGAATATCCACAATACCGCACTCGGTGGTAAGGAACATTCCGGCCACAGAAGCGGCATTTTCGAGAGCAACGCGGCTAACCTTAGTAGGATCGATGATGCCGGCCTCGAACATATTTACATACTCACCGGTGCGGGCATTGTAACCGAAATCGCCGCTCGCTTCGCGGATCTTCTGGATAATGACACTTCCGTCCACACCCGCATTGAGGGCAATCTGACGGAGAGGCTCCTCGATCGCACGCTCCACGATACGGATACCGGTGGTCTCGTCCTCATTCTCACCCTTCAGGTCCTTCAGAGCAGCGGCAGCACGAATGTATGCGACACCGCCTCCGGGGAGATAACCCTCCTCGACAGCGGCACGAGTTGCATTGAGTGCATCTTCCACACGGTCCTTCTTCTCCTTCATCTCGACCTCGGTGGTAGCGCCGACATAAAGCACAGCGACACCGCCGGCAAGCTTGCCAAGACGCTCCTTGAGCTTCTCCTTGTCGTAATCGGAGGTGCTGGCCTCGATCTGGCGACGGATGGAAGCGGCACGGTCGGCTATTTCCTGCTTGTCGCCGGCTCCACCGACAATGGTGGTATTCTCCTTGGTGATGGTGACCTTCTCGGCGCGTCCGAGCATCTCGAGCCCGGCCTTTTCAAGCACGTATCCCCTCTCCTCCGAAACCACGGTGGCGCCGGTGAGAACGGCTATGCCCTGAAGCATCTCCTTGCGACGGTCGCCGAACCCGGGGGCCTTTACGGCCGCAACCTTGAGCGCACCGCGAAGTTTGTTCATAATGAGCGAGCTGAGAGCGTCGCCATCCACATCCTCGGCGATGATGAGAAGTTCCTTGCCTTCACGGGCGATAGGCTCGAGAATAGACATAAGGTCCTTCATCGCGCTGACCTTCTTATCGGTGACAAGAATGCAGACGTCGGACATCTCGGCCTCCATCTTGTCGGTATTGGTCATAAAGTAGGGGCTGATATAGCCGCGGTCGAACTGCATACCGTCAACCACCTTGACTTCGGTCTCGATACCCTTGGCCTCTTCGACGGTGATGACACCGTCCTTGCCCACCTTCGACATCGCGTCGGCGATGATTCCGCCGATGTAAGGGTCGTTGTTGGCACTGATGGCGCCGACCTGCTCGATCTTCGAGTAATCGTCGCCGACCTCGCGGCTGTTCTTGCGGAGCTCTGCGACAACGGTCTCGACAGCCTTGTCGATACCGCGCTTGAGGTCCATAGGATTTGCGCCTGCGGTAACGTTCTTTATACCTACATTGATGATAGCCTGGGCGAGCACGGTTGCGGTAGTGGTACCGTCACCGGCCTGGTCGTTGGTCTTCGCGGCCACTTCCTTGACCATCTGTGCGCCCATGTTCTCGAACTTATCCTTGAGTTCCACGGCCTTGGCCACGGTGACACCGTCCTTGGTAACCTGAGGAGCGCCGTAGCTCTTGTCGATAACCACGTTGCGGCCCTTGGGTCCGAGGGTTACCTTGACTGCGCCGGCGAGGGCATCGGCGCCCTCCTTCATCTTGGAACGGACGTCCGAAGTGAAAAGTATCTCTTTTGCCATAGTTTTATCTCCTTATATATTATAGTATAGCCAGAATGTCCGACTGACGGACGATCAGGTATTTCTTTCCATCGACAGTAACCTCGGTACCCGAATATTTGCCGTAAAGCACATTGTCGCCGGGCTTCACCTCCATAGGCTCGTCCTTTTTGCCGGGACCTGCCGCAACAACACTTCCCTGCTGGGGTTTCTCCTGTGCCGAATCGGGAATGTAAAGACCCGATGCCGTTTTTACTTCAGCCTCTCTGGGCTCGATGACTACTCTGTCTGCAAGTGGTTTTATCATAACTTAATGTATTTAATAGTCGTGGGCCGGACAGTTCCGGACCCGTATGGTTTCAAATCAAGGCCTGTGCCACTGACATATTGTCAATTCTGGTAGGCGTTCAGCGGCCTGCCTTCTGTCATACGGTGTACACCGATGCGCACGCGTTCGAGCGTCTTGAGGTGCTCGGGAGCCGAAATCGCCTCCGAAGTCGGGGCCTGCGGGTCGAGCCACTTCGCGCACGAGCACAGCACCTCGTCAATGAGGGCGACGATGATCTTCATGTCATCTTCCTTGAAGCCGCGGGTCGTGACGGCGGGCGTGCCGACGCGGAGTCCCGATGTCAGGAAAGGCGAGCGCGTGTCGAAAGGCACCATATTCTTGTTCAGGGTGATGTCAGCCCTCACCAGTTCGCGCTCTGCGGTCTTGCCGGTCAGGTTGGGGAACTTGCCACGCAGGTCGATAAGGCACAGATGGTTGTCTGTGCCGCCGCTGACCACCTTGTAGCCGAGGCGGATGAACTCTTCGGCCATAACCTTCGCGTTGGCGAGCACCTGCATCTGGTATTCGGCAAACTCGGGCTGCAGAGCTTCGTGGAACGCAACAGCCTTGGCGGCGATGATGTGCTCGAGCGGGCCTCCCTGCACGCCGGGGAACACGGTGGAATCGAGCATCTGGCTCATCATCTTCACCTCGCCCTTGGCCGTGCGGCGTCCCTGCGGGTCGGGGAAATCCTTGCCTATGAGAATGATGCCTCCGCGCGGGCCGCGAAGCGTCTTGTGCGTAGTGGAAGTGACGATGTGCGCGTACTGGACCGGGTTCTTCAGCAGACCGGCGGCGATGGGGCCGGCCGTGTGGGCCATATCTATCCAGAGGATGGCGCCCACCTCATCGGCAATCTCGCGCATACGTTCATAGTCCCACTCGCGCGAATAGGCCGAAGCGCCTCCGATGATGAGTTTCGGATGGCAGGCGCGGGCGGTCTGGGCCATCGCGTCGTAATCGACCATTCCGGTCTTGGGGTCGAGCCCGTAGGCTACGGCGTTGTAAAGGATGCCGGACGCATTGACCGGCGAGCCGTGGGTCAGATGTCCGCCCATACTCAGGTCAAGACCCATAAACGTGTCGCCGGGACGGAGGATGGCCATCTCGACGGCCAGATTGGCCTGGGCGCCAGAGTGGGGCTGGACATTCGCCCAACAGGCTCCGTAGAGAGCCTTCAGGCGGTCGATGGCAAGCTGCTCGATCTTGTCGACGCACTGACATCCGCCATAATAGCGGTGCCCGGGGTAACCTTCGGCATATTTGTTCGTGCAGATGGAGCCGGCGGCGCGCAGCACCTGGTCGGACACGTAGTTTTCCGATGCGATGAGTTCGAGCCCCTCGTGCTGACGGGCCGACTCCTCATCTATGTACTGGAACAGTTGTTTGTCTGGTTTCATATCTTGTTGATTTTATTATCGTTTTGGAGAAGACGCGGTTTATTTCGTCCGGAGAGCGGCGTGGGCTGGCGCCGTCTCTTGCCGGATACGGCCGGAAGCGAAATGCCACAGCACCACTCCGGCGCTTACACTCACGTTGAGCGAATGTTTCGTGCCGAACTGAGGAATCTCCAGAACGAGGTCGGACTCTTCGGCCACCTCCTGCGCCACTCCGTCAACTTCATTGCCGAACACAACGGCATAGCGGGCATCAGCCTTCGGAGCGAACGACTCGAGGCTTACCGAGTTCTCTGTCTGTTCGATGCTGGCGATTGTATAACCCTGAGCGCGCAGCGAGCGCACGAGCGCAAGCGTGTCGTCGGCGTGTTCCCAGGGCACGCTGTCCTCGGCGCCGAGGGCCGACTTGTGAATTTCTGCCGAGGGAGGGCAGGCACAGATGCCGCACAGATACAGCCTGTCGGCCTTGAAGGCGTCGGCGGTACGGAAAATACTGCCGACATTGTGAGCCGAGCGCACATTGTCCAGGACAACCACAAGGCCCGTTTCGGGCAAAGCCTTGTACTCGTCGGGCGTTACGCGGCCCATCTCCGAAGCCATCAGTTTACGGTGTTGCATATCCTCACAAATTTAGCAATAATCCCTGACCATTCAAAGCCGACGAGGCCGACCGGAAAGGTCAGCCTCGAGGACATATTGAGTGCACTTTTTAGTTGTTCTGCTTGATTGCGGCCTGTGCAGCTGCGAGCCTTGCGATGGGAACGCGGAAAGGAGAGCAGCTTACATAGTCGAGACCGATGCGGTTGAAGAAGTTGATCGAATCGGGATCACCACCGTGCTCACCGCAGATACCGCACTTGAGGCCGGGCCTCTTGCTGCGTCCACCATTGATACCTGCCTCAACGAGCTTGCCGACACCCTTGACATCAATTGTCTGGAAAGGATCGGCATCGAGAATCTTGTTTCCGAGGTAGTCACCCATGAAGGTACCTACGTCGTCACGGCTGAAGCCGAAGGTCATCTGGGTAAGGTCGTTGGTACCGAAGCTGAAGAACTCGGCGGTACGGGCCATACGGTCGGCGGTCAAAGCGGCGCGAGGGATCTCGATCATAGTACCGAAATGGTAGTCGATGGGCTGGCGGTAAGCCCCCTCAACCTCGACGCGCACTTTCTCGCAATGAGCCTTCTGGAACTCGAGCTCACGGGCGGACACGGTAACAGGAATCATAATCTCGGGCTGGGGATGAAGTCCCTCGGCCTGGAGTTCTGCGGTAGCAGAGAAGATGGCACGATACTGTGTCTCGGCGATAAGAGGATATGTGACGTGCAGACGTACTCCGCGGTGACCCATCATAGGGTTGACCTCGTGGAGGTTCTCGCCACGCTTGTCGACTTCCTCAACGCTGATGCCGAGGTCGTTGGCAAGATCGGCCCTCTTGTCCTCGCTCTTCGGAACGAACTCGTGGAGAGGAGGGTCAAGCAGACGGAATACAACCGGCTTGCCGTCCATTATGCGGAGTGTGCTCTTGACAGAAGCCTTGATGAAAGGCTCGAGCTCGGCAAGGGCTGCCTTGCGCTCCTCGTCAGTGTTGCACATAATCATCTTGCGGAGCTTCGAAAGAGGTGTCTCGCTGTTCTTGCCGTAGAACATATGCTCGATACGGAAGAGGCCGATACCTTCTGCGCCGAAGCCGAGAGCCCTCTTGGCGTCCTCGGGAGTATCGGCGTTGGTACGGATACCGAGACGGCGATACTTGTCGACGATCGACATGAACTTGATGAAGAGAGGATTCTCGCTGGCGTCCATAGTCTCGATGCGGCTTGCATAGACATTACCCTTGGCGCCATTGAGTGAGAACCACTCACCTTCGTGATATACCTTGTCGGAACCGGCGAAGCTTACGCTGCGGCCCTCGAAATCGATCTTCATAGCCTCACAGCCGACGATGCAGCACTTGCCCCATCCGCGGGCTACGAGAGCGGCGTGGCTGGTCATACCTCCGCGTGTGGTGAGGATACCGGCCGATGCGCGCATTCCCTCGATGTCCTCGGGAGAGGTCTCCTCACGGATGAGGATTACCTGCTGGCCCTTGGCGGCAGCTTCCATAGCGGCCTCGGAGGTGAATACGATTGTACCTACGGCTCCACCGGGAGATGCGGGAAGACCCTTGGCGATAACCTCGGCCTTCTTCTCCGAAGCAGGATCGAGGATAGGGTGGAGAATCTCGTCGAGCTGGCTGGGGGATACCCTCATCACGGCTGTCTTCTCATCGATCATACCTTCGTCGAGCATATCCATAGCCATCTGGAGAGCAGCGATACCTGTACGCTTGCCGATACGGCACTGGAGCATATAGAGCTGCTTGTCCTGGATGGTGAACTCGATGTCCTGCATATCCTGGAAGTGGTCTTCGAGCCTCTTGCGGATGCCGTCAAGTTCGGCATAAACCTCGGGCATTGCGGTCTCGAGAGACTCGAGATGTGCGTTATGCTCGGTCTTGGTGGCCTCGTTGAGCGGGTTGGGGGTACGGATACCTGCAACCACGTCCTCGCCCTGGGCGTTGATGAGCCACTCACCGTAGAACTTGTTGTCTCCGTTGGCAGGGTTGCGGCTGAATGCCACACCCGTTGCCGAAGTGGGACCCATATTACCGAATACCATCGACTGTACGTTGACAGCTGTTCCCCAATCATCGGGAATCTTCTCGATACGGCGGTAAGCGATTGCCCTCTTGCCGTTCCAGCTCTTGAATACGCCGCCGATAGAGCCCCAGAGCTGAGCCTCTGCGGTGTCGGGGAATTCTACGCCGAGAACTTCCTTGATGCGTACCTTGAACTTGTCGCAGAGCTCCTTGAGTTCCTCTGCGGTGATGTCGGTATCCGACTTGTAGCCGCGTGCGTCCTTGAGTTCGCCCATCATACGGTCGAGCTGCTGACGTATGCCCTGGCCGTCTGCGGGCTCGATGCCCTCGGCCTTCTCCATAACCACGTCGGAGTACATCATGATGAGACGCCTGTATGCGTCATATACGAAACGGGGGTTGCCCGTCTTCTCTATCATACCGGGAAGGGTTGCAGAGCAAAGACCGATATTGAGGATGGTATCCATCATACCGGGCATTGAGCTGCGTGCACCCGAACGGCAACTTACAAGAAGGGGATCTTTTGTATCACCGAATTTCTTGCCCATAAGCTTCTCGGTAGCGGCGAGTGCCGTAGCCACCTCGGCTTTGAGTTCTTCGGAATAGCCGCCTCCGAGAGTATAGTACTCGGCGCAGCACTCAGTTGTAATGGTGAAACCGGCGGGAACAGGCATTCCGAGCCTGCTCATTTCGGCGAGGTTGGCTCCTTTTCCGCCAAGAAGCTCGCGCATAGAGCCGTCTCCTTCAGCGGTCTTGCCGCCGAAGCAATAGACTCTTTTCTTCATTTCTGACATAATATATTGTTTTCTGTTTGTTTTTTCGGGCCGCGAAGATAGTAAAAATCAATCAATGGTGCAACTTCTACCTCATCAAAGAAGCCAGTATTCCTTCTATACCCTTTCGCTTGTCGGTGGCGATGCGAAGCCCCGGTTTTCCGGGCGCGGGGTGGCCGAGCGGGAAATACATCACATCCTGCAACAGGAGTTCGGCATCGACATAGTCGAAATCATCGTCCGCAATCTGTATGAGCGCGCCGGGCACCTCGGCGAAAAGCAGGCGCACCAGGTCGTCGCTCTCGAGTGCGGCGGGAAGGTCGGACACGTTGACATCCGCTCCGCAGGCCGCAGCATAGGCATCGAGGGCCGTGGCCAAACCTCCTTCAAGCACAGTGCGTGCGGAGAGAAGTATGCCGTCCTGCGAAAGTTCGCGCACCACTTCGAAGCAGTCCATCAGATAATCGGGGTCATCGACGGACGGAGCCGTTCCGCCACAGGCATTGCCGGACGCCGCGGCAAGAAGGCTTCCGCCAAGCCGGTAGTCGGAAGTGTCGAACGGAATGTAGATTATCCAGGACGAAGCGTCGGGCACGATGCGGTCGGGCAGATGTCTGATAGCCGAAATGTCTTCCGGCGACGCGGCAACTTTCAGTTGCGGTTCACCTTCGGCAAGCGAGTAACTGTCAATGCGCAGGTCGAGCGAATCGAGATAATCGGCAGCAGCCTCTACGCTCCGGTAGAAAGCCGTCTGCGTACCGACAGGTCCCTCCTGCCACTGCCAGCGGGCGTCAACCTTCAGGTTCTCGAGAAGGAATGCACCATCCAGCCAGCAGGCGTCGACAAGAGCCGCGGCTATAGCCGCACGGGTGTGCTGAGCCGAAAATGCAAGAGGATACGAAGCCTTGCCGAATTCCTTGAGGAGCGATATGTACTCCTTAGTCTTTGAAACGGAGAAAACGGCGCCACCGGCCGAAGGATCGATGGTTTCGTCTATTATGGACGACTCGCATTCCTGCGAAATGCCCGACTGGGGCTTACGTTCCTCGCCTCCGAGCGGGCTGCCCGGCAGGGACTTGCCTGCCCCGCCTCCGAGCACATCAGACGGAGTGAGTTCGCACTGAACGCCGTCAATGATGTATCTGCTGTTCAAAAAGTCCATCGGCTTTTTACAATATCGGACAAAAATAGTTATTTTTGACCTTGTATGCAACAATATGACGAGGCCGTAAAGGCACTGTTTTCAAAGCACCCGAGCGTGCAGGACGCAGGCTTCGGAGCTGGAGCCTACAAGCCGGGGCTTGAAGCGATGGAAAAGATCGATGCGCTCCTCGGCCACCCCTGGCGGAAGTGGCGCAGCATCCACGTTGCCGGCACCAACGGCAAAGGAACGGTATGTTCGATGGCGGCCGCGGCACTCGCGGCGGACGGCACACCTACCGGACTCTACACCTCGCCGCACCTGATAGACTTCCGCGAGAGGATGAAGGTGGTGCGCGGCTCCTCGTTCACAACCATTAGCGAAGAGGAAGTGCTGGAATTCCTTGACACATTCAAGGAAGACATAGAGCCTCTCTCGTTTTTCGAGATAACCACCGCGATGGCGTTCTGGTGGTTCGACCGTCAGAAAATATCATTTGCAGTCATTGAAGTCGGGCTCGGGGGAAGGTTGGACGCGACCAATGTCATAACACCCGAAGTGAGCGTGGTCACAAGCATAGGGCTCGATCATTGCGCCCTGCTCGGAGACACCCGCGAACTCATAGCCGGCGAAAAGGCAGGCATCTTCAAGAGAGGTGTGCCCGCTGTGGTCTGGGGACACGACGAAGCAACAGACCAGGTTTTCGAAGCCAGGGCGAAGTCGGTCGGCTGCCCTCTTCACTATGCCGACGAAACTTCGGCCGGGATTCAGACTCGCGCTACACAAGACACGCATCTCTGCGAGTCGCCCGATGCTGTTCTTTCCAAATGCGATTCTCCCGAGACCGGCCACAGGGTTCCCGATCCCGAAGACAATCATCTTTCCGCCGACCGCCTCACCGCCACGACGGCGCTTTCGCTGCTGAAAGGCTTCAGGCTGACGCCCGAGCGGCTCGCGGCGCTTGACGACTACAAGGCCATCACCGGTCTGCACGCCCGCTGGGAGGAGATACACCGCACCGGGAAGACTTTCATCTTCGACATCGGCCATAACAGCGCAGCGCTGGAAGGCTGTTTTGCCAAACTGATGTACAGAGCCGCAGGCCACAGGCCGCTCATCGTCTATGGTGTGATGGCGGACAAGGACCTGGATGCCATAGCTCCTCTCTTCCCCGCCGAAGCCGATTACCTCCTTTGCGCCCCCGCCACCCAGCGGGCCCTTCCCGTCGCAAAACTCTACGAACGGCTTTCCGAGCTCCGTCCCGACCTCGCGACAGAGCCCGCCACGAGCGTCGCAGATGCAATAAAGGCCGCACTCGCTTCGGAGCACGACCTTATCTATGTTGGCGGAAGCACTTTCGTCGCCTCCGAAGCCATACAAGTTCTATAGAACTTCTATTTCGGAATCCTGAATCCAGCCCTGACGGCCGTCGGGGAGGGTTACATTGTACCATTTGCCCACGCGGTCGCGTATCTGCAAAGGCGCACCTTCGTGAAGCACGAACAAATCGGTTCCGGTAGCCGAGTCGGGAGCGCTGCGAACCACGCTGACGGGACTCACTACAATCGCACGGTCGGCAGCAAGCAATTCGTTACGTGCCGAAGCGGACAGGCAAAGTGCCATAACGCCCAGAAGAAGCGCCACGAGTGCGGAGAAGAATCCGCCCTTGCGGGCAGCAGAACTGCGCGAAAGTATGAACAGCACGATACCTGCAAGGCATAGAGCGAAAAGCACGAGCGCGAGCACAGCCCAGGCATCGGAACCCATCACAGCACGCAGACGGCGCATCCAGGTTTTGAGGAAAAACTCAGGCACGCTGTCTATACGGTCCTGCAGGAAAGCTTTCGTGAATTCGAGGTTCACGGCGGCATCCTTATAGCCTGGATCAAGCCTCAGGGCCCTTTCGAAGCCGACGACAGCCCAGGCATATTCGCGCATCTTGAAGCACGCGCAGCCTATGTTGTACTGCAGGGCGGCAGAATTTTCGCCCGAAGCGGCAATGGTCTCCCAGGCCTGCCTTGCCCCGGTCCAGTCGCCATCGGCATAAGCCTCGAGCGCTTCATTCCACAGGGATGAGCGGCCCGAGACAGCCTGCCCTGTAGAAAGAGTCCCGGGTTCGGCTGAGCGGCCCGAGACAGCCAGTTCTGCGGGAAGGGCTTCGATCTCATCGGCCCTGGCATCGGGAACGGTGACAAACTGCAGAGCCCCTGCCATAAGTACGGCGGCAATGATGGCGCTGCGGCCCTTGGATGAAGACTTCATATTGGAACCTATCTGCGAGAAAAGCTCCAGAGCGGAGCGGTAATGCTCTTCCATAAGCGCGGAGTCGTTCGAAGGAGAGTACCTCGCGAACTCGCAGGCATCGAGAAGAGCCACATAATCATCAGCGGGCCCGCCGGCAAGTTTTTCACGTATGGTATCCTTGTCAAGCTGGGACGCATCCAGAGAGAACCTGTCAGCAGCAAAGCCGAGCAGAGCGCGATGCAGTTCTTCATAGAAAGCGCCATACAGACCGGCCTTCATATACTCTCCTGCCTTTGCGAGGCGGGTACGGGCCATCTTCGAAGCACCTTTCTTGCGGGTTCCGGCCACATCGCTGCGGTTCCTGCGCAACTTGCCTACAATCAGGCAGACTGCAGCCGCAATCACAAGCAGCAGAGCGGCGAGGCCGAAGAAAAGCGGCGAGAAGACGAAGAACGAGTCCCCGCGTTTCCACTTCGAAGGCTCGGCGGTGGCGATGTAACGGATGTCGGAGCCTATGTCGCGGATATCCCTGGCGCTCACGCCGGCGAACGACTGTATTCCGGCAGGAGCCGCTTCGCCCGTTTCGGTGCGGGAAACGTCGATATGCAGAGGGCCGGCACTCAGCGTGCGGTAAGCCTTGGAAGCGGTATCGTAATAAGTGAAGTCGAGCCCGTCAATGTCGAATGAACCGTGCGAGCGCGGGATGAAGGGATATTCGAACACCCTCTTTCCGTCCTTCTCGCTCACCTTGACATCGTACGTGTCGAAATCGGCCGGGAAGTGCACTTTCGGAGCCTCGATAAGAGAAAGATTGCCCTTTCCGCCAACCTTGATGATGAGCGATGCGGCATCGTGAGCGGCAATGGAGTCGCGAGTAAGAGCGGCATCGAAAGTGAAGCGTCCGACTCCTCCGCAGAACGAGGCGGGCTGAGGTTGGGGCAGAGCACTCACGTGAACGGTCTGCGAGGGAGTCGCAACCCTCTTGCGCAGAGTGCTGTAATCGTCCTGGAAGAACGAATCGAAGATGCTCTGAGGGGCTCTCTGCGTGCGTACGTTCACAAGGCAGACTATCTCGGCAGGGTCGATGAGCAGATCGCCGGTCTGCTGTGGGATGAGTTCGTAGCTGCGCAGAAGGGCTACGTTATATACTTCGTCTCCGATGGCCTCGCGGTGGAATTCCACCTGGCTGGCGGAGAAAGTCTCCTGACTCCAGAAGCCGGTGAACGAGGGGAAATGCACATCTTCAAAACCTGCGATGCTCACCCTCTGATAGAGTTTGAGTTCGGCAGTAATGCTCTCGCCGAGCACCACGTTGCGGCGGTTCAGGTTAAGACGCAGGAAGATGTCGTCCGAAGAGACACCAGCACTGCGCGTCTGAGCGGAGCCGCTGCCAGAAGAAGCCTGGCTCTGCTGCGAGGCCGAGCCCTTGACCACCTTTATGGCAACCTGCTTCGATGTGATTTTACCGCCCTTCACGCTTGCTGTTGCCGAAGGGATGGTGTACTGGCCTTCCGCCGAAGCGGTCAGCACATAAGTATAGGTATAGGACGAACTCTTGGTCGTCTTTCCATTGACGATGCTTATAGAAGAACTGCTGCCTGTCTGCGGACCCCAGACGATTTCAAGACCCTCGACACCGGGCCAGTTGAAGTCGGAAGGCTTCTGATCCTCGACCATAAACTGCAGGTTGAAGGTCTCGCCTACCGAAACCACTCCCGGCACGCTGACCTTTATCTGGGCTGATGCGGCGAATGCCACCGACAGGCACAAAGCCAATATGCTCAAAAATCTTCTCATCTGCTTTACCAATTCTTTTCTTTCTGACGGCTCTGCAGAGCTGCCGCCTTCTGCTTCTCGACCTTGTCCTGAGTCTCTTTCTCCTTGGCCTGGATGGCCTGGAGCATCTGCTGGGCCTGCTGGGACGAAATCTTGGGCTGCTGGCCCTGATTCTGGTCCTCCTGGTCCTGCTGGTCGTCAGGTTGATTCTGCTGATCCTGGTCGTTCTGGTCCTGGTTCTGCTGATCCTGCTGATTCTGCTGGTCGTTCTGATTCTGGTTCTGCTGGTCCTGCTGGTCCTGATTCTGCTGCTGTTGTTGCTGCTCCTGCATCATACGTGCGTAGATGTAGTTTTCCTTGGCATCGAGGTCGTCAGGAGTCTCGAGCAGGCATTTACGGAACGCCTCGACGGCAGCACCGTAATCTTTGCGCTGAAGAGCGATGTCGCCCAGATTGTAATTGTAGTCGGACGAATGTTCTCCGCCCACGGACGGATCGCTTACGTTTTCCATGACCTTCGCCGCTCCGTCATAATCGTTCTGACGGTAAAGCGACGAGGCCAGATTGTATGAAGCCGCGAACGAGGTGCTGTCCTTGACAAGCGCCTTGCGGTAATCTATTTCCGATTCCTTCCAGTCACCGGCCTTGAAACGGCGGTTACCGGCGCGCACATCCTTGCGATCGGCCTGCGCGGCAAGCGGCAGACAGAGAAGAACGGTGACAAATATCAGTATCAGTCTTTTCATCTAGAATAGCCTCCTGTCCGAACGGCGGTTGCCTATGAGAGCCTCGCAAACGAGGAGCAGCAGGGCAACTGCCAGGAAATACATATACTGTTCGTCATATTCCTCGAAGACCACGGAAGAGAATTCCTCATCCTCCATAGCCCTGATCTCCTGGATTATCGGGTTCAGGCCGAATTCCTCCACCCCGGCGTGAATATAAGCACCTCCGCCGGCCTGGGCCACTTTGCGGAGGGTCTCCTCGTCGAGTTTCGTGACGACGATGTTGCCATCGCGGTCCTTGAGGAGTTCGCCGTCGACGGGAATGGGTTCACCCTTCTGCGAACCGACGCCGATGGTGTAAACCCTAGCCCCGAGTTCGGCGGCATCCTTTGCCGCTGCAACGGGGTCGTCTTCGTGATTCTCGCCATCGGTTATGACAATGATCACACGGCTCTTCTCGCTCTGGGAGCTGAAACTCTTGGCCGCCGTACGGATGGCATCGCCTATGGCCGTTCCCTGCACGGGCACGGACTCGTTGTCTATTCCCGAAAGGAACATCTTGGCCGACACGAAGTCGGTGGTAATTGGCAACTGCACGAATGAGCTTCCGGCGAATATTATGAGGCCTATGCGGTCGTTCTGAAGTTTGTCCACGAGGCTCGAGATGGACAGTTTTGCCCTTTCGAGCCTGCTGGGAGAGTAATCCCTCGCAAGCATCGAATTGGACACGTCGAGACATATCATGATCTCGGCCCCCTTGGTCTGGCGCTTGCTGAGTTTCGCGCCGATCTGCGGCCTCGCGAGGCCAAGAGCAAGGAAAGCGAATGCGAATGCAACGAGGATTATCCTCAGCCACCCTTTCGCAGGGCTGTAATGCGGCATCAGCGCACGCACCAGGGTCTCATCGCCCAAAGCACGCACGCGGCGGCGACGAGCCCTCAGGCATAGCGCGTAAACGAGCGGAATCAAGGGCAGCAGCAACAGCAGCCACAAGAATGCGGGATGAGCGAAAACTATCATGGCAGGCGGCGGATGATCAATTTAAGAAGGAATTCGGCAAGCAGACACAGCAGTGCAAAGAGAGCGAACCCTCCATAGAGTTCTTTGTAAACCGGGAAACTGTCCACAGTCGTGCGGGCCTTTTCCATGCGGTTGATTTCGGCGTAGATTTCGGCGAGCTTAGTATTGTCGGTGGCACGGAAATACCGTCCTCCGGTCGTCGAAGCCACTTCTTTCAGAAGGTCCTCGTCTATCTCGACTTCAACCTGGCGGACTTCAACACCCCAGGGGGTCATAACCGGATAGGGAGCCGTGCCGTTCGCACCCACACCGATGGTGTATACTCTCACGCCGTAGGTCTGGGCTATGGAAGCAGCCATCTGCGGAGTTATCTCTCCGCGGTTGTTCACACCGTCGGTAAGCAGAATCACAACGCGGCTGGGGGCGTCAGAACCCTTGAGTCTCGCAACCGCGGTAGCAAGACCATTGCCTATGGCCGTACCGTCCTCAATGAGGTCGGTCTGCACTTCCTTCATCAGGTTGATGAGCGTGGCGCGGTCGGTCGTCAGAGGGCACTGAGTGTAACTTTCACCGGCGAAAACGACTATTCCCATTCGGTCCGAAGGCCTCTGGGAGATGAATTCTATGGCTATGTCCTTGGCCGCGCTGATGCGGTCGGGGGTAAAGTCGCGGGCCAGCATAGACGTCGAGACGTCCATAGCAAGCACGATGTCTATACCTTCGGTATCTATCTTTTCGGTCTGAGTCGAGCTGCGCGGACGGGCAATCGCAAGCACGAGCAGTACAAGTGCAGCGGTGCGCAGAGCCGCTCCCGCGTGAACCAGGACAGCCGGGCCGGCATCGGACCCTTTCCTCCAGGGGCGGTCGGTGCTGACGCGCAGATGCGGTTCCCTGCCGCTGAGCTGACGGAAGACGTACAGTGCCAGGAGCAGGACCGGTATGGCAAGAAGCCAGAGCAGATGCGGATATTCGAAATACATCAGTTCTCCTTCACGGCCTCCGCTCCGCTTTCAGCCTCAACCTGGCTTTGATAAGTGGTTGTCACAAAACGTATTGCCAGCGGCAAAGCCGCGGCGTTTGTAGCATCGTCGGCAGTAGCCTTGGCGAACTTGACGAAGTCGGCTGTCTCGAAGAGCGACTTCAGTTCGGCATACAGGCCGCCGGGGATGTCCTTGTTGTCCTTTATTGCGGCAAAAAGTTCGGCCGTCGTCATTTCGGGAGCATCAACCCCGAAGCGCTCGTCGATATAGACTTTCAGCGTATCAGTGATGCCCGAATAGAATGTCTTCTGTTTTTCCGGGGCCCAGAACTTGTCGGAACGGTAACGGTCGAGTTCGCGCAGAGCCACGATGTGAGCGGGATCGCGCGGAACTTCAACCTTTCCTTCACGCTTGCGGATGCGGCCAAGGATGAAGATAATTGCCAGCACTATGAGCGCGCCTCCACCAAGCCCGATAGCCGTGGGAACGAGTATTTCCTCGGCTGTGAGAGGATATTTGATCTGGTCCTTGAGGTCGTGGGGCACGAACGAAGCCGTATCGACGCTCATCAGCTTGACCTCAAACTCTTCCGGCGCGCTGAAGAGAAGCGTATCGGTGCGCTCCGGCGTCTGCAATTGCACATAAAGTTCCGGCAGATGATAGCGGCCCGGTTCGAAGGGAGCGATGAGCACACCGGCCTTCACGAGGCGCTCCTTGCGCGAAAGTTTTACGGTATCGATCTGCCAGCCGCGCACGCAGACAAGCGTGTCGTTGAATGCGCCCTCGATGTCGGGGAAACCGAGAGCGAAGTCCTCCGCAGGGATGGCCTCGACACCCGAAAGTTCGACTCCGTACTCGAGCCTGTCGGCGATAAGGATGCTGTCACGCGCGGTAACCTGCCGCACGAACGCCTCTCCTGCCGGAATGATATCCAGTACGAATGTCAGTATTATCGAAAGAATCGTCATTTCACTCTGTTATCTGAACAATTGCATCAGACCCTTTACCATATCGCCATCGGTGGGGATGGTGACGCTGTCCACCTTGTAGCGGAGAAGCAATTTCGAAAGGTTCTCGGAAACGCTGCTCCACCACTTGGCATAAGCCGAACGGACACGTGCCGAACCGGTGTTCACCCAGCTCGCACGGCCGCTTTCGCTGTCCTTTATGTGCACGAGGCCCACGTTCGGAAGCTCTGTCTCGAGCGGATCGACCACGCGTATCACCGAAAGGTCGTGACGACCGGCGGCCACCTTGAGGGCATCTTCGTAGCGCGGAGCTCCGGCGGCATCCACATCGAGCATGTCGCTCAGCAGGAAGGCCGTGCAGCGGCGTTTGATACTGCCCGAAAGGAACTCCAGCGCGGCTCCCAGGTCGGTGCCGTCCGATGTGGGTTCAAGTTCGAGCATCTCCCTGAGGATATGCAGCAGGTGGTTGCGTCCCTTCTTCGGAGGAATGAACTTCTCGACGTGGTCGGAGAAGAACAGCGCGCCCACCTTGTCGTTGTTGATGGCGGCGCTGAAGGCCAGCACGGCAGCTATCTCGGCTATGCGCTCGCGGCGCACTTCGCCCTTCGTTCCGAAAAGCCCGGAACGGCTCACGTCCACCAGGAGCACCACCGTCAGTTCGCGCTCCTCTTCGAACACCTTGATGTAGGGGGAGCGCAGACGCGCGGTGACGTTCCAGTCCATTGCGCGCACGTCGTCGCCCCACTGGTATTCACGAACTTCGCTGAAGGCCATACCGCGCCCCTTGAACGCGGAATGGTATTCGCCCGCAAAGATCTGATGCGAGAGAGCCTTGGTCCGTATCTCTATCTTGCGGACCTTCTTCAGCAGTTCAACCGAATCCATTACGGAACTATTACGGCGTTGATCACTCTTTCAACTATCTGCTCCGTGGTGATGTTCTCAGCCTCGGCCTCGTAGGTAAGGCCAATGCGGTGACGCAGCACTTCGGGGCACACGGCGCGTACATCTTCGGGGATTACATAGCCGCGGCGCTTGATGAAGGCGTAGGCCTTGGCAGCTGCGCAGAGCGCTATGCTGGCACGGGGCGAAGCTCCGTAGGCAATGATGCCTTCGAGGTCGGCAAGGCCGTATTCCTTGGGAGTGCGGGTGGCATAGACAATGTCGACTATGTATTTCTCAATCTTCTCGTCCATATAGACTTCGCGGACAACTTCGCGGGCGCGGAGTATATCCTCGGGCTTGACGGCCTGTGAAGGCTCGGGGAACTCGCCGGTGTTGTTCATACGGATGATCTGGCGCTCCTCTTCCTTCTTGGGATAGTCCACTATGACCTTGAGCATGAAACGGTCTACCTGAGCCTCGGGAAGAGGATATGTTCCTTCCTGCTCCACAGGGTTCTGGGTAGCCATCACAAGGAAAGGAGAAGGGAGTTTGTATGTCTGGTCTCCAAGAGTCACCTGCTTCTCC
>JAGHTP010000091.1 GCA_018065265.1 Candidatus Cryptobacteroides aphodequi | reverse complement strand
ACGCGCTGCTCAAGGGGTTCGAGGTCTACGCAGCTTGCAAGTGCAAGAGAAGCAAGAGCGAAGATGCTTGCAATTTTTTTCATAAAAGAAATTTTTTGATTGATTATAAAAGGTTATTTAACGTGTAGTTTTCAGGGAAGCAAAGATACAAAAAATTTCAACAGCCGTAGTCATCAAAAATAAAAGTTTTCAACAACCGACGTCTAATATTTGAAGCTGCTGCCGCCGACGAACTCGCGAAGCAGCGAGGTAGGCGGAATCTCCTTGTCGGAAACCGGAGTGAAATAATGTATGAACTTCAGAAGCCTGTGCGCCTCGGCATATTCGGGGCAGTTCTTGGGCACGTCGGCAAGTATGCTTTCGGCGTGATTGCGCAGCACGGCGAACTCGACAAGGTATGCCGAATTGAACATTACATCTGCACTGTCCTGATAGGGATTGATCCACTTCTCTTCCGCATCGAGCACATTCTGCCATTGGCTTATGGTCTCGCGTGCGGTGAAAGCGCCCTTGTTTGAATCGCGTATGATACGGCGGAGCAGACGGTTGTCGCTCGTCGGGATGCAGTTGTGGTTGTCGATCGAAATCGATGTCAGGGTCGAAATGAATATCTTGAACTTCTTCGATTCGCTCACCTTGTCGGTAAGACGGGGGTTGAGCGCGTGTATACCTTCTATTATAAGGACACTCCCCTCGCGCAGGCGGAGTTTCTTTCCGTTGTATTCGCGAATTCCCGTGGTGAAGTTGTATTCCGGAACCGAAACTTCCTTGCCGTCGAGCAGGGCGAGCAGGTCGTTCTGAAGCGCTTCGTGGTCAACGGTGTCGAAATTGTCGAAGTCGTACGAGCCGTCAGGCAGCAGCGGAGTGTCCACACGGTTGACGAAGTAGTCGTCGGTCGAGAACGAAATGGGCCTGAGGCCGCAGGCGAGAAGCTGTATGCTCAGCCTCTTGCAGACGGTAGTCTTTCCCGAACTCGAAGGCCCGGTGATAAGCACAACCCTCACGGGAGAGGTAGGGTCGTTGTAACGGCGGTATATCTCTTCGGCAATCTGCACAATCTTCTTTTCCTGAAGGGCCTCGGCCACCTGAATCATCTCGCTGGCGCGTCCGCGCGAGCAGGAGTAGTTCACATCACCGATGTTGTTCAGCCCCATTATGATGCTCCAACGCAGGTTCTCGGAGAATATCTCAAAAGTCTTGGGCTGAGGGAAGAACGGAGCCAGTTCTGCGGGATTATGCCTATCGGGGACCCTCAGAAGAAGTCCGTCGTGGCATTTCTCTATGGCCCAGAGTTTCAGGGAACCGGCCGACGGGACCAGTCGTCCGTAATAATAATCGGGAGTTTCGCCAAGCAGATAATAATCGGTATATACCTGGCCGCTTGTCTCCAGAAGGCGGACCTTGTCGTAGAATCCGCGGTCGCGGAAAATCTTGATGGCCTCTTCGACTTGAACTTCGCGGCGATGGAAGGCTACGTTCTCATCGACAATCGCCTGCATACGCTCGCGTATGCGGTCGATATCCTCACTGCTCAAGGCAGAATCGTCCTTCTTGCGTATGTTGCAGTAGTAGCCTCCGGAAAGCGGGTGTTCTATGTACGCGCGGCTTCCGGGGAAAGTCTCGGAAGTGGCCTTGCAGAGCAGGAAGAAAAGCGAACGCGTGTAGACGCGCATTCCACTCGGTTCCCTCACGTCGAGGTACTCTATGTCGCGGTTGTTGAAAACCTTGAACTTGAGACCTTGCGAGACGTTGTTGACCTTTGCGGAAACTATGGGGAATTCAGGCTTTATGTCGAATTCCGGGAGCATTTCAAGCAGCGATGTGCCTTCCTGGAATTCCTTGTAGGTATCCGTATTCCTGCAATATACACGTATCATTGTCTTTATTCGGCTATTGTTTCAAGATAAGATGAATACATTTCCTGCAGCTGGGGCAGATATTCCTTCGGCAGAGGTTCGGCCGAGGGCGAATCCATATGCAGAGGGTCGATGGGCTGACCGTTCTTCCAAACGCGGAAGTCGAGGTGCGGGCCTGTACTCATACCCGTGGAGCCCACATATCCGATCAGCTGGCCCTGCCTTACACGCACACCGGCCCTGATTCCGGAAGCGAAGCCCTTGAGATGCATATAGGCCGTAGAATATACATTGTTGTGTTTGATCTTGATGACATTGCCACCACCTGTGGTTGTCCAGCCGGCGGACTGTACAACACCGTCGCCAAGTGCGTATACCGGAGTTCCTGAAGGAGCGGCATAATCCACACCAGTATGGGGACGGACCTTGCCTGTGACGGGATGCTTGCGGGCATAGGTGAATTTCGAGCTTACCCTGGTGAACTTCAGAGGGGCCTTGAGGAAAGCCTTGCGCAGGCTCTCTCCCTTCTCGTTGTAGTATTTGTCATTGCCTTCCTCGAAACGGATGGCGTTGACTACGTATTTACCGCTGGTGTAGCGGGCGAACTTGACATCGCCGGTACCTATCAGTTCACCCTCGCACATATCGGCATCGTAGATGACCTGGAAGCGGTCACCGGGCTGCAGGGAGAAGAAATCGACGGTCCAGGCATAGATGTCGGCCAGCACCATAGCAAGCGAAGGGTCTGCTCCGGCCTCAATCATATCGGCCCAGAGCGAGCTGGCGATGGTTATGTCGGCATAGCGCTCTTCTGTGACAACAGGTTTGCGGTAGTTCCATATCGCGAGGCTGTCCTCGAACTGAAATACGGTCTGTTTGATGCGGTTGTGGTTGTAAACGGCATAGGAAAGAACGGGGGCGAGCGTGTCGCCGCTGTAATAGCATTCCACCGTGGCACCGGCCCTCATACGGCGGGGACTGAAGACGGTGTCGCAGAGCGTTGCCATAGTGTACGCAGCACTGTGGTCGGCGCCCAGACGCTCGAGCATAGGGATGAAAGTTTCGTTCTTGAGTACCTTCGTATCCACCCTGCGGTAATTGTTGTAACGGAAACCGATTGCGGGCATAGGTTCTTCCTTCGGAGTTTCGTCAGGCTTACGGCGGTGCCCTCCGCACCCGGCCAGAAGCAGGATTGCGGACAGAATTATCAGTATTTTCTTCATAACAGGCAGAAATCTAGCGGACCATTTCGAGGTCCTTCTTGAGAATGATTTTGGGGTCCATAAGGGCCACCTTCTGGAAAAGGCGTATCTGGTTGCCGAGCGAAAGGTGCACTTTGTCTTCGTGCTTGCCTTTGCGCCACCATTTGTAGAAGCCTACAGGATCGGTATCGAAGGGAATCTGAGCAACGATTCCGGTGCCGTAGCCAGGATAGTCGATCACGAGCCTCAGGCCCATGAAACGTTTGAAATAGTCGGGGTCGGCACGGCGGAGTTTGCTCACCAGCGGGATGAGAACCTCTATCTCATCCACCTGGAGCACCTTTTCCCTGATTATCATCTTGTGGATGCGGACAGGGTCGATGCAAATCCAAACGCCCATTTTGAGCGTCTGGGGACCTTCCTCAGTTTCGAGTGTAAGCTCGTCGTTTGAATAATAAACCTTTTCGGGGTCGAGAGGTGCCGCTACTTGTTCCACAAGAATAGTTTTAACTTTCAAATGTACGGATTTTTTTCGAAAAAAATTATTTTTGCACCGAATTAAGTCACGCCAAAGGCACATTTTATGGAAATTTCACCCGTCGCCACATACCACTGCGACCTTGATGGGAAGTTCGGTCTGCCCCGTCAGGCGGGCCTCGCCCCGTCGCTCCGCGGCGTGGTGGAACTCGTCCCGGAATACCGTAACCCCGAGTCACTCAGAGGGTTGGACGGGTTCGACTGGTGTCATCTCATCTGGGGTTTCTCGCTGAATGATGCCGATCCGCACAGGATGACCGTACGTCCACCGCGGCTCGGAGGCAACGAGCGGGTTGGAGTGTTCGCGTCGCGCTCCCCTTTCAGGCCGAACGGTCTCGGTCTGTCGAGCGTTCGCATCGAAGGCATTGACACGGCGAAGGGGCTCATCTTCGTAAGCGGAGCCGACCTGGCCGACGGCACTCCGGTCTATGACATCAAGCCTTATGTGGAATATTGCGACGCCCATACCGGCATCCGCAGCGGGTTTGTGGACGCCAACGCCTGGAAGCCACTCGAGGTCGTATTCGAAGACAGTGCGGCCGAGGCGCTGGAAGAAGCACAGCTGGACGACTCACAAATCAGGGGCCTTGCCGAAATTCTCGCACAAGACCCCAGGCCTCAGTATCACTCCGACCCTGAACGCGTCTACACGCTCTCCTATTGCGGGTTCGAAGTCAGTTGGCGCGTTGCCGGCAATACGGCGTTTGTCGTTGCGGCAGAGGCCTCTCACACCATAGCCTGACGGCCTTCAATTCGTGCCTCAGTTACGTGATTCGCACTCAAACGCGCAGCATCCCCCGCTCGCCGGGCTTCTCTATCTAGCGCCAGTAATCGTAAAACAGCGAAATCGAACACATCCCCTTCCATAGCTGGCTGAGGAGGTAGCTCTCGTTGGGCGAGTGGATCGTATCCCTCTCGAGCCCGAATCCCATCAGAAGCGGGTCAATGCCCAGAATCTTCTGCACTTCGGCCAGCACGGCTATGCTTCCGCCGCCGCGCGAGGGAACGGGTTCGATGCCGTAAACCTCGGCTATCGCGCGCGAAGCCGCCGCATACGCATCGGAGCCTATCGGGATGAGGAAGCCGTCTCCGCCTTCGCAAGGCGTCACCTCAACCTTCGCGTATGCCGGAGCGATGGACTTGAAATGCTCGCAGAAAAGCTTTGTTATCTCGGCGCTGTCCTGGTTGGGCACGAGGCGCATCGAAATCTTGGCGTGGGCCTCGCTCGGCAGGACGGTTTTCGCGCCCTGGCCGGTGTATCCACCCCATATGCCGCACACGTCGAGGCAGGGCCTGATGCCGGTACGCTCGAGCGGCGAGTAACCCGCCTCCCCGCGGAGTTCATCCACCCCGAGGAAGCTCTTGTACTCGTCGAGGTCGAAGGGGGCCTTAGCAAGCAGGGCGCGGTCAGCGGCGCTGAGGTCGACCACCTTGTCGTAGAAGCCCTTCACAGCCACGCGACCGTCGGGGCCGATGAGGCTGGAAATCATATCGCAGAGGGTCTGGATAGGGTTGGCAACCGCTCCGCCGTAGTGGCCGGAATGCAGATCCTTGTTCGGCCCGGTAACCTTCACCTCCACATACGAGAGCCCGCGCATGCCGCAGTTGATGGACGGCACATCCTCGCCAAGCATAGTGGTGTCGGACACAAGGCAGATGTCAGCGGAGAGCATCGCGGCGTTGGCGCGTATCCAGTCGGGTAGCGAAGGCGAGCCTATCTCCTCTTCACCTTCGAAGATGAACTTCACGTTGTGCCTCAGACGGCCGCTTCGCAGCTGGTACTCGAAGGCCTTGATGTGCATGAACAGCTGGCCTTTGTCGTCGTTGGCACCGCGTCCCCAGATGGCTCCGTCGTGGATGACGGGCTCGAAGGGGTCGGTCTTCCACTTGTCGAGCGGTTCAGGCGGCTGGACATCGTAATGGCCATAAACCAGAATCGTGGGAGCCGAAGGATCGATGGTCTTGCAGCCGAACACGACCGGATTGCCGGCGGTCGGACACACTCCTGCGCTGTCGGCCCCGGCTTCGAGCAGAAGTTCCTTGAGTCGGGCGGCGCATCTCTCGCAATCGGCCTTATGCTCGGGCCTGGCACTGATAGATGGTATTCTGAGGATGGAGAACAGTTCTTCGAAGAACCTGTCGCGGTTTTGGTCTATGTATTCTTTCATTGCGGATCGACGTCTATTATATGGTCGGATGAGTATTTCTGTCTTATGTCCTGCTTGGCGCGCTCAAGCGAAGAGCCGCGCGGCAGGAAGATGTCTTCACAGAGCGCTCCCCTGCGGTCGTAGACTCTGATTTCACGCGAGAACGGCGGCATCGCGAAGGTGCGCCTCTCTTCGAGAAGGGCTTCGAGCCGCTCTTCGACGGCCTGCCTGCCGGCTCCGCAGGACAGCACGCCAAGGACTGGATGCTCGGCACTGGAGCACTGCAGCACGAGGCGGTCGGTGCGTTCCGCAAGCAGCAGAAGGGCCTGCAGGGCACGTTCATCGGCACGGAAGTCGTCTTTCGGGAAGAGAGAATCGGCCTGAAGGACGAGCGTAACCGCGCTGTGCGTCAGCGAGCGTGATGCGCTGTATGCGCTGATTATCTGCGGATCGAGCCCGGGGAACAGTTTTTCGCACTGTGACGCCACGGCCGCTTCGTCCTGCCAGGGGCTTCGGACTATGGTGACGATTGCACCTTCTTTGCCAAAGCCGTCCGGGTGCGTCAGTCCGGCGGCTTCGCGCACGGCGTCACAGGCCTTGAACGAGAAATCGCCGCTCACTCCCCTCTTGCGGCGCTCGGCACGCATATCTATCAGCTCGGCCCGCAGTTCAGGCAGAGGGCCGCATTCGAGCGCGAACTTGCCCGCCTTGCAGTTCAGCAGAGTCGTGAGCGATGGGCAGGATGAGCCGAGGATGGTGTCGGCTCCGTGTATCTTCGCGAGCATAAGGGCTATGTCGCGGGCGTGGTAGCGTGGCGAGGGCTCGGCCTGCTTGTAGGATGGGTCCTGCTCTTCATCTATTATCACAAGGCCGAGGTCACGCCAGGGCAGGAAGATGGCGGAGCGTGTGGCCAGAATGACCTGCGGGTCGGTCAGGTCGCGCAGGGCTTTTTCGACCTTGCGGCGCTGGACTGGCGTCTTCATCGAGTTGAATACCGTCAGGCGGTCCTGGAACTCCCCTTTCAGCTTTTCTTCGAGCGCGGCGGCGCAGTTCATATCCGGTACCAGCACAAGGGCGGAAAGGCCGGAATCGAGGCAGTGACGCGCGGCTTTGATGTAGGATGCGCTGCGCGAGGCGCTCCAGAGAAGAAGCGGCTTTGCGGGAGTGCTGCTGCCTTCCCCGGTCTCGGGTGCGAGCTGCATTCCGTCTCCGGGGCCGGTTCCTGATGATGCGGAGCAATTCAGATAGTTTCCCGCGGGTACTCCGGAGTAGTTCAGGCCGGTCAGATGCTCCTGCACGGCGGCGCCTTTTTTGAGCGCGCGTTCGCGCTTGCGGAGCTCGATCTCTTCGTTCTTGACGCGCACGGCAGGATAGGCGCATTTGTACACTTCACCCAGCGTGCACAGATAGTACGACGCAATGAAGCGCCAGAGCTGCAGTTCCGGGGCCGAGATTGGTTCGAGGCCGGTGTCGGTAGCGAGTACAGGCTGAATCTTTTCAGTTGAAATGCCGGGGATGTCGTAAACCCCGAGCACCACTCCTATGTATTCCTTGCGGGAAAGAACCACTTTGACGCGGTCTCCCGTCCGCACGGGGGCATCGGTGCTGTACCACGGTTCCCATTCGAGCCGCAGCGGCAGAAGCACCTGTATGTATCGCATAGAAGGCATCACGCAAATATAGACAAAATCGCCCTGATTCTAGGCCGCCGGAATCAAAATCAAAGTAAGGGCACAAATATATTTTGCAGTTCTGAATTTTTTACTACCTTTGCAGTCCCAAATGGTGCTGTAGCTCAGCTGGTAGAGCAATGGACTGAAAATCCATGTGTCACTGGTTCAACTCCCGTCAGCACCACACTCGAAAAAGCTCGGCAAAAGCCGGGCTTTTTCTGCGTGTGGTGCAAGCAAGGGATCACATGCAAAAATGTGTGTTTGCACCTCGCTCTACCCCCATCCTTAACCTAGGTCTATTTCTATGAAAGTCTCGGCTGGCAGGGCAACAGGCGCGGCGAGGAGGGCCGCTCCCCAGAGCCCGCCGCAGCCGGGCCTGTAACCGCGTACTTCGCGCTCGCGCGGCGGTGGTGCCACTTCAACTCCCACAACCCCGAGTTTTACGGAAAACAGGCCAAAT
>JAGHTP010000046.1 GCA_018065265.1 Candidatus Cryptobacteroides aphodequi | reverse complement strand
GCACCACCGCCGCGCGGCAAGTAAGCGCGGCGGTTACAGGCGCGGCTGCGGGTGGCTCTGAGGGACGGCCATCCTCGCCGCGCCTGTTGCCTTGCCGGCTGGAACCTTCCTGGAAAAAGGCTGATATCAAGGAAGGTGGCAGCATTCGCGAGGGAACCTTCTTGGACGTACCCTGCAAAACGAGTGGGAGGGTACGTCCATCAAATTTACAAAAATGTGACACTGACATATGTGTATTGCCGATTTTCGAAAAATCGTTGGACGTACCCTGTCGGTTGAAATACAGGGTACGTCCAAAATGACACTCCGTCCGTCGGAGTACTGCCGCTTTGCGGTTGTGCAGCTGGACGCAGTAGACAATGGGAGGGTCGAACGAGCGCAGCGAAGCGGTTATTTCCCGGAGAAGAGCGCCTTGACGAGTTCGGGAACGGAGGCCACCTTCACGACCTTGATTCCGGCCACGGCGGGCAGATCCTTCGCAATATATGACGAGACGTATATCTTCTTGAAGCCTAACCTTGCAGCTTCGGCAATGCGACGGTCAGTCTGCGGAACGGGACGTATCTCACCGCTCAGACCGACCTCAGCCGCAAAGCACACATCGGAAGGCAGCGCATAATCGAAATTGGAACTCAGCACCGCACTTATCACGGCAAGGTCACAGGCCGGATCGGCAACCTTCAGCCCACCGGCCATATTCAGGAACACATCCTTCGCCGAAAGATGAAAGCCGGCCCTCTTCTCAAGCACTGCCAGAAGCATGTTGAGCCTGCGGACATCGAAGCCCGTAGCCGAACGCTGAGCCGTACCATAGGCAGCCGACGACACCAGAGCCTGCACCTCGAAGAGGAAAGGTCTCGTACCGTCAAGCATAGCGCAGACAGCCGTACCGCTCAAAGCCTCCTCGTGCATAGGCACAAGCAACTCGGAAGGATTCGCGACCTCATGCAGGCCGCTGCCGGTCATCTCGAAGACCGCAATCTCCGAAGTGCTTCCGAAACGGTTCTTTATACCGCGAAGGACACGGTAGGACCCGCGGTTCTCGCCCTCGAACTGAAGGACGACATCGACGATATGCTCCAGAATCTTCGGACCGGCGATGAACCCGTCCTTGGTGATATGGCCGATAAGAATCACAGGCACACCGCTGTCCTTGGCGAAACGCAGCAGACGCGCGGCAACCTCCTTGATCTGCGAAACCGAACCGGGCGTCGATTCAAGAGTGTCGGTATACATCGTCTGAACGGAATCGACGATCATAAGGTCAGGCTTCATCTCGGAAGCCTCGGCAATGATATTCTCGAGCTGGGTTTCAGCAAGGATGAAAACACCCGACGGATCGCCTCCGAGGCGGTCGGCACGCAGCTTGACCTGCCTCTCGCTCTCCTCACCCGTCACATAAAGCGTGCGGAGCGAAGGCAGATGCAGAGGCACCTGCAGCGAAAGGGTGGATTCGCCTATGCCAGGCTCACCGCCGATGAGCACAAGCGAGCCAGGAACAAGTCCTCCGCCAAGAATGCGGTCGAGCTCGCCATTGCAAAGCGATATGCGCGCTTCGCCCAGCGAACTCACCTCGTGCAGAGCGGTTGGATGCCTGTGCGTCCCGGCGCCCGCCGCGACTCCGGAAGAAGACTTGCGGGCCTCCGCAGGGGCCTCAACCATAGTGTTCCACTCCTTGCAGGCAGGGCACTGTCCCATCCATTTGGGGCTCTCGTTGCCGCAGGCCGTGCAATACCAAACCGTCTTAGTCTTTGCTGCCATTGCTGTTGCGTTCAAGATTGAAAACTTCCATATCGCTTATCTTCCCGTCCTCGAGACGGAAGCGGAGCGCGGTTCGCACCACGTGCCAGCCCTGCAGGCCGCAGGCGCCGGGATTGATGCAGAGCATCTGATAATGCTCATCCCACATAACTTTCAGTATATGCGAATGCCCGCACACGAACACCTGGGGCCGAAGAGCTTCGATAAGCGCCTGGGCACGGAGGTCGTAACGGCCGGGATATCCGCCTATATGGGTCATCAGCACACTCATCCCTCCCCTCTCGAAAAACTGGTGCGAAGGGTACAGGTGCCTCAGGTCCTGACCGTCGCAGTTACCGTACACGCCGACGACCGGCTTGAATGAAGCGATACTCTTCGCGAACGCCTCATCCCCGCCCCAGTCGCCCGCGTGCCAGATCTCATCGACCGGCTCGAGGAAACGGCGGAACTCTTCGTCCCACACGCCGTGACTGTCGCTGATGACTCCTATATACATATTACATATACTTCATATAAACGGCCGCAACGCTCGTAAGCGCGGCGGTCTCGGTGCGCAGACGGCTCGCTCCGAGGTGCACGGGCTTGAACCCGGCCTTCAGGGCGTCGGCCACCTCGGCGGGCGAAAAGTCGCCTTCCGGACCGATGAGCACGCACACACGGCCACCGTTCCAAGCCTCAAGCGCCTCGCGTATGCTCAGCTTCTCGCCCTCGAAACAGTAGGCGATGAGCTTGAGCGAGTCGGCCGGAGCCGAAGCGATGAATTCGCGCACGCTCTGCGGCTCGGCCACTTCGGGCACGGCACCCTTGAGCGACTGCTTGGCAGCGCTCAGAAGCAGGCGCCTGATGCGGTCAGTCTTGTAAACCTTGCGCTCGGAACGGTCGCCAATCACGGGAGCAATGACATCCACGCCAATCTCCGTAGCCTTTTCAGCGAACCATTCGAAGCGGTCGGCATTCTTGGTGGGGCACACCGCCATCGTCAGATGATAGGGATGCGAGCCCCAGCCGGGGATTTTCTCCTCGATGCGGGCCACAGCCTCGTAAGGCGACGCTTCGAGCAGAGTGCAGCGCATCATAGTGCCGCACCCGTCAATTATGCAGACCTCATCGCCCGCACGGTGCCTCAGAACCCGCACGCAATGTGCGGACTCCTCCTGATTCAGGCGGACAAGGCCGCCGTCGACATCGCTCGAGAAGAATATTTCCATTACTCTTTGCCGGCAATATGTTTCTCCCAGGCCCAGGCAGAAGCAAGCGTGTCCTCCACACTGCGTTCAGCCTTCCAGCCGAGTTCGGCGTTGGCATACGAAGGGTCGGCCCAGATGGCGGCGATATCGCCGGGGCGGCGGGCCGTGATGCGGTAGTTCAGTTTGAGCCCGTTCACCTTCTCGAATGCCTTGACAAGTTCGAGAACCGAGCAGGGACGGCCTGTACCTACATTGAAGATCTCGTAACCGGCCTTCATCTTTCCATCGAGCATACGGGTGACGGCGGCGACGTGGGCCTTTGCCAGATCGACGATGTCGATATAGTCGCGCTGACCGGTGCCGTCAGGAGTGGGATAATCGTCGCCGAAGATGCTCAGGCACTCGCGTTTGCCAATGGCAGTCTGGGTGATATAGGGAACAAGGTTGTTGGGCACTCCGCGCGGAAGTTCGCCGATAAGGGCGCTGGGATGCGCTCCGATGGGGTTGAAATAACGCAGTGCGATACCCTTCAGTCCGGGATAGGCCTTGACAGAGTCGCGGAGGATATCCTCGCACATCTGCTTGGTGTTGCCGTAGGGTGATGTGGCGCTCTGGCGGGGCGACTGCTCGGTGACAGGCTGCTGCTCGGGCTCACCGTAGACGGTTGCCGAAGAACTGAAAAGCACATTGCAGCCACCTTCCTTGGCACGTGCGGCCTCAAGCACATTGATGAACGAGCCGAGGTTGTTGCCATAATACTTCAGAGGCTCGGCGACAGACTCGCCCACAGCCTTGAATGCGGCGAAATGGATGACAGCATCGATCGGGTATTTGGCGAAAAGATCGCGCACGGCCTTCGCATCGCAGAAGTCCATCTTCACGAACGGGAGTTCGCGGCCGAGGATGGCGCACACGCCTTTGTAGTTGGTTTCATCACAATTGGACATATTGTCCGCAATCACCACGTCGTAGCCGGCCTGAACCAGCTCCACGGTCACGTGGCTTCCAATGAATCCGGCACCGCCGGAAACGAGAACGGTTTTACTCATATTGCGTTTTGTTTGAATTTGTCGGTACGGAAGACGCGGCGCGCTGCGAAAATTCGCACCCGCACCAGGTCTGATTATAGAAATTCTGTTCCTTTATGACTTCTGCGCGCCGCGGCTGAAGGCCCCCTTTGCGCCAGTTCGCTCCCCACCAGACGAGCTGCGAACCGCTCACCTGCTCACGGGCGAGGGCAACCGCGGCAAGGCCGGCCTCGTCAACCTGCGAAAGGTCTTTCCAGCGCGACGAGGCGAGAGTCGTGGTAAGGCAGGCGAACCCCTCGCGGGCAGCATAGAGCGCCGCGCGGCAAAGTCGGAATTTGAAGCACGCGCTGCATCGGCTTCCACGCTCGGGGGCATCTTCTCTGCCGGCAGCGGCTTCGCAAAGCCAGGCCTCGTGGTCGTAAGTATCAACGACCATCGGCACACCAAGCAGGGCACAGTAGCGCTGCAGTTCGCCAAGGCGGAGGTCATACTCTTCGCGCGGGGTGATGTTCGAATTCGACCAGAACACCGTCACGTCCAGCCCGGCGGCCACAAGGCTTTCCAGGATGGCACCGCTGCAGGGAGCGCAGCAGGCGTGCAGAAGCACGCGCCCTTCGGCGGGAGGGCACATCTTCAGAGGAACAGCCTTGGCGGAGAGGTTCATTTCAGGGTGTTGATGTCGATAAGGTTATTGAGTATAGCATAAACAGTCAGGCCGGCAACGGTCTTGATGCCCGTCTTGCGGGTGATGTTCTTGCGATGTGTGATGCCCGTGTTTATGCTTATGTTGTGCTCGTCGGCTATCTCTTTGTTGAGCATACCCTTAGCCACGGACACGAGTATCTCGACCTCGCGCTGCGAAAGTTCCTCGCGGTCGTCCTCAGCCTTGTGGGCCGGATGCGCACGATGGGCGGAGAGCCTCGGGTTCTCGATGAGCCTTACCATAGGCACCATTATCGAATCCTCGATGCAGGTATGTCTCTGAAGGTCCTTCTGCAGATTGAAGATGAAAAGCAGAAGCGACGAGCGCTGGCGGGCGTCGCACTGGGCGGGCAGGCTCTTGAGGAAGATGTTCTTGAGGTCGGAGAGTTTCTCGTCAATATTGGAGTGGTTCTCTTCGAAACGGTCGATGCTGAACCCCGGAATGCGCCTCCCGGCAAGCAGACCCTGCACGTAGGGGATAACCTCGCCCTCTTCGTAGGCAAAGTGATTGTCAAGTTCGGTCTTGTAGTCGGAGAAGAACTTCCAGATGACACTCTTCACCGAAGCCTCGCAGGGAGCGATGAGCTTTTCGATATTCGAAGCCAGCGTGACGAGCGCGCTGTTCATATAGTAGTCGTGGCTCTGATGCAGATAGCGCAGGATATCCTCAACCCGGCAGCCGCGCAGTACATCGAGCGAAGGTTCGAACCCTTCGGTGCTGTACACCTCGCAAAGAAGGAGGAAGGTAGCGGTGTCGAGCGAGAAGTAGCGGCACACTTCATCGACCGTCTTCTCACCGAACGACTCCCCCATCCCGAGCCTTGTCATAAGGCTGAGGAGGTGATAGTTGGCCTCGACGAGGTCGGCCATCTTCATTTTTGAGGAGTAGTATTGCATATGCGTCTATTTCATTATCGATTCCGCCAGGTCTTCTGGCAAGCGGCTCAGCACGGGCGAGAGGAACGAGAGAATCTGGAGCCGCCGCGCCTCATCCTCCGGAATTCCGCGCGAGCGCATATAGAAAAGCTCGTCGTCATTGAGCTGTCCGCAGGTGGCGCCGTGCGAACATTCCACGTCATCGGCATAGATCTCGAGCTGCGGACGGTTCTCGGCCACAGCCCCCGCGGAGAGCAGGATCGCGTGGCTTTCCTGGGCGGCGGAAGTCTTCTGCGCTCCGTGCGCCACATACACAAGGCCGTCGAACACAGCCTTGGCCTGATCGGCGACAAGACCCTTGAAAAGCTGGCGCGAAGTGCAGCCGCACGCGTTGTGGCGGACATCCACCTTGAGGCGCAACCGGCTCTCGCCTTTGCAGATGTAAAGGCCGGCAATGTCAAGCGAAGCGCCACGGCCATCGAGGCTGACGGTCAGCGGGATATCGGCTTCGGCGGGCGCACCCTCAAGCGCAGAAGCATACACTATGGTCAGGGAAAGCTGTTCGCCCTCCCCGAGGCTGATGCTCTGCGGCAAAGTGTCGCGTCCTATGATGTACACACTTTTCATAGTATGCCTTCGTAGCCTTTTTCTTCGATCTGAGCGACAAGTTCGCGACCGGCGGTACGCACTATGACACCGTCCTTGAGAACGTGCACGACATCGGGAACTATGTAATCCAGAAGCCTCTGGTAGTGGGTTATCACTATTGCGGAGGTCTGCTCCGTATGCAGGTTCATAACGCCTTCGGCAACGATGCGCAGGGCATCGACGTCAAGGCCGCTGTCGGTTTCGTCGAGTATACTCAGCACGGGTTCGAGCATTGCCATCTGGAACACTTCGGCCCGCTTCTTCTCTCCTCCGGAAAAGCCCACGCCCACTTCCCTCTTGATGAACTCGGGTTTCATCTGCACGAATGCCATCTTCTCCTTGAGGAGGCGGAGGAACTCGGCTGGCGAGAGTTCGGGGAGTCCGGCAGCCTTGCGCTTTGCGGCAAGGGCGGCCTTCATGAATGCGGTGAAGCTGACACCGGGTATCTCAACCGGATACTGGAAACTGAGGAAGAGTCCTGCCCAGGCACGTTCTTCGGGAGACATAGCCAGAAGGTCCTTTCCCGCGAAAGTCACGCTCCCGGATGTCACCGTATAGGACGGTTTGCCCGCCAGGACGGCACTGAGCGTCGATTTTCCGGCACCGTTGGGGCCCATCACGGCGTGTATCTCGCCGCGGCGTATGGTCAGGTTGACGCCTTTGAGGATTTCTTTTCCTTCGATACCTGCGTGCAGGTCCTTTATTTCGAGAAGTACTTCGTTCATATCATCCGATAGCCCCTTCGAGGGACACTGAGAGGAGTTTCTGCGCCTCGGCCGCGAATTCCATCGGCAGGCGCTGCAGCACCTCTCTTGCATAGCCGTTCACAATCAGGCCCACAGCATCCTCGGCGGCTATTCCGCGCTGCTGCAGGTAGAAGAGCTGGTCTTCACTTATCTTAGAGGTTGTGGCTTCGTGCTCCACGACCGCCGTAGGGCAGGCGCTGTGCACGACCGGGAATGTGTGCGCGCCGCAGTCGGAGCCGATGAGCAGAGAATCGCACTGCGAGTAGTTCCTGGCGCCTTCGGCACCCGGGTTCATACGCACCAGTCCGCGGTAGCTGTTCTCGCTGCGGCCGGCGCTGATGCCCTTGGACACTATGCGGCTGCGTGTCCCGCGGCCGATGTGTATCATCTTCGTGCCAGTGTCGGCCTGCTGGAAATTGTTCGTCAGCGCAACGCTGTAGAACTCCGAGCTGGACCAATCGCCCTTGAGAATGGTGGACGGGTATTTCCAGGTTATGGCGGAGCCGGTCTCGACCTGTGTCCACGACAGATGCGAGCCGCTTCCCTTGCATATTCCGCGCTTGGTCACGAGGTTGAGTATGCCTCCGCGCCCCTGAGCATCGCCGGGATACCAGTTCTGCACAGTGCTGTAACGCACGTCGGCATCCTTCTCGACAACTATCTCGACTACCGCGGCGTGGAGCTGCTGCTCGTCACGCATAGGAGCGGTGCAGCCCTCCATGTAGCTCAGCGACGAACCTTCGTCGGCCACGATGAGCGTACGCTCGAACTGCCCGGTGCCGCTGGCGTTTATGCGGAAGTAGGAACTCAGTTCCATCGGGCACTTGACGCCCTTGGGTATGTAGCAGAACGATCCGTCCGAGAAGACGGCGCTGTTGAGCGCGGCAAAATAGTTGTCGCCCGCCGGAACCACGCTGGCCAGGTACTTGCGCACCAGGTCGGGATGCTCGCGCACCGCTTCGGAGAAGGAGCAGAAGATGATGCCCTTCTCAGCCAGAGCACTGCGGAAGGTGGTCTTGACGCTGACAGAGTCGAACACGGCGTCGACCGCCACGTTTTCCGACTCGTATTCCTCCTTGCTCTTCACTCCGGCCAGCACCTCGCGTTCGCGCAGAGGTATGCCCAGCTTGTCGAAAGTCTCCATCAGGGCCGGATCGATTTCGGTCGGGCGCGAGGAGCGTTTCTTGGGGGCGGCGTAGTATATTATGTTCTGATAGTCGATTTCGGGAAGGTGCAGATGTCCCCACGAAGGCTGCTTCATCCCCTGCCAGCGGCGGAAAGCGTCGAGCCGGAAATCGAGCAGCCAGTCCGGCTCACCCTTGATTTTCGAAATGGTGCGGATGATGTCTTCGTTCAGGCCCTTGGGTACGAACTCCTGCTCGACTTCGGTTACGAAGCCCTGGGAATACTCCTGTCCGGCCAGTTCTTTTATTGTTTCATCCATAGCTTACAAAGATAATTATTATCTTTGCTTTCGTCAAACCTTATTTTATGAACACATTCGGACGTATTTTCAGGGTTTCGGTACTCGGCGAGAGCCACGGGCCGCAAATCGGCGTGGTGCTTGACGGAGTGCCCGAAGGAATCGAACTCAGCGCGGAAGATTTCAGCGCGGACATTCTCAGGCGCAAAACCGGCTACAAGGGCACCAGCCCGCGCATCGAAGGCGACGAGCCGCACATCGTGAGCGGCATATTCGAAGGCCACACGACGGGCTCGCCCCTGACCATCCTCTTCGACAACACGAATGTGCACAGCAGCGACTACACCCGCTTCGACGCCGTTCCGCGCCCCGGGCACGCCGACTACACGGCCTGCGTGAAATGGGACTGGGCGAACGACCCTCGCGGCGGCGGGCACTTCTCCGGCAGGCTCACGCTCCCCATTGTGGCCGCAGGCGTAGTGGCGAAAAAGGTTCTTGACAGGATGGAGTTCGATGCACATCTGACCGAAGTGGGAGGATGCAGCGATTCTACCAAATGGGAGGCAATGCTTGACGCCGCCATAGAAGAGGGCGATTCGCTCGGTGGCGTGGTGGACTGCACCATCAGCGGTGTGCCCATCGGCCTCGGCGAGCCGTTCTGGGACAGCGTGGAGGCGCTTCTCGCCCACGCGATGTTTTCCATTCCCGGGGTGCGCGGCATAGAGTTCGGCGACGGATTCGCCGCCGCGGCGATGAAAGGCTCGGAGCACAATGACCCCTTCGGCCCGAACGGCCCGGTCAAGAACGGCTCGGGCGGAGCAAACGGCGGTATCACGAACGGCGCTCCCCTGCACTTCAGGGTTGCGTTCAAGCCCACATCCTCAATCTCCAAGCCCCAGAAGACCTGGAACTTCGCCGAAAACCATCTTGACACACTGGCGATAGAGGGCCGGCACGACGTGTGCTTCGCGCTCCGCACCCCTGTTATTGTTGAAGCAATGGCGGCAATCGTGCTCGCAGACCTGGTATGATACGCGTAACTCCGAAGATCAACATCGGCCTTCGGGTGACGGGCCGCAGACCGGACGGGTTCCACAACATCGAGACCCTTTTCCACCCTGTGGACTGCTTCTCCGACACGCTGGAGATAGAAGAGACCGGGCGCAGCGGCGTGCGTATGGATATCTCCTCTGCTGACGGGTCTCCGGTTGGCTGGGACCCCGACAAAGACCTCTGCGCGAAGGCGTACCGTCTGCTGGCGGAGGATTTCGCGCTCCCGCCGGTGAAGATAAAGCTGGTGAAAGGCATTCCGGTAGGCGCCGGGCTCGGCGGAGGATCGGCCGACTGCGCTGCTACTCTGGTCGAACTGAACCGTCTCTTCGGTCTGGGGCTCGATTCAGCCGCGCTCAAGGGCTATGCGGCCCGGCTCGGAAGCGACTGCGCGTTCTTCGTGGACGGCTCTCCCTGCCTGGCGTTCGGCCGCGGAGAGGTGATGAAGGCGTTTTCGCCCGCGCTCGAGGACTGCCGCATAGAGATGGCGATTCCCGAAGGCGAGCATATCAGCACCGCCGAAGCCTATGGCGGACTGACGCCCCGCCCTGCTGAAGAGGCCGTTCTCTGCTGCCCGTCGCACTGCGCGCTCGAGGATGCGCTCCGCCTGAGGGTCGAGCAGTGGAACGGACTCGTAGTCAACGATTTCGAGGAAGCTGTGTTTGCGGCACACCCGGCGATTGCCGCACTAAAGGAAGATTTTTACCGCCGCGGGGCCGTATATGCTTCTATGACAGGAAGCGGGGCCGCGGTTTACGGAATATTCAGAAAGTAAAGGGATTATGTTCTTCGTAGTTATATATCTGCTCGGCGCAGTCGCAGGAATTTTCTGTGCCGTTGACATTGCAAGACGAAAAGGCCTCAGCGTTTTCAAGCGCATCTGGCTCAGCGCGCTCACCATCCTGCTCAGCTGGATAATGGTGATCTACTATTTCTACGTTCTGAGGACCTACTATAACCGCCGGGGAATCTAGGATTGTTTCGTGGCGGTCTCAACCCGCTCCGACCACACGCCAGAACGCGTGCCGGGCTTAGAGAAGCCCTTCCGGAAGATCGAGGCTGAGGGTTTTCTTCTGCGGATCGGCGCCCACGATGAAGTCCTCGTGAAGAGGAATCATCTTTTCGCCGTCCTTCGTTTCCACATACAGGCACAGATTGCCCGGTATTGGCTCGAAGCCGGTGACGAGGCCCACTTTCCTGCGGCCGCAGAAGATGGTCCATCCGGTAAAATCGGGCGTCTGGTCGTCTTCGCATTCCGCCTCTCCCTCAACAAAGATGTCGCGTCCGACCATCTCTTCGGCATCGGCAAGATTCTTCACATCCGTGATGCGGATAACATATTTGTTACTGCCGTGAGGCGAGCAGCTTTCAATGAAAAAGGGAACCGGTAGTCCATCGAAATTGATGAATACCGGTTCCTGAATTTCCGACAGGTCGAATTCGGGTGCGCTTACGAGCAGGCCTCCTTCGATGCCGTTCGATTTGAGAACTTTCGCTATGCGGAGCATTAGGCCTCCTGGGCGGGAGCCTCTTCCTCAGCAGGTGCCTCTGCAGCCTCAGCGGCGGCAGCAGCCTCTGCAGCAGCGAGTTCCTCTGCCTTCTTGGCGAGAGCCTCGATGCGAGCTTCATTTACCTTGGCCTCTTCTGCTTTCGCAGCCTTTGCCTTGGCGATAGCGTCGTTCTTGATACCGTTAACCTTGGCGTCGACTTTTGCGTCGCGCTGCTGCTTCCAGGCGTTCCATTTAGCATCGGCAGCTTCCTGTGTAAGAGCACCCTTTGCTACACCGCCGTCGAGGTGGTTGCGAAGGAGGACACCCTCATAAGAGAGGATCCTGCGGCAAACGAGGGAAGGTTCTGCACCTACCTTGAGCCAAGCGAGAGCGCGATCGAAATCGAGCACGATGGTGGCAGGGTTGGTGTTGGGGTTGTACGAGCCGATCTGCTCGATGTAACGACCGTCGCGAGGTGAGCGAGTGTCGGCCACTACAATGTGGAAGAATGCGAAATTCTTCTTACCGTGGCGCTGAAGACGAATTTTAACAGCCATTGTGAATCTGTTTTAAAAAATTAATAATTACCATTTCTGCCCTTCTCGAGGACAGGACTGCAAAGGTACGAATAATTTGATTATTTGCAAGTTGTGTAGAACTTTTATTTGATTTGACCGAGAAAGACAAAAGTGTTCGTCCTTTCAGAAGAATCGGCAAGTCCTAGCGTTTGACCATAAGAGGAACTGATGAGAATCCCTCCGGACGATCATAAAGCTCACAGTGACAATCCCCCAGATGTTTCACCTTGAAACCGTTCTTTTTATACTCCTCGTAATCAAACGCATTGAGTTCATCAATTGCGATTTGGTGGAATTTGTCAAAATCCGGCCACCATTCCCAGCCGGAGCCGAAATCATTATACAGGAATGCATCCGCACATTGCTTGCCAAGTTCCGGGGTCACATAGAACGCACCCATTGCCAGGACATTCACGCCATTGCCGGTAATTGCCCGGAATGCTGCGGGAACAGACTCCACCACTCCGGCATGAACACCTGGGCACTTGCTTGCCGCAATATGGATACCCATCCCTGTTCCACAGAAGATCAGCGCTCTTTCGAACTCTTTTTCTGTAATCATCGCACCGACGCGAAGTCCGATGCGGTGAAACATTAACTCGGTATCCTCAGGATCAGAATCAGCCTTTACGCCAATATCAGTCACGATCCAACCTTTATGTTCAAGGTATTGTTTTATTTCCTCTTTTAAAGGATAGCCGGCGAAATCCGCCGCCATCAATATCTGTTTATCAGAGACTTTTTTCATCTCAATTACTATTTGATTGTTACTTGATATTCCAATTTGATGTCAGATGCAGATGCGCCCACCTGAATCTTATAATCGCCTTCGTCAATTACCCACTCGTGTGAGTCGAGAGACCAGTGTGCAAAAGATTCCATCGGTATTTTCACGGTAAGCCTGGCGGACTTGGACTTGGGAATCGACACCTTTTCAAATCCCTTCAGTTCCCTCGTGGGCCTGGGCACCGACGGATTCAGCGGGGCGACATAGACCTGAGCGACCTCTGCCGCATTATAATCTCCGACATTTGATACGGTAAATGATACCTCATAACCACCATCACAAGGCACAACATCAAGATTGGAGTACTCGAACCGCGAATATGTCAAGCCATATCCAAAGGGATAAAGCGGGCTCACTCCATACCTGTCAGCTCCTCGATAGCCGACAAATACGCCTTCCCTATATTCAACGAGAGGGGATTTGAAGTGCCTTTCAACCGCACGGTCTACGATAGATTCACTATAGTAGCGCTGAGCCGGATTGTTCTCGAGAGAGCCCCAGAATGTGAACGGAAGACGACCCGAAAAAGACACTTTGCCAGAAAGCAGCTGAGCAAGAGCGCGGCCTCCTTCCTGGCCGGAATACCAGTCCATGACTATGGCTTTTGCCTTTGCACCCCAACTGCCAAGATCAACCTCTCCGCCTGAATTGATTACCACAACGACGTTGTCATTCAGAGCGAGAACGCTCTCTATCAGCTCTACTTGTTCTTTTGGAAGTTCATATGTTCGGTCTTCGCCTTCTCTTTCGAGAGCCTGATTGAAGCCAACGCACAAAACCACCACTCCGGCCGATTTCACTTCATCGGGAACCGCATCGACCCGGAGCCGTACATTATACCCTTTTCCAAGCTCGCTGAGCCCCCTGTATATGGTACTGGAGCGGCCAGGGCAAGTAAGCACTCGGCCGGAACCGCCGCCATATGCCTGATAATCGGCATTCGGGCCAAGTACAAGTATTGTCTGTTTGCCGGGTTTAATCGGCAACAGCCCTTCATTCTTCAGTAGAACCGGTGCTTCCAAAGAGGCTTTGAGAGCCAGTTCGCGGCAAACCGGATTATCAACGTCACCGGTATTTTCGTTCATCGTTTTCCCGACGAAACCGAATGCGCTCAATGTCTGAAGGATGTGGATGCATTTCTTGTCAATGGTCTTTTCGGAGATGATGCCATTCTCTACGAGGGGAATGATTTTTTCGGGATACCAGGCCTGGTGCCCGGGCATTTCAAGGTCAAGCTCAGTCTGAAGCGTGCCTATCGTGGTATACGTGGAATGCCAGTCGGACATTATGATACCCTCGTGTCCCCAGTCCCTTAGCTGTTTGCTCAGAGCGGCATTTTCTGAAGCATGCGCACCATTCACAGGATTATAGCTCATCATCACGGCGCCGACCCCGGCATCTTGAATCACCTTCTTGAATGCGGGGAAATAAATCTCGTTCATTGTCCTCTCATCCACTACCGAGCCTGTATTGTGCCTGTCGAACTCCTGATTGTTTATTGCAAAATGTTTGACAGTGGAAATGATGCCATGTTCCTGGATTCCTTTGACATAGTTTACCGCCATTTCACCGGCGAGGAAAGGATCCTCTCCATAATACTCGAAATTGCGGCCGCAAAGGGCAGAGCGGTAAATGTTGATTCCGGGGCACAACATAATGCCGACACCGTGTTCTATGGCATCGAGACCGATGCCGTTTCCGACGCTGTGGGCGATGTCTCGGTTCCAACTGGATGCTATGGAAATTCCGCAGGGGAAATATGTGCTGTGAAGCTGTTTCTTCTGCAGGTTTCTTACACCCTGGGGGCCGTCCGCCATTGCAATTGCGGGGATATTGACGCTGGGTACAGAATTGATATGGAAGCCGTCAATATGACCATAGAGCATCTCTACCTTTTCAAGAAGAGACATCCGGGCAACGGCATCCTCAGCAAATTGCTTGTCTTTGTCCGTTATGGCTGTCTGCGCAAAAGAAGATGTGCAGACAGTCATAAGAACAATTATTTGAATTAATCTTTTTTTCATTATTCAGGCAATACTTCGTTAAAAATTTAAAAACTATATAATTTTCAATCGTTTACAATACAATAGCCCGTCAGAGGGTGC
>JAGHTP010000110.1 GCA_018065265.1 Candidatus Cryptobacteroides aphodequi | reverse complement strand
CCTTCCTTGAAGAGGACTGAAATCAAGTAAGGTGGTGATTCCAATAGGGGAACCTTCCTTGAAAAAGGCCCGGATTAAGGAAGGTGCCAAGACGGGGAACTGAACACACTATATTGCAGGTGATCCGTGATTCCGCACTTGGAGGAAGAGCAATAAAAAAGAGTTGAGATTTCTCTTCAACCCTTTTCCGACCGGGGACACCCCAGTCCATTTAATTGGGCACGCCAATTCGATGCAAATTTACGAATAATTTTTTTGCCAGCAAATTTTTCATCAGCATATGCTTCTTCAAGTCCAATGAGGCTTATGTCCGGAATGTCCTAAAAGATGTCCGAAAAGAACTTACTGACAGACAGAGGGTTATAATAGACAATGTCCTAAAAGACGCTAATGTTACCATTGCTCAACTGGCAGCTGATATTAATGTAGATATACGAGCTTGTAGGAAGGGTTCTTGATGGATTTGTCGCCGTTGACAAAGCCGACCCTGGTAGCCAGCACTCCTCTGATGAGTTTCAGATACTTTTCCGCTCCCCAGAAGCAGCCGGCGGCAAGGTAGATAGTGTGAACCGGTTCCATTATTTGCGTTCGGGACGGAGTTTGGCGTATTTCAGAAGGAGGGTCTTGGTGCCGTAGGCGTCAAAGTCGATGACGGCCTTGAGTTCGGGCATCACGCCGCTGATGCTGACAATCAGTCCGGCCCCGAAGCGGTTGTGTTCGATGCGTTCGCCTTCATAGAGTTCGGCCATCGGAACGGGGATGAAGTTGGCGTCGATGACGGCGGGCTTTGCGGCAGCGCCCGCAGGAACTCCGGGGCGCGATGAAGCCGTCGGATTCGCAGCAGTACCCGGACGGGACGCCCCCGAAGGACCGCCCAGCCCGAATCGCGATCCGGAGGCCGAAGGGCTACCCTGTCCGAACCCGGGACGCGAAGAGCCCCCGGAGCCGAACCTGGAGCCGGAAGCCGAAGGACTCCCCTGCCCGAATCGAGAGCCTGAGCCACCCTGCCCGAACCGTTTTTCAGAGACGGCGGGGCCGGACTGGCCGTAGCGGCCGGCGAAGGACGAACGGCGCTCATCTGTGCTCCGGCCATAGCCGCGGAAACCCTGAGGGCCGAAGATCCCGAATCCGCTCGTGCGCTCCTGCACTTCGAACTCATCCGCCGAAAGAGGATTGTCGAGATAGCACGGATCGATCTCGCCGAGAAAACGCGAAGGAGGGTTGGAGTTGTGCTGGCCGTTGCGCATACGCTCCGAAGCGAAACTTATCACCACGGAACTCTTGGCGCGCGTGAGAGCCACGTAGAAAAGGCGCCTCTCCTCCTCGATATCGGGCGCGAGTGCCATCATCCCGCCGGAGGGGAAGAGATTTTCCTCCATACCGGCTATGTAGACGTACGGGAACTCGAGGCCCTTGGCGCTGTGCACGGTCATAAGAGCGATGCGGTTCGAATCGTCCTCATCCTCGGGCGTGTCGACATTGCTGAGCAAAGAGACGTTCTCGAGGAAGTCGGCAAGCGTGTAGGTGCCAGGAAGTTCGTTGTTCTCCATATCTTCGCCGCGGCGCTCGTCCACATAGGTGGCCACGGAGTTGATGAGTTCCTCGAGGTTCGCGGTGCGCGAAAGGCCCTCGATGGAAGTGTCGGCCTTGTAGAAGGCGTAGAGGCCGGAATCGTCGCCGACCTTCTTCGCAAGAACGCAGGCGTCCGTGTTTGCGACAAGTCCGTGAAGGCCGTCGATGAGAGCGGCAAAGCCCTTGAGCTTCGTGGCCGTGCCATCGCGCACTATGGCACCCGGGTCACGGCAGACATCCATAATGGAGCATCCGCGCTGGGCGGCGGCAGCCTCGATGGCGTTCATCGTCACATCGCCGATACCGCGCGAAGGCTTGCCCATCGCCCTTTTCAAGGACTCGTTGTCCTGCGGGTTCACGACCAGCTTGAGATAAGCCATGAAATCGCGGACCTCGGCGCGCTCGAAGAACGAGTTGCCCGAATAGATCATATACGGCAGATTGCGGCGGCGCAGCACTTCCTCGATGGCACGGCTCTGCGAGTTGGTGCGGTAGAGGATGGCGAAATCGTCGTAGCGAGCGTGCTCGGCGCGTATCTTGTCGATGATGGAAGCCGCGATCAGCACGGCCTCCTCGGTTTCGTTGAAGCAGCGAAGAAGATGGATGCTCTCTCCCCTGCCAGCTTCGGAATAGCATTTCTTTGGAATACGGCCGCTGTTGTGCTCTATGACGGAATTGGCCGCGTCGACGATGGTCGAAGTCGAACGGTAATTGCGTTCGAGGCGTATGATTTTCGAATTCTTGTAGTCGTCCTTGAACTTGAGGATGTTCTCGATGCGGGCTCCGCGGAAGGCGTAGATGCTCTGCGAATCGTCGCCGACCACACATATATTATTGTGGAAATAGGCAAGGCGGCGCAGAATCAGGTATTGCGAATAGTTCGTATCCTGGTACTCGTCGACAAGGATGTACGAGAAGCGGTCTGATATCTCGTGCCAGGCCTTGTCGCACTTCTTGAAAAGTATGTTCATATTGACCAGGATATCGTCGAAGTCCATCACATCCGAGGCTTTCAGCTTCTCCTGGTACTTTGCATAGACATCAACCAGTTTGGGCTTCTTGGCCCGCACATCGTGCTGCATCGCTTCGTTGTTCAGGCGGTAGGCTTCCGGAAGCACAAGAGTGTTCTTGGCGGAGGATATGCGCGAAAGGACCTCCTTGGGCTTGTAGACCTTGTCGTCGAATCCGAGTTCCTTTATGCAGGTCTTTATTGCCGAGATGCTGTCCGACTGGTCATAGACCGTGAAGTCCTTCGTGTAGCCTATTTCGTCCGCATAATCGCGAAGAAACCTTATGAATACAGAATGGAAGGTACCCATAACCAGACGGCGCGCCCTAGTCGGGCCGACCATAAGGGCTATGCGCTCCTTCATCTCGCTTGCAGCTTTCTTTGTAAAAGTGAGAGCCAGTATCCGGGACGGGTCGATTCCCTGCTCAAGGAGCCAGGCTATTCGCGAGGTAAGCACCCTCGTCTTTCCCGAGCCGGCACCGGCAACGATAAGCAG
>JAGHTP010000098.1 GCA_018065265.1 Candidatus Cryptobacteroides aphodequi | reverse complement strand
TTACAAATGCAAAAATAATAAAGTTTTGATTATTTATGCTTCCAAAATGCAGAATTTTTGAAATTATTAATCCAATAGTTTTACCACATTGGTTTTTATCTCCTTGTCGATTTCGCGGTAGCGGGAGAAGGCGCGGGAGCCTTCGACGTGGCCGGAAAGGGAGGCGACGATCTAGCTCTCGGGCGGACTGGCGCGCAAACGAAAAAAGGTGCCGCACTTTGAAGTGCGGCACCTGGCCTTGCGAATTGCGTAGCGCGGAAAGATAGGGATTCGAATCCTAGAACCGATTTTGTCGGTCACACGATTTCCAATCGTGCCTCTTCAGCCACTCGAGCATCTTTCCAAATCGGATAGCAAAGATAGCGAAAAATCAATTAATTGCAATTGCTTCAAAAAATGTCTAATTTCGCGGGCTATGACTGCATTCCTGATTTTTGCGGCGGTAGTCATCTTCTGCTGCATTTTCCTCAACAACGCATCTTCGCGGGTGGGCGTTCCTGTCCTCCTCGCCTTTATGCTGCTTGGAATGCTGTTCGGCAACAACGGTCTCGCTCCCGTCAGTTTCGCCACCTTCGGCTCGGCCGAAAACATCTGTACCGTAGCACTTATCTTTATAATGTTCTACGGTGGCTTCGGCACAAGATGGTCGTCGGCGAAAGGTGTTGTCGTGGAAGCAGGGCTTCTCGCTTCGCTTGGCGTGGTACTCACTGCAGGTCTGACCGGACTTTTCTGCCATTTCGCCCTCGGATGGGACTGGCTCGAGAGTTTCCTGATGGGTTTGGTTGTCAGCTCCACTGACGCTGCGTCGGTGTTCTCGATACTCCGCTCGCGCAAACTGGGCCTGAAGTCCAATACCGCCCCTCTCCTTGAAGTGGAAAGCGGTTCGAACGACCCCTGCTCATATATGCTTACCGTCATAATGATCTCGCTTATGAACGGTGGCATCGGCACCGGGAAACTCATCTGGATGGTATTCGCCCAGATAGTGTTCGGCGCTGGTCTGGGCCTTGTCATAGCCCAGGTTGCGGTTTATCTTATGAGGCGCATACGCTTCGCCACGTCTGGCTTCGACTCGCTTTTCGTGCTCGCCGTTGCCCTCATCTCATACGCCCTTCCCGCCGCTGTAGGCGGTAACGGCTATCTCAGCGCATACATCGTGGGCATCATACTCGGAAACGCATCCTTCAGCGGCAAACGCGAACTGGTCAATTTCTTTGACGGCCTCACAGGGCTGATGCAGGTTATGATCTTCTTCATCCTGGGTCTCCTGGCACATCCGGCCCAGATGCACAAGGTGCTGCTGCCCGCCGTCGCCATCTTCTTCGTGATGCTGCTTGTCAGCCGCCCGCTCAGCGTCGCCGCCGTGCTCGCACCGAAGCGCAGCCACAGCCTGCGCCAGCTCGGCCTTGTCTCGTTCGTCGGCCTCAGGGGCGCCGCGTCCATCGTGTTCGCCATCCTTGCTACTACAGGCACCATCGCGCTGCAGCACGACATATTCAACATCGTGTTCATAATCGTGCTCCTGAGCATCTCTCTGCAGGGCTCTCTCATACCTTTTGTCGCAGGAAAACTCAAGATGACCGATGCCAGCCAGGACGTCATGAAGACCTTTACGGACTTCTCTGACGAGACCGATATGCAGTTCAGCGAGGTGACCGTCAGCGAAGGCGGCCCCTGGGAGAACAAGCAGGTGATGGATCTCGGCATCCCCGAAAACATAATCCTGTGCCTGGTGGTACGGCCCGACTGCACTCACACGGTACCTAACGGTTCCACGGTCCTGAATACCGGCGACCGCGTCATTATCGGCACCCAGGAGTTCTCGGGCGAGAAGAAGGTCCGTCTGGTAGAGGTGCCGGTTTCGGATATCGACGAGATGTCCGGCCGTCTGGTGCGCGACTGCAGCTTCGAGAACGGCGAGCAGCTCGTCCTCATCCGCCGCAAAGGAGGCAATGTCATCCCCAACGGCAATACGCTCATCGAAGCCGGCGATGTGCTGATAATCAACAGGGGGGTCGCCAAATGAGCCGCGAAACGGTATTCGACCCGCTGCGCCGCATCGAAGTGGCGCTCACTCCGGAGGAACGCGTCCGCCAGTGGATGATCGCGCAGCTCCGCGACGTGTTCGGCGTGCCCGCGCATCTGATGATGAGCGAGGCGGCATTCCGCTGCGCTCAGAAGCCTTACCGCGCCGACATCCTGGCCTTTGACCGCAGCGGCGCTCCTCTTCTTGTGGTGGAGTGCAAGCGCCCGGAGGTGGAGATAAACGCCGAAGTGGCGCGTCAGGCTCTACGCTACGACGCGGCCCTGAGCGTGCGCCACATCATCCTCACCAACGGCACGACCACGTACTATTTCAAGCGCGAAGGTGGCAGTTTCGTCCCTTCGGCGCAGATACCTTCATTCGAGCAGATGTTATGTCAACGATAGTTCAATCGGGGCTTGACCGTCCCATATTCGGAATCGTAAGCGAAGTCGCGGCCGAAAAGGGGGTGCGCGCCTTCGTGATAGGCGGATACGTGCGCGACTGTTTCCTCGGCCGTCCGTGCAACGACATAGACATTGTGGTCGAAGGCAGTGGCATCGACTTCGCCCGCGCAGTGGGGGAGAAGACAGGCAAATATGTCTCGTACTTCAAGAATTTCGGCACCGCTATGCTTCACTACGCCGGCGATGAGATAGAGTTCGTCGGCGCCCGCAAGGAGTCGTATCGCCGCGAGAGCCGCAAGCCCATTGTCGAGGACGGCACGCTCGAAGACGACCAGTTCCGGCGCGATTTCACCATCAACGCGATGGCATTCTCGCTGCAGAAGGATTCCTTCGGCGAACTTGTCGACCCGTTCGGTGGCATACGCGACCTTGCCGCTGGCATCATCCGCACACCGCTCGAGCCCGATACGACTTATTCCGACGACCCTCTGCGTATGCTGCGTGCCATCCGCTTCGCCGCGAAGCTCTCCACCCCCGAGCTGGAATTCAGAATCGTGGACGAGTCGCTCGAATCGATGCGGCGTATGGCTTCGCGCGTCGAGATCCTGTCGATGGAGCGCATTACCGAAGAGCTCAACAAGATGCTCGCGACGTCGCGCCCGTCGATGGCCTTCGCTCTTCTGGAGAGCACGGGCCTGCTGCAGTACATACTGCCCGAACTCTGCGCCCTCAAGGGCGTCGAGACGGTAGAGGGCCGCGGCCACAAGGAGAATTTCTCGCACTCGCTGATGGTCCTTGACAATGTGGCCGCCGTGTCGGACAAGTTGTGGCTCCGCTGGGCTGCTCTGCTGCACGACATTGGCAAGCCGGCTTCGAAGCGCTTCGATCCGTCGCTCGGATGGACTTTCCACGGGCACGACATAATAGGCAGCAAGATGGTGCCTCGCATCTTCAACCGCCTCAAGCTGCCACTTGATGACGGCAAGTACGTCCGCAAACTCGTCTGGCTGCATCTGAGACCCATCGCACTTGTCGATGACGGTGTCACCGATTCGGCGGTGCGCAGGCTCCTTTTCGATGCGGGAGATGATATAGAAGACCTGATGCTTCTCTGCCGGGCCGATGTAACTTCTAAGAATCCGGCCAAAGTTGCGAGGATACAGAGCAATTTCTCTCTTGTAGAGCAGAAACTCGTCGAGGTTGAGGCGCGTGATGCCGTGCGCAATTTCAAGAACCCCATAACAGGGGAGTATGTGATGGAAGTGTACGGCATAGGCCCCTGCAAGGCCATCGGAGATATAAAAGAGTATGTAAAGGAAGCCATACTGGACGGCCGCATTCCCAACGAATTCGCCGCGGCCGACGCACTGATGCGTCAGTATGCTCCCTCGATTGGTTTGGAAATAAAAGGATAGTCATATATGAAGAAATTGTTGTCAGTCATTGCTGCATTGACCATAGGAGCCAGTGCCTGGGCTGCATACGAGTATAATGCTACAATCGATGGCGGAGTGGTTTCGATTACCGACCTTTCCGCAGGTGGCGCTTACCGGTACAAACTGGAGTTCGACCAGAACGGTTTCAATATTTACGATGAAAAGACCTACCCGACCAGCGTCACTCTTTATCTGAATGCCCAGAGCGCTTCGATAGCCGGCACATTCAGCCTGAAGAATGGTGGAATAGACAGGGATCTGTCCTATATCTACTATTCCAAAGGTACGCCCACCGACCGCTATTTCATGGACTACAACGACACGAAGATCACCGAGATCACCATCAAGGACCTTGGCGAGGGCAAGTATTCCCTTGAAGGAGCATTGCGTTCCAATCCGTCGTCGGGCAACTACTACTATTATTACTACGCTGGCGCCGATAACGTCTTTACCACCAAGGCGGCCGATCCGTACAAGGATGAGCCTGCGGAGGCGAAGACCATGGACATCCGTTTCGACAACCTTGAGCTGGATTCGCGCGAGGGCAAGACCCCTATTGCATTATATGCATGCGATAAAACCACCTACGATCCCGATATCGAACTGGTATTCAATGTCGCTACTTTCAATATCCCGGCAGGTGATTACACTCTGAGCACCAGTGGCCGGACCGGCACTGTCCAGGTGTCCGACGGTACAAAAGAGAATTACTTTTATACAGGATCCTGGGTGTGCACCTATCCCAGCAGGACCACTGTCCCTTATTTCCTGGTTGATGGAACCCTTACGGTCTCTTATGCGGAGGGCAGGATCTGTATCAAGGGTACAGTCACATCCGCCCACGGTTCTACCATCAATATCGACCTCAGCGGAGAGAATCCTTTCCCTACAGTCGACCCGGAACCTGTAGATCCCTACGAAGAAGAGCCGGCGGCTTCCGATTTCACTGTCGTTTTCGCTGCCGAGCCTTATGTCTACGAACTCCAGGACACAATTCTGCTCGAGTTCAACAACAGCGACCTCGACTGCATTTCCCTGGCTTTTGCCGCCTCTTCGAAGGACGATATTCTGCCTTGCCGTTATCTGGTGAATTCTTCGCATGCCCTCGGTACGCTCATCGCCTCTGCCGGAACTGCAGGCGATTGGGAATATCCTTCGTTCTATGCCAAGGCATTCAGCATTTTCGGCTATTATCCGTACTACATAACGGAAGGTTATGTGGATGTGGACTATAAGGGTGAGATGCTTTACATTACCGGCGTAGTCACTACAAGCAAGGGGTCCAACATCACCCTTGACATAAGCGGAAAGAATACGCTCACAACCCCCGCCGTCCTGCCCGCGAATATGCTTGAGGGCTATGTCGACGGCCACCGCTATCTGCTTGCGTACGATATCACCACAACGACCGAAGGCTGCGTCAGCATAGCTGCTACAATCTGGACTGACGGTCAGGTTTCCGGACTCAAGCCTCAGGCTGTAATCGGCAGCGTTGCCAGCGATATGGCTTACGACGCCTCTACTGGCGCCTGCTCGTGCACCAGCCGGCAGAAATATTCAAAGGAGGAAAAGCTGGCTGTCTCCATCATCCTTGGCTATGATGGTGGCGGTATCGAAACCAGGTCGGTAGAGTATGTGGTTGAATAATATGAACGGTAAAGTGATGAGAAAATACATATACATAGTCC
>JAGHTP010000043.1 GCA_018065265.1 Candidatus Cryptobacteroides aphodequi | reverse complement strand
CGAAGGATAATTGGAATCTGCGCTCCATCAGAGCCCTTGAGGCTGTTGGCTATATCCGCAAGTCTGTCAATCCAACTGTAGAAGGTGCGGTGAACTTCGCTTCCCGAATCGGGTATGCCGCTCACGACTTTGTTGTTCGAATTGTCCCATGCGTCGCCTCCGGTCAGCGGGTTATCGAGATGGGGGCATGCCACAACAACTATCCCAAGGTCATAGGCCTGACGTATGCAGCGCAGACGCAGTTCGTTCTCGCTTGGACTGTCATTGTATCTGTCGTCAATGAGGGTGGCAAGATCAACGCCCATGACTGCCGGGTAGTCGCCACAGACATCTTTCGTGTCCGATTTGCCCTCTTGTCCGTGCCAGGCAAATCCATCTTTGCCACATCCGTACATCAGGTCGTCGTGGTGCCCGAACATGAATCCCTTGTCGGCAATGGTCCAGAGGTTCCTGTAAAGGGCCTTGGTGGCTGCCGTTGCCTGGGCATCGGCAAGCGTGAGTTCGTCGGCTATCTGCTGCGTGCCGCCTGTTTCGTCGCGCCCGGGGAGTTCAACCCTCGAGCACGACGATGCGGCCAGCACCACAGCTGCTATGAGCAGAGTGGAAAGTTTCATTATTGTTTTTCAAAAATCATTACGAATGCCAGCGGATGCAGGTAGAAGCGGTCGAAATCGCCCCATTCCCAAGCGGGATCCCAGGTATAGGTGCTTTCATCGACAAAACTGCAGGCAAACACAATGCCCACGTTGCCCGAAGGAATGTTGATCTTGATGCCGCTGAGTGTTGTGTCGCCGGGCAGGAGAATCTGTGCTCCCGCAGTCTTTGTCCCGTTGCTGATCGCTGCAGTTCCGTCTGCGAGCGAAACGGTGAGAGTTGAGGCTCCGTGAGGCAGCTGGTCGAAGTTGTTGCTGATATCGAGGTCGCCTGTACCCAGTTTGTTCTTTTCGGCTATGAGGATGCGGTCCCACCAGGCGTCATCTTCACCGGCACCGTATTCAAGAGCGCAGGTGACAGCCGTGCCAGTGGCTCCCGAGAGTGCTACGCTGAGGGTGTTGTCATACTCTCTGTCGAGGCTGCTGTTGAACATATAGTTCTTGTCCTTGATCTTTACGAATGCCGATGCGCCCACGTTGCCGAGAACGCGCATGTCGGAAAGAAGATAGTTGCCGGGGACGTCGGCGAGCGTAAGCTCGTCGCCACCTTCGCCACCTTCTCCGCCTTCATCTCCCCCGCCTTCACCTTCTTCTCCGGGCTTTACGGCCGTGATAGTGCCCTCTGAACCTTCGGTTCTGGCTTCTGCGGGAACGGCTTCAACCTTCGAAACGTGTACGAACATATACAGAGGGTGAAGCACGAACTTGGCGTAGTCGGTGTAGATGTAAGTCTCTTCCCAGACCTGTGAGCCGGGGACGGCGAATGCGAAAGCCTGCTCTGCAATGACAACTTTCTTTTCTTCGCCCGCTTTGTTGAGGCCGAGTAGGATGTCTTCATCCTTTATCATACAAACGGTTTCGGTACCGTCCTTTGCCTTGAAGGTGATGGTGCCGGCATCGTAGTCCCTCTTCCAGGTGCTCTCGCCGATAGGAATGTTGCGATAGAAACCACGCAGGTCAAGGTCGACTCCCTCGTGCTCCTTGTTGACGGCGCCCTGGTAAACGCAGTTCCAGTGCTTGGCGTTAGCGCCTCCCCAGAGGTGGCAGGTGCCTTCGGTAGTGCCGTCGGAATTGATGGTAGTGCAAGCGATTTCAAGATAGTCGTCATAGTCGGCCGTCGGGCCGTAGCCGGAAGCGTCCCAGCACCAGCTTTTGACCTCGGGCGCGCAAACCTCCATTGTGCCCCAGGCCCAACCCTGGTCGGCACCAAGGCCTCCGACAAGAGTGTAGCCGGTAATACTGTAGCATCCGGCGAACGACTCTGTGAATGCGTCCATACGGAGAGCGTAGTCGCGCTTGTCTCCGGCTTCGGACGTTACGGTGATGACAGGTTCTGCGGTGGTGAGGTCAATCGTCTCACCGGTCTTTACGCTGGCTGTCGCGCCGTAGGATACTACTATTGAAGTAACTTTCACCTTGGACATGTCCTCGACGAGGTCAGTCGCGATCTGGAAGGAAATCGTTCCCGTAGTGGCGTCGGTGGCCTCTATGGTGGATTCTCCTATCTGGCCTTCGAATGCTATCGAAATGATTGAACGTTCGTGGCTTCCGCCTCCGGTCTTGCCGGGGTCTTTGCTCTCGGGGTTGCAGGCTGCGAAAAGTCCGGCGAGGGCAAGTAATGCTATAAGTCTTGTTTTCATGTTATTTTATATATGGATTAAGATCGGTTTCGAGTGAAGGGATGGGGTAGAATACCATATCCTCGGCAGTCAGACCCTGCTCCTTCGCAGCGGTGATATCGGTGTGCATCAGGTTGAAACGGCGAAGGTCGTAGCACAGATGGCCTTCGAAGGCAAGTTCGAATTTGCGCTCGTTCCAGACAGCCTGGCGGAAGTCGTCCTTCGAAAGCCCTGCCGCCAGAGGAGCGAGCCCGGCACGGTTGCGGATGTAGTTCACAAGTTCGTAGGCCTTGGCCGTAGGACCGGCCGCTTCGGCGTAAATGAGCGCAACGTCCGAGTAGCGGATGAGCATAGGCTTCGTGGAAGTCTTGTCGCCCGAGTACTGGGGGTCGATGAACTTGCGGCAGAACGGGTAGGGGAGTTTGCCGTTGGCCAGCGAGGCGGTAACCACGCCCTTCGAATCGTAAACCTCGCTGCAGAACAGCCAGTCGTGGCGCAGGTCGCCAGTCTCGAAACTGTTGTAGAAGTCGGTCGAGGTCTGGTATTCGCTCCAACCGTCGTGCGTGACGATGAAAGTGTCGCTGTCGCCCTGGCGCAGATAGATGGCACCTCCGGCAACGTAGGGGATGTACATCTTCGAGATCTTGGAGTACTGGCCTTCCTTGTCACCGGTGCGGTCCATCGACATAATGAAGATGTGCTCCGGCCCGGTCGGCTTTTCAACATCGTAGATGTCAAGCAGATTGTCCGAGAAACCGTAGGTCTTCTGTTCGGGATTGTCCACCACATAGCCGGCGTATAGGGCGGCCTTGGCGTAGTAGTCTTCCACGTCGAAGGCCATATCGGCATACTGCGGAGCTCCGTGCTCCTTGGCCGATGCCAGGTAGAGATATGCCTTTGCTGCGAGGCTCCAGGCGGCTACGCGATCGGTTCTGCCGGTCTCCGGCACTGCGTAGATGGACATCAGGTCCATAGCCTTTTCAAGATCGGAGAAAATCTGACCCCACAGGGCGTCAAGGCTTTCGACACAGGGCTCGAGCGTGTCGTCGAGGTTGCGCACGGTCTTGAGGTGCAGGGGAACGACTCCGAAGTTGCGGGCAAGGCAGAAGTAGGAATAGGCCCTCATAAAGTAACCCTCGCCCACATAGCGGTTCTTCAGGTTGTCGTCGATAGCCATCGCACCTACGTTTTCGATCACCGAGTTTGCACGGTTGATGGTTATGTACGAATACTTGTAGAAGTTGTAGAGCGTAGTGTTGGTGCGGAAGGTATTCATCTTCCAACCGTCCAGTTCCTTATTGGCCTGGGTCGCGTCGCCTTTGGGATACATAGCGTCGGTGTTCATCTCGCCCAGGAATACGATGGCCCTTGAGTATTCGATGTAGTTGATGGCGTCGTATATGTAGTTCGTGGCCGACTGGGCGTCGGCTTCGGTCTTGTAGAAGCTGCCCTCGGAGAAGAATCCGTAGGGGTATTCATCCAGCGAGCAGGCACTGAGCAGCGCAGCGGCTGCAATGATTGTGAATGTCTTTCTCATAGCGCTAGAAGTTGAAATCGATACCGAATGTCACCCTGCGAAGGCGCGGATAGCCGCCGCTGTAAACTCCGAGCGGGCTGACTTCCGGGTCGTAGCCGGTGAATTTTGTGAAAGTGTACAGGTTGTCGGCGCTGGCGTACAGACGCAGGGTCCTGCCGTAGTCGGCCTTGGAGATGTGCATCGTGTAGCCAAGGGTCATAGTCTGCACCCTGACGAACGAGCCGTCCTCGATCCACCAGTTGCTCAGGCGAGTCTGGCGTGAGTCGTTGAGGCGGGGATATTCCGACGTGGGGTTGTCCACAGTCCAGCGGAGCACCATATTGTCCGGCATACTGAAGCGCTTGGTGTTGATGACGTCGTTGCCGAAGACCCCGTTGAAGAAGACGCTGAAGTCGAACCCTTTGTACGAGGCGTTCAGCGAAAGTGACGCCAGAAGGTCGGGGTTCGGATCGCCTATGATGCAGCGGTCGTTCTCGTCCACGGTATCCATCGAATCGCCGTTGTAGATATCTACGTAGCGGAATTCTCCAGGCTGTGCATCATCTCCGGAAAGGCCGGCGCTGAGTCCGTCGCTCAAGCTCTGGACTATGCCGTCCGTCACGTAGCCGTAGAACACGTACATAGGCTGGCCGACCGCAAGGATGTTGGTATAGCCTCGGAACTGCTCAAGCGAGTTGCCATAGAACTCGTACTGCATCCCGGTGCGCGTATCGGTATTCAGGCCGGCTTCGATCGAGTTGCCCAGGCTCAATACTTTGTTGCGGTTGCGGGTGAGTACCAGCGTGGCGCCTACGTTCCAGTCGCGGTTGCGGTAGATTATGCCGTCGAGCGTGAGTTCCACTCCGTGGTTGAGAATTTCACCGTCATTCACCCACATCTTGTCGTAACCGGACGAAGGTGCGATGTTGCGCTCGCGCAGCAGGTCGGAGGTGTGCTTCCAATACCAGTCGAAGGTGAGGTTCAGTCTTCCGTCAAGCACTCCGGCGTCGAAGCCGAGGTCGAACTGCGAGGTCGTCTCCCACTTGAGCGAGGTGTTCGGGATGCCGCTCCATACGGCATAGATTCCGTCCTGGCCGGTGTATCCGCTCTGGTATCCGGGGCCGATGGCTGTCATCCAACCGCCGTTGTAGTAGTATTCGTGCTGGCCGTAGCGGCTGAGGGTCTGGTATGCCGATATTCCCTGGTTGCCGGAAATTCCGTACGAGGCGCGCAGCTTCATCAGGTCTATCCAGGCGATGTCCTTCATCCAGGGTTCTTCGTTCATCTTCCAGCTGAGGGCTCCCGAGGGAAGAACGCCCACTTGTTGTTGGCGCCGAACTTTGACGAACCGTCGGCGCGGGCCGTGAAGGTGGCGAGGTACTTGCCTGCGTAAGTGTAGTTGAGTCGCAAGAGGCCCGAAATCAGCCTGGTCCTGTACAGACTGTTGGTGATCTGGTATTTTTCCGGATTGCCCGATGCGAGGTTCTCGTTTCCGAGCGACTCGTTCACGAAGTCCATCGCTGCCAGACCACTGCCTCGCGAGACATAGTTCTCGTATGAGAAACCGCCCATCGCGCTGAATGCGTGCGCGCCGGTGGTCTTGTTCCAGGTGGCGTAGGTTTCGGCCACGATATTGTCGTCGTTTGAGTTCTGAATGGCTCCGTAGCCGTTGTTGAACACACCTTTCTCGGAGTATTTCTTCGGATAGTAGTAGTCGGTGATGCTCTCGCCGTGCTTGTAGTTGATCTGGGCCGTTACGTCCAGTTCAGGCACGGGCCGCCAGTCGAGCGCGGCGTAGGAGATGAGCTTCATTCCGCTTGTCTCGTTCTTCTGGTACTTTGTGAGTGCGAGGGGATGGTAGTAGTCCTGGGGGCTGTACTGCCAGAACTCGCCGTTCTCGTCATAGACGGGGAAGATGGGGTTTCGGTTGTACGAGAGATAGCCGTTGTTATGTCTCTTGTAGCCGTTGATGTTGGCGCTGGCCTTCATCTTGAGGTTGTCGAACACCTTGTGCTCCACAGCGAAATTGCCGCCGTATTTGGTGTAGGTGTCCTCGATGTACATTCCGTTGTCCTTGAACCAGTTGGCCGATGCGGTGAACATCGTGCGGTCGTTTCCGCTCTGCACCTGGAGTGTGGTGTTGTCCGACACGGGAAGCTTGTTGAAGACCAGCTTGTCCCAGGCAACGTTGGTGTCCCAGCCGCTCTGGAGCTCTTCGATTGAAGGATAGTACACACCGTTGGAGTTCACGGCGCCGATGTACTGTTCGGTAAGCCCTCCGTTACGGCGCGATTCGTTCGAGATCATCGCCATCAGCACGGGGTCGCGCCATAGGTTGAGCGGTGTGCTGAACTGCGAGACGGTGGTCTGTTGCTTGAGGCTGATGCGGGTTATGTTCGCTGCGGCGCGCCTGGTTGTCACGAGGATGACGCCGTTGGCACCGCGGCTTCCGTAGATGGCCGATGCAGACGCGTCCTTGAGGACCTCCATCGAGATTATGTCCTGCGGGTTGATTTCACTCAGACCGCCGGCCTCGCCGTAGGGGAATCCGTCAATTACCACGAGCGGGGCGTTCGAGCCGTTGAGCGACGAATTGCCACGGATGCGGATTGTGGCAGTGGCGCCCGGGTCCTGTGAGGCGTTGATTACCTGCACGCCGGCTACACGGCCCTGTAGAAGTCCCTCCATTGTGTTTGAGGGTACATTGGTAAGCGATTCGGGCTTGACAGAAGCCACCGAACCGGTAAGATCGCTCTTCTTGACGGCACCATAACCTATCACGACAACTTCGTCAAGGTAGGTTGTGTCGTCTTCAAGAATGATTTCAATAGTGCGCCTCGAGGCAACAGCCTCGCTCACGGCGCGGTAGCCGAGGCATTCCACCCTCAGGGTGGCATCCGCTGCGGCTCCGTCGATGCTGAACGCTCCGTCGGCATCTGTGATTGTGCCGAGGCTTGTGCCCTCGACCACCACGACGGCTCCTGTTACCGGAGCGCCTGATGTGTCGGTGACACGGCCGGAAACCCCCGCCCTGTTCTGCGCCTGCAGAGGCAGCAGCGCGAGCAGCAGAGAAAGGATTGTCAGTGTGTGTTTCAGATTCGGCATATTGGTTATTGATTAAAGTGGTTGTTTTATCTGTAAGGCGGATCTGAGCGGACTTGTGCGGGTCCGCGCTCCGCCGTTATTTGAGAAAGACGAAGAACACTGCCAGAATCAGGCATCCGAAGGCCGCGAAATGGTTCCAGTGCAGAGGTTCTCCCTTGAAGAGAAGCGTGACTATGAGTGTGAATACCGTCAGGGAGATGACTTCCTGGATGACCTTGAGCTGCATAAGGTTGAACGGACCCCCGTTGCCCTGGAAACCGATACGGTTTGCGGGCACCTGGGCGCAATACTCGAAGAACGCTATGCCCCACGAGAACAGAATGACGAGAATGAGAGGCCATCCGTCGGAAATTTTCATCTGGGCCAGTTTGAGATGTCCGTACCAGGCGAAGGTCATACAGATGTTGGATACAACCAACAGAAGAATAGTCCAAAGTCCCTGCATAATCAAGGTTAAATTTCCATAAAGGTAAGGATTTTTGATTAACTTTGTCTGCGACAAAAAAAACAAGTTGATGGAAAAGTACCATAAGATGGCGGCCCGCATTGCCGCGGCCCTCTTTGCATTTATTTTTGTTTGCGTTTCCTGTAGCGAAAAACCGGGTCCTGAATCCCCTGATGTGCCAGTCCCCCAGAACGGAAAGTTCGTTCGCGTCGAATCCACATCGGTGCTCACCCCTGCTGAAATTGTCGCAGAGGTTATCAAGAAAGCTCCCACTGCCAGCGCCTACCAGAGTGCTCTCACAGGTCTTGTCCCCTCCGATATTGTACTGAACAGGGTCCTGTATACGACATACGATCCGACAGGCGCACTTGTCGAAGCCTCCGGAATAATAGCCTGGCCCGCCAACATTACCGAAGTGTCCGGAATTGTAAGTGTGCAGCACGGAACCTGCGATATCGACAATCCGCCCAGCCGTCAGAAATTCAGTGCTGAACTGATACCGGTCATCAGAACGGTTCCCGGCAAGCCGAATGCGGGCGATGTGGTGATAATGGCCGATTATCTCGGCTATGGTGCGAGCCGTACCGATGATCTGCAGCACCCCTATATGCACGCCGACTTTACCGGCAGCGCCTGTGCCGACCTTTTCGTTGCGGCGAATGATTTCCTGGGAGCAAAGGCTGATTCTCTCGGATTCGATGTGACGGACAAGAACGTCACCCTCATCGGCTACTCACAGGGCGGTCAGGCGAGTATGGCGACTTATATCGAACTCGTCCGCCGTGGCTATGAAGACCGCATTGCCAAAGTGCTTGCCGGCGGCGGCCCTTATGACCTTGCTGCCTTCTTCACGACATTTGCCGCAAGTGACGAATTGTTCTATTCCCGTTCGGGCTACGTTCCCTATGTCATCCGTGGTCTTGCCTGGGGCGACCAGCTGAGTATCGACCCTGCAAACGTATATGCCCCGGAGGTGATTTCCAGCGGTATGGTTGACAAGTTCTCCACCACGATGCTCTCGTCCTGGCATCATCTGCTCGGAGGCGATGTGAACAAGGTGCTCAATGCCGATTTCTTCGCTCCCGCACCCTCGTACAATGGCAACAAGGACGTCGTCGCGGTGATGGAATCGCTCGCATCCAACTCTCTTGTGAACCGCAAAGTCGGACATCCCGAAAAGGTAACTCTCTTCCACAGCAAGACAGACGAGCAGGTGCCGTATTCCTGCTCTGTGAATGCCGGTGCCAAGTGGGGCTGCGAGGTCTTTGACCTCGAAACGCAGAACAATCACACCAAAGCCGGAGATGAGTTCTATCTCCGCTATCTCGACTACTGGAATCTGTTCAAAATGTTTCTGAACTAAAGCGTTGTGAGGCAGATTGCACTGGCATTGAGCAGCCTGTATGCCGATGAAGAATTCGCCGGCCCGCAGCCGTTCGATGCTCTTGTTGATTTGACGGCTCTGGAGGGTGCAAGCCTGTATTGCAGTGACGATGCCGCCGCAGCGGTGCGTGACGCCATATCTGCCCTCCCTGCGCGGGCGGTGCACTGGATAGATACCGGCGACTACCACTACCTGTCGCTTTTCTGGCTTGAAAAAATTGACGAGCCGTTCACGCTTGTCCTTTTCGACAATCATCCTGACGACCAGCCTACGGCTTTCGACCCGGGCGCGCTAAGTTGTGGCAGCTGGGTAGCCGCGGCACGTTCGTCCCTTCCTTTGATGAAAAGGGATGTATGGGTGCGGCACGCAGCTGACTTAGAAGCTTTGCTGGGCAATTGTCTTGCAGGCACGGCCGGCGGCCCCTGTCCGGAAGACGATTTCGAAACCGTTGCTGCGCTGCCGATTTATCTGTCAATCGATCTGGATGTCCTTTCCCCGACCGAATTCAGCACCGACTGGGATCAGGGCGATATGACTTTCCGCGAACTGTGCTCCGCTATCTCCCGCCTTGCCGCACGGCACCGCATCATAGGAATCGATGTCTGTGGCGGCATCACCGAATCGAAAGGCGCCACCGGCGCCCAATTGGCACGAAATGCTGCGCTGCGCGAAGCGTTACTTTCATTCCTCGGGGCGCTGCTATAATATAGCCGGGGCTGCGCTGGGAGGACAGGCCGGGGGCAAAACCGTAGCCGTCCACGGCACGTGAGTGGAAGGGGCCCGCAAGCGTAGCGTAGCGGGAAGGATGGAGCGCGAAGCGCGGAAGTTTTGCGCCGGCCGTCCTCCCGGCGCAGCCCGTAACGGCTACAATTTGGCAGACAAGGCCTCGTAGTAGGTCTTTGAGACGGGAATCGGGGGGCAGCCGCTGCGGTCGAGGTCCGCAAAGATGAAACCGTCCGTGTCGCGCCTCAGAATCTTGATGTGATTCGGATTGATGAAATAAGCCCTCTGGCAGCGGATGATGGCGTGCCTCTCGAGAAGTGCTTCGAGCCGCTTCATACTCGAACGCAGCAGATAGGACTTTATCTTATCGCCAGCCAGATACCAGATTTTTACATAGTTCTCGCTCGCCTCGATATAGAGAATCGCCTCAGCGGCAATTGTGAGTTTGAGGTTCTCGTTCATATCGCGGAACCGGATGAGCGACTCATCCGATTCCTCCGGATCGGAATTCGCAACGTCGTAGGCGATGGTGTACCCGTCAATTATCAAGTAAGGGAAAACGTAGATTAGCGCAATGTCGAGCAGCGTCTTCCCGAGCACTCCGAAGTAAGGAGTCTGTCTGTGTCCCATAAGGCAGAGGAACAGGGCCGTGAACATAGAGCAGAGCACGATTTCCAGCACGCACCAGCTGATGTAAAGCGGATAACTGAGCTTGAGCTTGTCTTTGAGGAAATACATCAGCATCCTGGTTATCGCAAGGCAGCCTAAACAGATGATGGTAACCATCGTCATATTGAAGTCGGTCAGTCCGGAGCCCATATCGAGAAGTGTGCGTATGCCCAGCGGGTCATAAACACTTACGAAAATGAAAGCAAAAACCGGTATTCCGACAAAGTGGATCAACTGCGAACGAAAGGTGTAAAATAGTCTTGCGATCTGTTTCATAATCTGTGTTCCGGGATGAAATCCCATCCCATATTTTGTTGTGACGAAATTTACCTATCTTTTATTTTGTCCCAAATTTAGGAGTTTTGTCCCAAATATCCCAATATTATCACAATCTTTCTATTGTAGTCACACTTTTTTGTCACATAATAAGGATGCTTATACCTTTGCGTTACAAAAATGAAAAAAGGCAGCACATATTATTTCCTTCGTCCCGATGCTACAGTAACCGAGGGCCTCGCGCTTGTCGAAAGTCGTCTTGCCGAAATCAATAAAGGCGATACGGTTCTCCTCGAGTTCGGCTGTGGCGACTGCGACTACCAGTGGAGCCAGATTGCCGCCTTCCCTATGCTTCATCACAAACCTAATACCGATCTCGATCAGTTCTCCGCTTACTATGGCAGAATTATCGGGATTATCAAATCGGTCGGAGCCCGTCCGGTCGTGCTCTCCCTTCCCCCGCTTGATGCGGAGAATTTTTTTAATGACATTTCGCGGGGGATGGACAGTGTGCGCAAAGCCAATCTGCTCAGCTGGCTCGGTGGTGACATCTGCTCCGTGGTAAAGCTCCGCGAGACTTATAATCAATGCGCCTTCGCACTTGCCAATGCGGCGGGTGTCGAATTCCGTAATGTCGATTGCGCTTTCAGCGCAGATCGTTCCTGACAGGGGCTTTTCAACCTTCAAATGACGAATATTTTTCGTACATTTGTAGGTTATGCTATCAAAACAGAACAAGGTCTTCATCTATATTGCAGCCGGTATTGCCTCCGCGCTGCTCATAGCTGTTGCAGTGCTGTATATCGGCTATGCGGCCAGGAACGCTTCACCTAAGCAGGATGATGCCGCCCAGGAAGTGCCTCAGGGCTATGAACTGCTCTCGTATGTACCCTCCGATGCATCGGCCGTCATCTGCAGCGCATCGCTTTCGAACTGCCTTGAAAAGCAGTTCCAGCCCGATCACGTGTTCCGCAATATGGATTTCGGGGCCCTTTCTTCAAGCCAGGTGGCTGTTTCGTTCCACTATGTCGGCGATCTGATTCCACTGCTTGTTGTCGATGTCCCGAAGGCTGTCGCCCGTCACGAAGAGCTGGTCGAGCAGACAATGAAGGAGGCGGCCGTCGCCGGTCTGTCCTTCCTCTATTATCCTTCTGTTGAGCGTGGGGACAAGTCGGTTCTGCTGCTCAGCCCCTCCGAAAACGTGCTTTCTTCGGCGGTAAGGCATATCGAGGAGAATACCTCTCTGCTCGAAGCGCACGGCGTTGGTGCCGCTCTGACGGCCAAGGTGTCGAAGGGAGATGTCCTTCTGATCCGCAACGGGGCTGCCGCAAATCTTTTCGAAAAGTCTTTCCTCTCCACATATTTCAAGCGTAACGATTTCGTCTCCTTCCTCCGCAGGGCGTCGGAGTGGACGGTGCTCTCGCTCAATAGCGCGAACCGCGCCGGCCGTGGAGAGTATCTGGCCTACAGGCTCGGTACCGTCCAGGCCGCCGATGACCCGTCCAGCTTTATGAATATGCTCTCTGCCTGCCCGGCCGGAGCCAGCAAACTTGAAGGCTGCCTGCCGTACGGCACCAGTTTCGTGCTGGACATGCCGGTAGGCGATCTGGAAGCATTCTTCAGCGCTCGTGCCGCTCTTCTTGACGCGCGCGGATCGCTGTTGCAGTACGGTCGCACGCTTGACAATCTCAAGGCGTCGAGCGGAATTGGTCCGGAAGGCTGGGCCCGCCAGGTGGAAATCAGGGAAGTGGCCCGTATTTACTGCCGCAAGGACCAGCTGATACTCGTGCGCACCGCTTTAAGGCAGGACGATGAGCCTGCCCATCCCAACCTCTGCTCCGGATTCGTCCCCGCACTGTTCGGCAGCGCCTTCGCGATACCGGATGACTCATTCTGCGCGATACGCGGCGAATGGATGGTGTTCGGGTCCGAGGCCGCTGTGCAGCGCTATCTGCACGGGACCAACCGTATGAACGACCTCTGGTGGCCGTCCAAGAATGTCAAACTCCTTCTTCTTGCCGATGATATTCAGTTCTGTGCGACTTCAAAGGACGCCGAACTGAGCATATATAGAAAGTTCTAAGATGTATCTCGAATTCCAGTCTGTTAACAAGTCGTTCGAAAGGTCGTTCCGCGAAAACTGGATCCGCCCTGCGATGTCCAACTACCAGGGAGACAGCCTGACTTATGCACAGGTATGCGAGAGGATACTTCTGCTTCATATCATTTTCCGTCAGCACGGTCTGCGCTCCGGCGACAAGATTGCGGTCTGTGGCAAGAACCAGACTGGCTGGGCGGTCGGCTTCCTCGCTGCACTAAGCTACGGAGCGGTACCCGTACCGCTTCTGGCTGAATTCAATGCCGAAAACCTTAAATTCCTCCTCGGTCACAGCGACTCGAAGATGGCCTTCCTGGACAGTACGGTATGGGACAAACTTGATCGTGACGCGGTGCTTCCCACGCTCGAGGCTGTCGTGAATATAACCAATCAGGACATTCTCCATTCATCCAGGGGGTCGGTCGAGCAGGTGCGTGCCGCCGCGGCCGCAGAGTTCGGGGAGAAGTATCCGTCCGGCGTCAGAGCTGAGGATGTCATCTTCCACGAAGACAGTCCCGAGGAACTTGCAATGATCAATTACACCTCGGGAACTTCGGGCTTTTCGAAGGGCGTGATGGTGCCGTACAGGGCCGTATGGGCAAATATCAGTTTCTCACTGGGCGCCGAGCCGCAGATGGACTGCACGTCGGAGATAGTCTCGCTCCTGCCTCTCGCCCATATGTACGGAATGATGTTCGAGTTCCTGCACACGATGTACATCGGCGCGCACGTCTATTTCCTCGGAAAACTCCCGTCGCCGCGTATCATCCTGTCGGCATTCCAGGGCCTTAGGCCCGACCTTATCATTGCCGTGCCGCTCATTATCGAGAAGGTTTACCGCAGCACGCTCAAACCTATTGCCGAGAAATACCGGATTGCGCTGAAGATACCCGTTGTCGGTTCCATCATCGCGCATCGCATCCTCAAGAAGGTGGACGAGGCGTTCGGTGGCCGTTATGAGGAGATCATCCTCGGCGGAGCTCCGCTGAATCCCGATGTCGAGAAGTTCCTGCGCCGCATCCGTTTTCGCTTCACCGTGGGCTACGGAATGACAGAGTGCGCTCCCATCATCACATACGACCATTGGAATCATACCCGCAGCGGGTCCTGCGGAAAAGTCGTCCCAGGTTGCCAGATTAAGATTGATTCGCTGGCCGAAGGGCTCATTCCCGGCGAGATACTTGTCAAGGGAGACAACGTTTTCCTTGGCTATTACAAGAACGAAGAGGCGACGCGTGACTGCTTCACGCCCGACGGCTGGTTCCGTACCGGCGATATGGGCGTGCTGAGGCGTGGAAGGCTTTATCTGCGCGGCCGCTCGAAGTGTATGATCCTTTCGGCGAACGGCCAGAATATTTACCCCGAAGAACTTGAGGCCGTCATAAACAGCGCCGACTATGTGACCGAATCGCTGGTGGTCGATGATTCAGGCAGCCTTACGGCAATCATCTATCCCGATTATACTGCCGCCGCTGCTGCCGGAATGGACAAAGAGGCCGTCTGCGCCCACTTGAATGCCCAACTGCCGGCGCTTAACCGCAAACTGCCCGCATACGCACAGCTGCGCAAGCTCGAATTCCTCGACCAGGATTTTGCCCGCACGCCCAAGCACAGCATCCGCCGTTATCTGTACCAAAAGAAATAGACAAAATGACAAGCAAATTCGATAAAAGATATCTTGAGATGGCTCAGGTCTGGGCCCGGAATTCCTACTGCAAGCGCCGTCAGGTCGGCGCCCTGCTGGTCAAGGACAGAATGATCATCTCCGACGGCTACAACGGAACCCCTTCCGGTTTCGAGAACGTCTGCGAAGATGCCGATGGCGTTACCAAACCCTATGTGCTCCACGCCGAGGCCAATGCCATATCAAAGGTGGCGAAGAGCGGCAACAGTGCCGACGGAGCCACTCTCTATGTGACTGCGTCTCCTTGCCTGGAATGTGCGAAACTCATAATTCAGGCCGGTATCAAAAGGGTTGTCTATAGCGACGAATACCGCCTCAAGGATGGAATCGACCTCCTCCGCCGAGCAGGTATCGAGTGCGAACTTGTAGTTCCAGATGAAGAATAATTCCGCATTTCTGCTTGCCGCCGTGCTGGGTATAGCCATTGGCGCCCTTTCGGTCGGCACATATTTTACCTACAAAGAAAAGAGCCACCTCCTGCGCAGCGAGTATGTCGATTGGCGCAAACTCAATCTTGTGCTCCAGCAGGTTGACGCCCACTATGTCGATTCCGTCGACCGCAAGAAGGTCAGCGACGCTGCCATAGCGGCGGCACTCTCCTCGCTCGACCCGCATTCGGTGTATATGCCCCCTGTCGAGAGGCAGGAGTCGGAAGATGACCTTTCCGGAGGATTCGACGGCATAGGCATACAGTTCAATGTGCCTGCAGATACTGCCGTGGTGATAGAGGTGATCCCCGGAGGCCCTTCCGAGAAGAGCGGACTTCTGCCCGGCGACCGCATACTTCAGGTTGACGACAAGGTTATCGCTGGAGTGAATTTCCCCCAGGACAGTATGGTCCGCAGGATGAAGGGGCCAGCCGGCACCAAGGTTACGATAACCGTAGGCAGGGCGGGGGAGCGCATCCCCTTCGAAATCACCCGCGGCAAGATACCTGTGCACAGCGTCTCGGCGGCATTTATGGCGAATGACACAACCGCTTACCTGCGCCTCGGAAAGTTCTCCCGCACGACCGCGAAAGAGGTCCGCGATGCTCTCGCCAGCCTTGAGAAGCAGGGAATGAAGGAACTAATCTTCGACATTCGCGACAACAGCGGCGGATACTTCGACCAGGCGCTGATGGTCAGTGACCTCTTCTTGCCAGCCGATTCGCTGGTGGTATATATGCAGGGCCGCTCCCGCAAGCGTGAGGATTTCCGTTCGAGCGGACGTGGCGCGTACCGCGACCTTCCGTTGAAGATACTTGTCAATGAGGGCTCCGCCAGCAGCAGCGAGATCTTCGCCGGGGCAATGCAGGACAACCACCGTGCGCAGATAGTCGGACGACGCACCTTCGGCAAGGGCCTTGTGCAGGAACCGTTCGATTTCACCGATGGCAGCGGCCTGAGACTTACTGTCGCGAGATTCTACACCCCTTCGGGCAGATGTATCCAGAAGCCTTATTCGGAAGATTACGATTACGAGGTTTTGAAGCGCTATTCGGAAGGCGAGATGGTTGAGGCTGACAGTATGAAGCTTTCGAAAGGCGGCATCCTGCCCGACCTGTTCGTGCCATTGGATACGACCCGCGCCACTCAGTTCTACATCCAGTGCAACCGCAAGGCTACGGCGATGCGTTTTGCCTCAAACTATTTCGATATGCACCGCAGCGAGTTCGAATCCATTGACGAGTACTCAGAACTCCTGACGTACTTCCGTACATCCGGTATCGAAAAGGCCTTCTTGGACTATGCCCGCCGCGTAGACGGACTCACTCCTTCAGGCAGTGAATGGGCAGATACGAAAGACTATATGCTCACGCAGGTCTATGCCCTTGTCGGCCGCTACTCCCGTCTTGGCGACAACGCCTTCTATCACATCTACCTGAACATAGACGACTGCTACAAAGCCGCTATTGCGCAA
>JAGHTP010000013.1 GCA_018065265.1 Candidatus Cryptobacteroides aphodequi | reverse complement strand
TTCGCGGTGACGGACCCGGCGCTCGCCTCGGCGAAGGAGAGCCTGATGTACCTGATCGGCCATCTCGGAGAGTTCGAGACGAAGCCGGAGTGGCTGAAAGGCAGGAACGACATCCTCTCGGAATTGTGCGAGGCTGCTGAGTTCGGGCGTCTGTCTCAAAAGGAAAAGGAGAACTATCTTATGTCAGAACAGGACGAAATCCAGTGGATGAACACCCTCGAGGACGAAAAGCTCGAGGCCAGAGAAGAAGGGCTGGCCGAAGGGAGAGCTGAAGGAAGAGCCGAAGGTAAAACCGAAACCGCCAGAAACTTCAAGGCTCTTGGGGTGGATGTCGATATCATCTGCAAAGCTACAGGTTTAAGCGCTGAAGAAGTCGCCGCGTTATAATGAGAACACATTCATTGATTTGCGCTGCAATGATTGCAGCTATGCTCTTCCCTGCCACCGCAGCCGCGCAGAGCGATATCAGGCCCGAAATCGGCCCCACAGAAGAACTGTCAAAACCGCCCGTAATCCTGCCCGCGCACACACTGACATTCGCGCAGAAGGACGGTCAGGACCTGAAACTAGACATTTATCTGCCCGCGATAAGCGGAACGCCAAAAGCAGCCAGCAGCCAGGACGCAGCAGTTGATGCAGGCATCCAGGCACCCGCCAAGCCCGCCATACTCTTCATCTTCGGCGGAGGCTTCTTCTCGGGCGACCGCGTGAGCGGCGTCACCCCCTGGGCCAAGATGATGACCGAAGAGGGCTTCCCCGTCATCAGCATCGACTACCGCCTGGGCCTCAAAGGCGTCAACAACGCCGGAGTGAACCTGAAATTCATCAAAGCCCTGCGGAAGGCGGTTGACATGGCCGTCGAAGACCTTTTCAGCGCAGTGAACTTCCTGATAGCCGAAGGCAGCAAGTACGGCATCGACGCGAAAAACCTCGTCATCTGCGGCTCATCGGCAGGCGCTGTGACAGCACTTCAGGCCGAATACGAAATCTGCAACGGCACCGCGCTCGCATCCGTTCTGCCCGAAGGCTACAACTTCGCCGGACTGATGCCCTTCTCGGGCGCCATCTTCGACACTAAGCACTCGCATCTGCGCTTCAACGGGCCGCTCTGCCCTATGGCACTCTTCCACGGCACAGCCGACAAGCTCGTGACCTACAAGAAGATAGCCCTCCCCGGAATGTGCTTTGCCGGCACGCACGAAATAGCAAAGCGCCTCGCAAAGGCAGACCGCACGTTCCAGGTTTACCGCTACGAAGGCCAGGGACACGAAGTATCGTGCTATATAGAGCACTGCTTCGAGCGCGAGATCGAGTTCCTCACAAACGAGGTGATGCTTGGCCGCGGCCGCAGCATCGACGCGCTCATCAACGACCCCACCGCCCCGTCACCCGAATGGGGCAAGGCCGACTTCAAGAAAACCTACGCGGAATAAATTCAACTTTATAGTTGGATTTTCTGCGAATATTTCTATATTTGCAACTAAACTTATTATCTATGGTAACAAAAGAACAAGTAGAAGCTTTTCTTTTTGAACTTCACACAAAGATGAAGATTCTTGAAATCCTGTTTCGCGACGACCGGACAAAGAACCAGGAGGCACTTCAAGAGTTGGAAATCATTCCCTCCTACCGCAAGGTTGTAATTGAAAATCTTCGGACGGAGGATTATGTACAAGGTCCCGTTGTCGATGAGCTCAATCGTCTTGGCGAAATGTGGGTGTTCGGCAAGGATGTCAAAGGGCGCGAAGTATACATCAAGATAATGATTGTGGGAAAAACCTGCCAAACGATTTGTATTTCCTTTCACATAGCAGAGCATCCGTTGGTTTACCCGTTCAAAGAAAAATAGCAATGTTAAGTCCGTATACTGGAAAAGAGATGAAACTCGTGTATGAACCACGCATCTGGAAATTCAGAGGCGAGGAATACGAGTATATCCACACCGCATACAGGTGCGAAGATACCGGTGAGCAGTTCACCACCGGAGAAACCGACGATGCAGGGTTTATTCAAGTCACAAACCAGTATCGGGCCAAATACGGAATTCCGTATACGGATGAAATCGTTGCAATACGCGAGCGATATGGCATTTCAGCCTCCAAGATGTCAGCAATTCTCGGGATAGGAACAAACCAATGGCGCCTGTACGAGGCCGGTGAAGTACCTAGCGTATCCAACGGCCGAATGATCCGATCAATTGCAAATCCAAAAGTATTCCTGGACCTTGTAGAATGCGCCCACAAGATGCTGCCGGACAAGGAATATTTCAAGATAACGGAAAAGATTAGGTCAGTAATCGAGCATTCAGCAGACTTCCTCACGGAACAATACGAATGCAAACGCGTATTCAATTCAACCAGAGGGATGGAAAACGGGTATTCAGCGACTTCTCTTACTCGTCTCAAAGCAATATTACTGACCGTATTGCAGGAATGCGGAGAAGTGTTCTGCACAAAGATGAACAAGCTTCTCTTCTACATCGATTTTCTATCGTATCGCCAGAGAGGGATGGCTATGACAGGGCTTGCATACCACGCATATGAATTCGGCCCTGTTCCCGACCGTTGGGACAAAGTATATAGCGAATTCGAAGAGATACGTCAAAAATCAGTTCCAATAGGTGAATACGAAGGGACTGTCCTAGTGTCCGATTCAAAGCCCGACGACTCCGTCCTCTCCAGATCCGAAAAGGAAATCATAAACACAGTTTGTTCCCTGTTCAAATACACCACATCACGCGATATAACAGCAATCAGTCACGAAGAACCGGCGTGGCAAGCTCACCAAGAGGCACGATCCGAAATCCCCTATTCGGAAGCCTTTACCCTTAAAGCATTATAACATAGCTCTATCACCAGCTCTTGGTTCAATGGCGGTTTTGCCGGAAGCGCGGAAGGCTGCTGGCGCTCAGACCTCTTCGATCGAGCGGATGCCGTCGCGGTTGAGGGTGATGCGGAAACGCTTGAACTCGGTGTGCGAAGCGCTGGTGTACTGAAGAATGATGTTCACCGGATAGTCCTTCTCGCACGGAATCTCGAGCACATTGCCATCGGGCGAAAGCGCATCGCAAAGAATCTCAGGATCGTCCATCTTGCGAAGGAACGGCCTCACCTGCAGTCGAACTATATCGTTGATGCCCTCAAAGGTATAGGTAGAATTGTCCGAAACCTTCTGCAGGTCAAGATGCACCTTCTTGCGGTAAAGAATCACGTTCTCGTCACGCCAGAGATTCTCAGCCTCGAACAGATGGCTCCTGTCGCGAACGGCGACCACTTCAGCGGGCACCTTATCGTGCGGAATGAAGTCCATCGCCTCCTTGAGCTCGCCCACAGGGATATCGTGGAAACTGATGTGCGCCTTATTGTCGAAATAGCGGTCGCTCAGCCTGTGGGCGAACCAGAAACGCATCAGCTCCTTGATGCGATCCTTCATCATATAGCTGATAATCAGCGCAATGAACAGAGGCCAGGTAAGATTGCCGAAGGTCCGCTGGAAAGCCCAGGCCACAACCGTGGCAAAAATCATCGCCATTCCGGCCGCCAGGCTGTAGTACGCCTGCTCAGCAAGAACACCGTCGCGCTTGCGAGGAACCCTCAGGTAGAGCTGGCTCTCGACATACTTCTTCACCACTCCCCTGCGCAGCA
>JAGHTP010000005.1 GCA_018065265.1 Candidatus Cryptobacteroides aphodequi | reverse complement strand
AATCGCAGGTGAGCGAGACCATCATCGCCAAGTACGGCATTCCCCTCAGCGCTGAAGACACCCAGGCGCGAATCTATACCTATCACCTCGACTTCCCGCAGGCCGATTTCCACGCCGCGGATATGAGGCTCTCCGCTGACGGACACTTCACCTATGACCTGGTATATCCGGGCGGAGTGCTCAAGGATATCTACGTAGGCACGCTCGGAGCGCTGAATGTCGAGAACAGCATCGCCGCCGCTGCTGTGTGCCTCTGCCACGGAGTTGACGCGCAGAAGGTGCGCCACGCCATAGGAACCTATCGCGGTGCCAGGCGCCGTCTTGACGAGCACGTGAACGGCAAGAGGGTTTACATCGACGATTACGCACATCATCCCGCCGAACTCGAGGCCGCCATACGCTCGATACGCGGAATCTTCCCCGGACGTCACATCACAGCCGTTTTCCAGCCCCATCTCTACACCCGCACACGCGACTTCGCGCCGGAATTCGCCGCCGCGCTCAGCCTTGTGGACAGGGTGCTGCTGCTGGACATCTACCCGGCTAGGGAACTGCCCATCGAAGGAGTCGATTCGAACCTCATACTCAAGGATATAACATTGAAAGACAAGGAACTGGTAGGTCGCGAGGAGCTGCTTTCCCGCATTGCCGGGCTCGACACCGATGTGCTCGTAACCTTCGGTGCCGGCAACATAGACCAGTTCATAGAACCCATTGCGAAACTCCTCAGTGAAAGAGAAGACTAGAAATATTCTGCGATACTCGCTGTTCGCCGCCTTCATCGCCGTTTTCATAGCGGGGATGGCCGTGCTGCTGCACATTTCCCGCTCGCATTCGCACGAGCTGGACTGCAACAGTGTGGAGGTATTCCTGCCTGGCGACGAGCGACTGCTGAGCGAACAGGATGTTCTCTCGATAATCGACAACCAGTACGGGCTGTGCATAGGCACCCGTCTTGACGAACTTGATCTCGCACGAATAGAGAGCATACTCCGCGCACAGAGCGTGCTCCGCGCAGCCGAAGCCTGGACCACCGAAGACGGCGTCCTGCACATTACGGCCTGGCAGCGCGAACCGGTAGCGAGGTTCGTCAAGGGCGACAGCGGATTCTATGTTGACCGCAAGGGCTGGATATTTCCCCTGTCGGGCCAGCTCGACAGCACTGTGGTGACGGTTGACGGAGCCGTGCACAAGGCCGCCGACACCGACTACATCCTCGGTTTTCTCGATATGAAAAAGACCCTTGAGCGCGACCGTTACTGGTCCTCTCACCTCGACCATTACACCATACTCGAAAACGGAGATATAGCACTGAATGACGAGCGCGGCCTTATGGTACTGATCGGCAGCGGCGAACGTCTTGAAGCGAAGCTTGAGCTCATCCAGGAGTACTACCGCACCATCGAACCCAGCCGAAGCGAATACTATTACAAATCCATCAACGTGAAATATAAAAACCAGATAATATGCAGGACAGATACGCAGTTACAGTAGATCTGGGCACCAGCAACATTTCGCTATGTGTAGCGCAGCTGAGTGCCGGCACCGCCGATGTGGTGTTCTACAAGTCTCTCCCGTCCGAAGGAGTGAAACACGGCAAGGTAATCAACCCGCTCAATTGCGGCAATGTGCTCCGCCGCCTGATTAACGAAGCCGAAGAGGCGCTCGACCTGACAATCACCCAGGCCGTGCTCGCCTACCCTTCGTACAAGGTCAAGCAGCAGTACCAGATTGCCGAGGTGGAGCGCGGGGACGATTTCATTACCGAGGAGGAAGTTCTCAACCTCGAGGCAACGGCCCGCGAAGAATTCGCATCATCCTGCGCCGAAGGCGAGACCATCTACGGCAGCGTGGCCCAGTCATTCAACGTGGAAGACCTCTATCAGGCCAGCCGCGAAGATGTAATCGGCACTTCGAGCAGCACCCTTTCCGGCAACTTCAAGATTTTCCGCGGAGCCAAGCGTCCCGTCGAGAATGCCGACAAGGTGTTCAACCACATAGGCAAGGGAATCACCCGTGAAGTGTTCACGCCCGTAATTTCCGGTCGCATCGCCCTTACCGAAGAAGAGAGGGAGAACGGCACTGCGCTCGTGGAGATAGGCGGCGGAGTGACTTCGGTGAGCATCTGGAGCGGCGGAACCCTGCGTTTCTTCGACTCCTTCCCCTTCGCAGGAAAGAGCGTCAGCCTGGATATCAAGAGCGAGTGCTCCATCAAGGAAGCGCTTGCCGAAAACATAAAACTGGCATACGGAGCCTGCAATCCCGACAAACTTCAGAACCTGGCGGACAAGGTGCTCCTGATAGTGGATGAAGAGACGGGCGATAACAAGAAACTGCCCATACGCGAGCTCTGCGCCATTGTCGATGCCCGTATGCGCGAAATATGCGAAGCAATTCTCTGGCTCATCGCCCGCAGCGGAATGGCCGACCGTCTGAAAGGCGGAATAGTGCTCTGCGGTGGCGGTTGCCAGATTGTCGGACTTCATTCGCTTCTTCGCGAGATGGGCGGATTCAAGGTGCGCCGCGCCTTCCCCAACTGTCCGAAAGTTGGCGTACAGGGTTTCCCGGAGCTTGAGAACTGCGACGCCGTGGCCCAGATCGCCCTGCTCGCCTATTGTGCCGAAGACCAGAGGCTTCTCTGCACTACCGAAAGGCAGAACCAGGGAACAATGTTCGCAGCGGCTGAACCGGCCCAGGATGAGCCCAAGAGCACTCCTGTCGAGACCACAGCACCTGCACCGGCCGCACAGGAATCCGGCAAAAAACAGAAGGACACGAAGAAAAAGGACAAGAAAGAGTCCAGCGGACTGCTCAGCCTCTTCGGAAAGCTCGCGGACGAGACGATGTCCGTATCGTACGACCAGACCGACAACAATAACAACTAGGAACTACTACTATGGCAGAAGAATTCAATAATGTGACACCCATAGGATGGGCAGTATCTGACGACACCATAAAAGTGATAGGTGTGGGCGGAGGCGGTTGCAACGCGGTTGCCCATATGTACCAGCAGAATATGAAAGGTTGCAGCTTCATTGTCTGCAACACCGACTCCCAGGTGCTTCTCGGCAGTCCGGTTCCTACAAAGATTCAGCTCGGCCTGGGCCTCGGAGCCGGAACTGACCCCGAACTCGGACGCAAGGCTGCGCTCGAGAAGCAGGACGAGATTGCCAGAGTAATCCTCGACGGCAACACCCAGATGCTTTTCATCACCGCCGGAATGGGCGGTGGCACAGGCACAGGAGCAGCACCCGTGATTGCCAGGATGGCCAAGGAAAAAGGCATACTCACGGTCGCCGTCGTAACAATGCCTTTCGCACATGAAGGACGTGACCACCGCACAAAAGCCATCGAAGGCATAGGCGAACTGATGAACAACGTGGACAGCCTGCTGATCATCGAGAACGACAAACTGCCCGAAGTGTACGGAGACCTTATCGCCTACAAGGGCTTCCCCATGTCAGATGAAGTGCTTGCAACGGCAGTGAGGTCCATAATCGAGATAATCAAGACACGCGGCTTCATCAACGTCGACTTCAAGGACGTGCAGACCATGATGCGCAATAGCGGAATGGCTCTTATGGGCTGCGGCCTGGGCAAGGGCAAGAACCGCATCAAGGACGCCGTGAAGGGCGCATTCGAATCACCACTTCTGCTCAATTTCGACCTGAAGACAGCCCGCAAGGTACTGCTCAACATAACGCTCGGAACGAGCGACTCTTCACTCACGCTCACCGATCTCAAGAACCTGCTTGACAAGGAGATAGCGGCATACACCGGAGGCTCTAACAACTTCAAGACCGGTATCCGCTTCGACGAGAATCCCGATTTCGGCGACGCCGTGAGCATCACCGCCATTGCCACGGGCTACCAGCTCGGAAGCCTCTTCGGACGCGAATCCGACACGGGCAACATTATCACTATCCCCAGCAATTTCGTATATTCGAAGCCCGAACCGACAGACGACGGCAACGGCATTTCGCTCGGTGGCGGCAACGAGTTCCAGATTGGCATGGATTCGTTCCGTTCCGATGCCTCGAAAGGCACCTTCCGCTACGACGCCGATGCTCCGGCAGAACTGCTTGCCGACGATCCGGCATATATTCAGGAACTTGAGAAAACAGCTTCAATAACACGCACTCGCAAATAATGAAAAGGACAAGAGTAAGATTCGCCCCCTCACCTACCGGGCCCCTGCATATGGGCGGTGTACGCACCGCGCTCTATAACTATCTGTACGCCAAGAAGAACGGCGGTGACTTCACCATCCGCATCGAAGATACCGACAGCCACCGTTTCGTTCCCGGAGCCGAGGAGTACATCATCAAATCGCTCCGCTGGTGCGGAATCATCCCCGACGAAGGTGTTGATGAGAACGGCAAGGTAGTGAGCACACCCAGCGCGAAGCATCCGCACGCGCCCTACCGCCAGAGTGAGAGACGGAGCATCTACCGCAAATACGCCGACCAGCTCGTCGAGGCCGGATGGGCCTACTACGCCTTCGACTCTGCCGAGGAGCTTGAGAAGTGCCGCGCCGCTGCCGAATCTGCCGGGCAGACATTCATCTACAACTCCGGCACGCGCGGGGCTCTGCGCAATTCTCTGACTCTTCCTGCCGACGAGGTTGCGACCCTGCTCGAAACCACCACCGACTGGACAGTTCGCTTCAAGATGCCCGAAGGCCGCGTTGTGGAAATGGACGACCTCATCCGCGGACACGTCAGTGTGGACACATCGACACTCGATGACAAAGTGCTCTGGAAAAGGGCCGACGAATTGCCGACATACCATCTCGCCAACATAGTGGACGACCATCTGATGGAAATCACCGAAGTCATCCGCGGAGAGGAGTGGCTTCCTTCGCTGCCCCTGCATTATCTGCTTTACGAGGCGTTCGGCTGGGAAAGGCCGCGCTTCGCGCATCTGCCCCTGCTTCTGAAGCCCGTCGGCAACGGCAAGCTCAGCAAGCGTGACGGTGACAAGATGGGCTTCCCCGTCTTCCCTCTCAACTGGCAGAATTCCGAAGGCGAGACCTATCACGGCTACCGCGAAGACGGATACTTCCCCGAGGCGTTTGTGAACCTTCTCGCGATGCTCGGCTGGAACCCCGGCACCGAGCAGGAGCTCTTCTCGATGGACGAGCTTATCGACGCCTTCTCGATTGACAAGGTGAGCAAGAGCGGAGCCAAATTCAACCCCGACAAGGCCAAATGGTATAACCGCGAATACCTCAGGATGAAGTCTTCCGAGGAGCTCGCACAGCTGTTCATTCCCGTTCTGGAGGCCCACGGAATCAGCGGGGCTGATCCTGCCTATGTTCTCAAGGTCGTTGAACTCATCAGGGAGCGGGCCACTTTCGTGGAAGATTTCTGGACTATCGCGCCCTATCTTTTCATAGCACCTTCGGAGTACGCTGCATATGGAGTTTCAATGGTACCCAAACCGGACCCTTCGAAGCCGATCGACCCGCGCGCCAAGGTTTATGACGAGTCGCTCACGGCTCCGTTCGTAGCCAAGGATTCGGAGAAGTTCTGGTCTGCCGAAATCTATGCGATGGCACTCGAAGCTTCGCGTCAGGGCGAGGCTATGGAAGATTACATCCGCGCAAAGGAATGGCCGATCGGCAAGGTGATGAACCTCATCAGGCTCGGTCTCACCGGTTCCGCTTCGGGACTCGGAGTCCTGCAGATTGCAGCCCTCATCGGCCCCGAAGAGGTTGAGCGCCGTATGAAGTACATCGCTGAACGTCTGGCATAATTGTTTGCACATACGCGAGTGACTCGCGAGTGTGCAACTTTTTAAAAAACAGCACGAAATGAAATTAGGAATTTGCTCCGATCACGCCGGCTTTGAGCACAAGAGCCGTCTGAAGGAATGGCTGGCCGCCGAAGGATACGAAATGGTTGACTTCGGCACCGACAGTACCGAAAGTATGGATTACCCCGATGTCGCACATCCGCTCGCGGATGCCGTTGAGTCCGGACGTGTCGATGCAGGCATAGCCCTCTGCGGCACAGGCAACGGAATGGCCATCACCCTCAACCATCATAAGGGAATAAGGGCCGGACTTGCCTGGGACGAGGAAATCGCCGCTCTGGTAAAAGAGCACAACAACGCCAACGTGCTCGTGATGCCCGCAAGGTTCATTTCATACGAAAAGGCCTGCTCGCTCGTGAAGACCTGGCTTGAAAGCGAGTTCGAAGGCGGACGCCACCAGCGCCGCATCGACAAGATACCCTGCCGTTAGGCTTTTTCGCGCGGAGTTGCTGCGCGCCATCAAATATCAATGCTATGCTGCCTGAAGGTCTGTTCTCACATAACATCGAAGATTACCCCGAAGGAATAATCCTGCCGGTGGACAAACCCTACCGCTGGACTTCGGCCGATGTCGTTGGAAAGATCAAATGGGCGGCCTGCAAACATTTCGGCAAAAAGAACCTGAAAGTCGGCCACGCCGGCACTCTTGACCCTCTGGCCACGGGCCTTCTGCTCGTATGCATAGGCCCCGCGACACGCAAGGCCGAAGAGCTGCAGCGCAGCCCCAAGCAATATGTGGCGGGAGTGACTTTCGGCGCCACCACAGCGTCGTACGACCTGGAAAAAGAAATAGAAACGGACCGGACGGAAGCGGCCGACGGTAACGGCAAAGCCTCCGACGCGCCGGCGGAGCATCTGAGCACAGCGCTGTCCGGCATCCTTCAAGCCCGCACCGGAGAGCAGATGCAGGTGGCTCCCCTTTTCAGTGCCAAATCGGTTGACGGCGTGCGTGCCTACGAGATGGCCCGGAGCCTCTATAAGAAAGGCCTTGACGTGGGCGATACCGATATTCTGCACGCCTCACCCATCACCATCTACGACATGCAGCTGCTGGAGTTCAATGCCGGTGGCAATGCTCTGGAACGGCCCGAAGGGAGTACGGTTCCGGCCAAGCGTGACAGCCGTCTTTACAGCGTGCCGCAAGGTCCTTTAGCTGACGCTGCGGCCCCCGGAGCCGTACCGGCACTGAGACCCAATCCGCGCATACACGTTTCCGACATTTCGGAATTCGACCTTCCCACGGCCCTCATCAGCATCGACTGCTCCAAGGGCACATACATCCGCGCCCTCGCACGCGACCTTGGCGAAGATGCCGGCACGGTCGCCCTGCTGAGCAGCCTGCGCCGCACCGCCAACGGCGGCTTCAGCATCGAAGACGCATTGAGCCTGGAAGAGGCGCTTGCCAAATTTGAATTCCAACATTCCGCGGCGGACCTCCGGGATAAAGATTCTGCAAACGGATCCAATCTTTGACCCTATGGCTGCATTCGGACGATTCTTCCTCTGGCCAAGGCCACGCAGGCGCCGCCGCACTCTCCCCGAGACCGAGGAGACACGGGCTTTGCGCGCCGAAGCAAAGGCTTTTCTGCCTGGAAGGACACGCGAACTGGCCGCTGCTGCCGGAATCTCCTTCACCGGAAGGGTTGCCATAAAGCACAACGTGTCGAACTGGGGTTCCTGCTCAAGCAAAGGTAACATCAACCTGAACCTCAACCTGATGCGTCTGCGTCCCGAACTGCGGGACTACGTCATACTGCACGAAATCTGCCATCTGCGCCATATGAACCACGGGCCCGAATTCCACGCGCTGCTGGAATCGCTCTGCCCGGGGCACCGCGCCCTCAAAGCCGAACTGCGCGATTGGAAACTTATCTGACAGACCGGCAAATCTCGGCTCACTAGCAAAATCCTGTGTCTCTTACCTGAGGCAATACGCTTCATTGAGTTCCACAATTGGTCACATTCTTCGGGTCGTTCCCATTTTTGACGAGACTCAAAACCGAAGTACATGACCCCCTGAAAGAGAGCGTTCTATTGGGGGTCTATGTTTTTCGAGGTCGATTTTTTCGGCTTCGAAAAACACGGGGAGCCTCTTCAGGGCCCTGGGAGAGGGGGTCATGTACTTCGCATT
>JAGHTP010000086.1 GCA_018065265.1 Candidatus Cryptobacteroides aphodequi | reverse complement strand
TTCTTCTTCATCGCATTCGTCGTCGGGCTATCATTCTTCAGGCTCGTCGTCGCATAGCAGTTCTTCCCGCTCGTCTTATTCTTCATCGCACAGCAGCCCCTCGCGCTCGTCCTATTCGGGTTCGTCATCCAGCCGTTCGTACGGCAGCAGTACGGCAGGAAGAAGTTATTCGAGCAGTTCTGCACCTCGCAGCGCATACAGCAGGTCGGCCACGCGCAGCAGTTCGGCAACAAGGCCTTCAGGCAGCTACTCCAGCAGCGCGACACGCAGCTCAAGCAGCAGCACTGCACCTCGCAGCTCGTACAGCAGCTCTGCCACGCGCAGCTCATACAGCAACTCTGCACCTCGCAGCTCATACAGCAGTTCACCTTCCCGCAGCGCATCCGGCAGCTCGGCCAGCAGTACGGCGAGGAGAAGTCCTGCAAGCGGCACGGTCAGCCGCAGCGGCGCTTCAACGTCCAGAGTTACAGGAACGGCGCCCGGCACCAGGGGGACCTATACAGGCCCCGGCTCGGTAAGGCCTGTTTCGAATGACCGCATACACGGCACATCTTCCTACACGCGTCAGCCCGGCCAGGGATCACGTCCCGGTGAAATCGGTGGCAGGCCCGGTGGCAGACCCGGTGACGGCCCCGGAAACTATAATGCAGGTCCCCGTCCAGGCAACAGGCCTCCCGGAGGACCCCGTCCCGGAGCTTTCATCCCTCACGACAGACCCGCTCCTTTCCACGGACATCACCATCACTGCTACGGCTGCAGGATACACTCTCTGCCTTACGGCTATGTACGCCATATATGGCACGATATAGTATTCTACGAATGTGCAGGTGTCTTCTACCGTTGCATTGCCGGTGAGTACTTCGTCTGCCGTCCTCCATACGGATACATTTTCGCGCCCAGCGTTCTGACCGTCGCACCCGCGCCCATCATCATCAACGTGACGCCTTCGGCGCCGCAGCCCACGATTCAGAACACCGCATCGGCAGTGAACTACTATTACGAAGACGGAGTTTTCTTCTACCTCAATGCTGACGGCCAGTACGAAGTCATCGAGGCTCCCGTAGGAGCGATAGTCGAGTATCTTCCCGAGGATTTCGAAACAGTTGTCATCGACGGCAAGGAACTCTACAAAGTTGACTACACCCTCTTCAAGACAGTGGTGCTTCAGGGTAAGCCTATGTTCGAAGTTGTAGGAACGGTCGGACTTTAGAAAAGGGAATCATACAACGCCTTGAGCGTTTCATCACTACCGGAACAGAGCAGCGTTACATTGTGACGCTGCTTTTTCTGTGCTTCGATCAGCCCCTTTTCACGAAGGACGGACACGAGCCTTCGTGCCACTGCAGGCGCCGGGTCGATGAAATTGACTGCAGGGCCGGCTACCTTTTGAAGGGTCTCGAGAAGGAAAGGGTAGTGCGTGCATCCGAGCACTATGTTGTCGGCTCCGCCTTCGAGAAGGGGAGCGATGGCGCGACGCACGGTCCGCTCGGCTTCCTCTCCGGTGAGAAGACCCTTTTCAACCAGTTCCACGAAGCCTTCGCCCACGCTTTCGAGCACCTTGACATTGCCGGCGTAGCGTTCGCGCGTGCCGATGTATTTGCTCGCTCCGAGGGTGCTTTTCGTGGCCAGGACGCCTATCACTCCGGTTTTGGATGCGATGGCGGCGGGCTTGACGGCGGGCTCCATCCCTATGAAGGGGATGTCGGGCATTTCGGTGCGCAGCGTTTCGATTGCCGCACCCGTGGCTGTGTTGCAGGCAAGAACGATAGCCTGCGCCCCGCGCCCGATGAGCTCGTGCACTACTTCGCGCACGCGGCCGGTGATCCATTCGCGTCTTCGGCCGCCGTAGGGGCAGTTTGCGCTGTCGGCGTAGTAGATGAATTGACAGTCGGGGAGAACCTTGAGAATCTCCCTGAGGACGGACAATCCGCCGACACCGCTGTCAAGTACGCCTATTGTAATCATTGCCGAAGGCAAATTTAGCGTTTTTTTTGTTATTTTTGTAGGCTTTATGGTAACACAGGAACAAATCAAAGATTTGAGGTCGCGTATCGGGACTCTCGGAACCTGCCTCCACATAGACCGTCTCCGCTCCGAAATGGCGGACGGCGAAGCGCACAGCCAGGAGCCCGGTTTCTGGGATGACGCTAAGCAGGCGGAGGCTTTTCTCAAGAAGCTCACTCCTCTCAAGAATACGCTCGAGGCTTATTCGAAGACCGTCTCCGCTATCGACGATGTCGAGGTGCTTGCCGAACTCGATCCGGAAGGCAGCGATATCGATGACGCCTATGCACTGGCTCTCGACAAGGTCGAATCGCTCGAGCTCAAGAATATGCTCGGCGGGGAAGGCGACAATCTCGGCGCTGTGCTGACCATAAATTCGGGCGCCGGCGGCACCGAGGCCAATGACTGGTCGGCTATGCTGATGCGTATGTATATGCGCTGGGGCGAACGTAACGGCTACAAGATGACTGTTACCGAGAACCAGGAAGGCGACGAAGTCGGCATCAAGTCGGCGACAATCGAGTTCGAGGGCGAGTACGCCTACGGCTATCTCAGGGCGGAGAGCGGTGTGCACCGTCTGGTGCGCATATCGCCTTTCAACGCCCAGGGCAAGCGCCAGACCACTTTCAGCAGCGTGTTCGTGTATCCGCTGGTCGATGATACGATCAATATCGAGATCAACCCCTCCGACATAGAGTGGGACACCTTCCGCAGCGGCGGCCACGGCGGCCAGAATGTGAACAAGGTAGAGACCGGAGTTCGCGTCAGGCATATCCCTACAGGCATAATGGTCGAGAATACCGAAACCCGCAGCCAGCAGGACAACCGTCAGAACGCGCTCAGAATCCTCAAGTCGCGCCTCTACGACATCGAACTCCAGAAACGTCGCGAGAAGCAGGCTGAACTCGAAGGCCAGAAGCGCCGCATCGAATGGGGCTCGCAGATACGCTCCTATGTGCTGCATCCGTACAAGATGGTCAAGGACATCCGCACCGGCTACGAAACGGCCGACACGCAGGGCGTGCTGGACGGCGACCTCGGAGCTTTTATGAAAGAATTTTTAATGAACAACAATTGATATGGCAGAATTCAAGTATGCGCCTATGTTCCAACTGGGCGCCGACACTACAGAGTATTACAAGATTCCCGGCTCGGAGCAGCTGGTGAGCACGTCTTCCTTCGAGGGCCACACCATCCTCAAGGTCAGCCCCGAAGCCCTGACCGTTATGTCGAACACGGCATTCCGTGACGTGAGTTTCCTCCTTCGCCGCTCTCACAACGAGCAGGTGGCAAAGATTCTCAGCGATCCCGAAGCCAGCGAGAACGACAAATATGTGGCACTGACCTTCCTGCGCAACGCAGAGGTTGCCGCGAAGGGCAAACTTCCTCTCTGCCAGGACGCCGGAACCGCCATCATCCACGGTGAGAAGGGCCAGCAGGTCTGGACCGGCTTCTGCGATGAAGAGGCTCTGAGCAAGGGTGTTTTCAAGACCTATACCGAGGAGAATCTCCGCTACAGTCAGAACGCTCCGCTCGATATGTACAAGGAGGTCAATACGAAGTGCAACCTTCCCGCCCAGATAGACATCGAGGCCGCGGAAGGCGCCGAGTACCGTTTCCTCTGCGTCACCAAGGGCGGCGGAAGCGCCAACAAGACCTATCTCTACCAGGAGACCAAGGCCCGCATCCAGAACCCCGGCACGCTCGTGCCTTTCCTCGTCGAAAAGATGCGCAGCCTCGGAACGGCGGCCTGCCCTCCGTATCACATTGCGTTCGTGATCGGCGGCACAAGCGCCGAGAAGAACCTCCTTACCGTCAAGCTCGCCAGCACGCACTACTACGACAGCCTTCCCACAACGGGAGATAAGACCGGCCGCGCTTTCCGCGATACCGCCCTCGAAGCCCAGCTCCTCGAAGAGGCTCATAAGATAGGTCTCGGCGCCCAGTTCGGAGGCAAGTATATGGCTCACGACGTGCGCGTGGTGCGTCTGCCCCGTCACGGAGCGAGCTGCCCCATCGGCCTCGGCGTAAGCTGCTCGGCCGACCGTAACATCAAGGCGAAGATCAATGCCGACCGTATCTGGATCCAGAAGATGGACGACAAACCCTACGAACTCATCCCCGAAGAACTCCGCCAGGCAGGCGAAGGCGATGCAGTGCGCGTCGATCTGAACCGTCCTATGAGCGAGGTCTGCGCCCAGCTCAGCAAATACCCTGTGAGCACTCGTCTGAGCCTTAACGGCACCATCATAGTTGGCCGCGACATCGCCCACGCCAAACTCAAGGCAAGGCTCGATGCCGGTGAGGACCTTCCCCAGTACTTCAAGGACCATCCCGTTTA
>JAGHTP010000107.1 GCA_018065265.1 Candidatus Cryptobacteroides aphodequi | reverse complement strand
TCCGTGGCAGAGGCACACAGCAGCGGCGGCGATGCTGTTCTCGACATTCAGCGCTCCGAGCGTGCCTACGTAGATATCCTTGAGCACCCCGCCCGGATATACCAGGTCATAGGTGAAGTGTCCGTCGGCGGAGAGCCTCATATCCGCGGCGTGGAAATCGGCCTGCGGGCAGTCGAGGTGATAGGTATAGATGCGCGCCTGGGTGTCTTCAGCGCTGAGGGGAATGCCGTACTTGGCGATGATGGTCTCGCTCACCTGCGATGCGAAGGTGCGGTAAGCCTCCTGCACATGCTCGAGGTCGCCGTAGATGTCGAGATGGTCGGCGTCCATCGCGGTGATGGCCGCGATGCTGGGATGCAGTTGCAGGAACGAACGGTCGAATTCGTCGGCTTCGGCCACCACCACGGGGGTGTGGCTCATGAGCATATTCGTGCCGTAGTTCTTGGAGATGCCTCCGAGGAAGGCCGAGCAGCCCTCGCCGCTCTCGGTGAGAATGTGGGCTACGAGCGTGGATGTGGTGGTCTTTCCGTGGGTGCCGGCAACCGCAAGGCAGCTCTGGCCCGCGGTCACGGTGCCGAGTATCTGCGAACGCTTGACAACATTGTAGCCATTCGCACGTGCGGTGCAGAGCTCCGCCATGTCGGCAGGGATGGCGGGCGTATAGACGACCAGAGTGCCCTCGATGTCGGCGGGCAGTTCTTCCGGCCTGTCTTCGTAATGGACGCGGATGCCCTCTTTCTCGAGCTCTCCCGTCAACTGAGAGGGAGTGCGGTCGTAGCCCGATACTTCAAGTCCCTTGAACTTGAACCAGCGGGCAAGGGCGCTCATCCCGATGCCACCTATGCCAATGAAATAGATATTCCTATAGTCCATCTGTTATTCTGTAAACTTCGTCAACTATGCTCTGTGCCGCCTGCGGAAGGGCAAGACGGCCAATGTTCTCCTCCATCGATGCTATGCGGGAGGTGTCGTGTATAAGTTCCATCGCTGTGGCGAGGAGCTTTTCCGACGCTTCGACATCCTTTACCAGCACAGCCGCGTCCTTGCGGACAAGGGCCATCGCGTTGCAGGTCTGATGATCTTCGGCCACGTTTGGCGAGGGCACGAAGATGGTTGCCTTGTGCATCGCGCAGAGCTCCGAAACGCTCGAGGCGCCGGCGCGCGAGATGACAAGGTCGGCCGCGGCGTATGCGCTGTCCATCGAAGCGATGAAGTCGGTGTGCTCGATGTTGGGGCAGGGGTGCTGGGCCATGAACTCGTCCACTCCTGCCTTGTAATAACGTCCGCACTGCCAGAGTACCTTGACGTAATCGCCACCCGGACAGCCGTCTTCGAGCCACTTCTTCATCGCGGCGTTTATTGTGCCGGCACCAAGGCTTCCGCCTATGATAAGAAGGTTCCTGACTTCGGACGCGGGCCTTTCGGCGGGTTTTATGTTACTGCGTATCGGGTTGCCGGTCATGACGATCCGGTCGGCAGGGAAGAATCTTTCCATCCCTTCGTAGGCAACGCAGATGCTCTTCGCCTTCTTGCCCAGGATCTTGTTTGTCAGGCCGGCGAAGCCGTTCTGCTCCTGGATGAGTGTGGGCACCTTGAGGCTCTGGGCGGCATAGAGAAGTGGAGCGCTGGCATATCCGCCCACGCCAACGGCTATGTCGGGCGCGAAGTCGCGCACCACTTTCTTTGCAAGTCGTATGCTCCTCAGGACCTTGAACGGGAGGGCGAGGTTCGCCAGGGTCAGCTTCCTCTGGAGTCCTGCGATCGGAAGACCGACGATGCGGTATCCTGCAGCGGGGACTTTTTCCATCTCCATCCTTCCTTCGGCTCCGACGAAGAGAATCTCTGTATCGGGGCACGCCGCCTTGAGAGCGCCGGCTATGGACACGGCCGGGAAAATGTGCCCGCCGGTGCCGCCGCCGCTGATGATAACCCGAAGGGGCCTATATGAGCTGTTCGTTGCCATTGTCTTGTGTTGTAGTGACAGGGGTTTCTATTGTTTGCGTTGCAAGTATGTCCTTTGCGTCGCGCGTTTCGCGCTCAAGGCCCTTCTGCGCGATGCGGCTTATCGACAGAATTATTCCGAATGCAAGTGCGAAGCACATCAGCGCAAAGTTGCCGTGACTCAGCAACGGGAGAGTCTGGCCCGTCATAGGGCCGAGGTCGGCGTTCACGCAGATGTGCAGGAAGGCCTGGCCGCTGATAAGAAGGCAGAGGCCTGCAACAGCGGTCTTCGCGAAGACATTGTTGCCGCAGTTGCGCACAATCAGCGAGCCTCTCGCGACGAGCGAAACGTACAGGGCTATGACAATCAGCGCTCCGAGGAAGCCGTACTCTTCGAGTATGAAACTGAACATATAGTCCTCGGACATGTCGGGAACGACATAGCGCTGGGTGCTCTGGCCCGGGCCTTTGCCTGTGAAACCGCCCTGGCTTATGGCTATCTTGGCGCTATAGGGTTGGCGGAGCTTGTCGAGGGCGTCCAGACGCTTCGCAGCCGCCTTCTGGCGGGCTTCCGGCGTGGTGGCGGCGCGCAGTTCCTCCGTCGCGATGATGTATTTCTTTTCCTGGTCCTCGCCCGCGATGCGCTCCACGGCTGTTGCGATGCGCTGGAAGGCGGGATGTGCACTGTTCCTGGTTATGGCGTGCGCTCCGAGGCAGAATGCAAGCACTGCTATGCCCACAAGGCCGAGCGCCGCGAGCTCTTTCCACTCGCCTCCGCCTATGACTATGGTGACCAGCATGATGCCGCCGATGAGAAGGGCACTGGAGTTGGAACCTGTCATGACCAGGACCGTCGTGATGATGAAAGGCAGATAGATGAAGATTATCTTCTTCGTAAGGCGCCTGCCGAGCCAGCGGAAGTTGGGCTGGGTGGCAAGGGTGTTGAGGAGGGTGAACTTGTTGCGCATTATGGCATCGACGGCCCAGGACATGTACATGACCATAGCCACCTTGACCACCTCGAACACGTGCAGCTGGAAGCCGCCTATCTTGATGATGCGCACCGCACCGTTGATTTCGGAACCTATGAACTGCAGCAGCACCAGCAGGGTGAGCGAAATGAAGAATCCCCATTTCGAGCACCAGCGCAGGAAGCCTATGCTTCTTATGTTATAGCACAGGATGATGACAAGCAGGGCCACGCCGACCATCTTGAGCTGGTCGGCCACGATGTCGAGCCTTGTCTGTCCGTCTCCCAGCAGGCGTGACGAAGACGAGAAGATGCACACTACCGAAATGAGCAGCAGCATCAGGGCGATGATCCACACCACCTTGTCGCCTTCCAACCTGTCAACCAGGTGCCAGAGTCTGCGTTCCTTGTTAGCCATTACAGATTCCTTACAGCTTCCTTGAATTTCTCTCCGCGGTCTTCGTAGCAGGTGAAGAGGTCGAAGCTCGCGCAGCAGGGGCTCAGAAGAACCACGTCTCCGCTTTCGGCCATCCTGCTTGCGGCGCGTACGGCCTCGTCTGCCGAGCGGGTGTCAACCATGTTCTGCGCTCCGACGATTCCTTCGAATGACGCGTGTATCTTGGCATTGTCAACTCCGAGGCATACGATAGCCTTCACCTTTTCGCGCACAAGGTCGTTCAGTACGGAGTAGTCATTGCCCTTGTCCTTGCCGCCTACGATCCATACCACCTTCTTGCGCTGGCACTCGAGTGCGTACCAGGCGGCGTCACATTCGTAGCCTTCGAGTCGTTGATGTATGTCACGCCGCCGACAGTAAGCACCGGCTCGAGCCTGTGCTCGATGGGCTGGAAAGTGCTGAGGCTCTTGCGTATCGATTCGTTCGAAATGCCCGCAACCTTGGCTGCCAGTGCTGCGGCCATTGAATTGTAGATGTTGTGGCGTCCGCCCAGGGCGAGTTCGTCGAGATAGATCTCGGTTTCGTCCTTTTCGTAGCGGAGAACCATCTTCTCGCCTTCGAGGAAAGCGCCCTGCTCCACGCTCTGCTTCTGGCTGAAGGGAAGCATACGGGCCTGCAGGACAATCTTTGAAAGATGGTCGATGGTTATCTGGTCGTCGGAGTCGAATATGAAGCAGTCCTCGGGACGGAGGTTGCGCGTGATGCGGAACTTCGCCTTGACGTAGTTCTCCATATTATGGTCGTAACGGTCCAGATGGTCGGGGGTGATGTTTGTTATGATGGCTATGTCCGGACGGAAGTCGTAGCAGTTGTCAAGCTGGAACGAACTGATTTCCAGTACATAGTAATCGTGCTTCTGGGTAGCCACCTGAAGGGCGTAGCTTGTGCCTATGTTGCCGCCAAGGCCAACGTTGAGGCCGGCCTGCTTGAGCAGATAGTATATGAGCGAGGTGGTTGTCGTCTTGCCGTTCGAGCCGGTGATGCAAATCTTGCGGGCGTTGTCGTAGCGTCCGGCAAATTCGATTTCCGAGATGATATGCGTTCCCTGCTCCTCCAGCTTGCGGACCATAGGCGCCGTGGAGGGGATGCCGGGGCTCTTGATGACTTCGTCGGCATTAAGTATGAGCTCCTCGGTGTGCGCCCCCTGTTCAAAGGGGATGTCCCAGTTACGCAGGACTGTGGCGTAGTCTTCCTTGATTGTTCCGCAGTCGGAAAGGAATACGTCGAAACCCTTGACCTTTGCGAGCACGGCGGCTCCTACACCGCTTTCTGCTCCACCCAAAACAACGATTCTTGCCATAATTGCTATCTGATTTTAAGCATTGCCAGAGATGCCACGGCCAGCACTATGCCTATGAGCCAGAACCTCACTACTATGCGGGCTTCGGGCATTCCCTTCTTCTGATAATGGTGGTGCAGCGGGGCCATCAGGAACACCCTGCGGCCCTCACCGTATTTCTTCTTCGTATATTTGAAGTGCGTGCGCTGGATGATTACCGAAGCGCTCTCCGCAACGAAAATTCCACAGAGTACGGGCAGGATGAGCTCTTTGCGGATGAGAACCGCTCCCACACCTATGATACCTCCAATGGTAAGGCTTCCCGTATCACCCATAAACACTTCGGCGGGGAAGGTGTTGTACCAGAGGAAGCCGATGAGCGCGCCCACGAACGCTGCCATGAACACGGCGATCTCACCGCTTCCCGGTATGTACATTATTCCGAGGTAGTCGGCGTTGAGGATGTTACCTCCGAGGTAGCCGAACACGCCGAGCGCTATGCCTATGATTGCCGACGTGCCGCTTGCGAGGCCGTCCATTCCGTCGGTGAGGTTCGCGCCGTTGGAGCAGGCTGTGATGACGATGATGATCATCACCGCATATACTATCCATTTGCCGTAACGTCCCCAGGGAGCAAGCCAGGCATACTGGAACTCGTGGCCCTTGACGAAGGGAATGGTGGTGGTGGCTGTGCCGTCGGTGATCTGCGGGCTGAGACATACTGCAAGGGCTATGATGATGCCGAGCACCACCTGGCCGATGAGTTTGTTCCTTTCGCTCAGACCAGCCTTGTTGTGCTTGAACACCTTGATATAGTCGTCGGCAAAGCCCAGACCTCCGCACCAGAGGGTGGTGAGAACCATCAGCTGGACGTAGATGTTCGAAAGGTCGCAGACCAGAAGCACGGTAAGCAGCAGCGAGAAGATGATGATGACTCCGCCCATCGTGGGGGTGCCCTTCTTGCTCATCTGCCCCTCGAGGCCGAGGTCACGTATTGTCTCGCCAATCTGCTTGCGGTGCAGGAAGGCTATTATCTTGCGGCCGGCGATGAGCGAAATGAGCATCGCGATAACGTTCGCAAGTATTGCGCGGAACGAAAGATACCCGAGCAGACCCTGTCCGGGGATATCGTAATTCTTGAGTAATTCCGAGAGATAGTACAGCATCTTTTTACCTTGTCATGAATTCGGCGACAATCTCGTGTTCGTCGAAGTGTATCTTTTCTTTACCTATTACCTGATATGTTTCGTGCCCTTTGCCCGCAAGAAGGATGACCGAGCCTTCGGGCGAGAGGTTGATAGCGGCCCTCACGGCCTCGGCCCTGTCCGAGATGCAGACGGCCTTGCGGCGTCCTTCGCTCGAAAATCCTGTGCACACCTCGTCGATGATGGCCTTGGGGTCTTCGGTGCGCGGGTTGTCGGAGGTGACGAACACCCTGTCGGCGAGCCTTTCGGCAATGGCGGCCATCTCGGGACGTTTTGTGCGGTCGCGGTCGCCTCCGCATCCGAATACGCAGGCAAGATGAGCTCCGCAGCACACTGCCCTCAGTGCCTCGAGCACATTTTCGAGGGCATCGGGGGTGTGGGCGTAGTCGATGACTATGGTCTTGCGGTCTGGCCCTGATATGGTCTCGAGCCTTCCCGGAGCGCTGCGAAGGTTGCTCAATGCCACGAGTACATCTTCCTTCGGGGCTCCGAGAGCAATGGCGGCGCAGTAGATTGCCATTATGTTGTAAGCGTTGTGGGTGCCTATGAGTCTTGTCCACAGTTCGGTACCGTCTATGCGCAGAAGCATACCCTCGACACTCTGCTCGAGGATGCGGCAGTTGTGGTCGGCGGCCTTGCGGCACGAATATGTCATAACGTTTGCAGCGGTGTTCTGGGTCATTACCAGACCATTGCGGTCGTCGACGTTGGTGATCGCCCAGGCTCCGCGGTCAAGACGATCGAAGAACATCTTCTTGCACCTGAGGTATTCGGCGAAGGTGCCGTGGTAGTCGAGATGGTCGTGCGTTAGGTTCGAGAAGATACCTGCCTTGAACTCCAGCCCGGCGATGCGCTCCTGCTCAACGCCTATCGAACTGACTTCCATAAAGCAGTAGCTGCAGCCGGCCTCTACCATCTCGGCCATGAGGGAGTTGATGGTGACGGGGTCTGCAGTCGTGTTCTCGGTCTCGCTGCGCTTCGTGCCCACATAGTTGGCTATGGTAGAAAGCAGTCCGCATTCGTAACCCATCGAGCGGAACATGTTGTAAAGGAGGGTGACGGTAGTCGTTTTTCCGTTGGTGCCGGTGATTCCCACGAGGGCCAGCTTGCCGCTCGGGTGGTCGAAGAAGCGGTCGGCGCAGAGGGCAAGTCCTTTGCGGTCGGTGCTGACGACTGCGGCCGCGCCACGGCTGATGGCATCCTGGGAGAAGGTTGCTCCATCGAGATCGTGCCCTTTCACCGCCACGAACAGCGAACCTTCGGCAGCCTTGCGTGAGTCGCAGCAGATGCTCCTGATCTCGGTTTCGGGCGTTCCGAAAACGATGCTGGCGTCAAGTCCTTTTATAATGTCACAGAGTTTCATTCCAGTAAGGGTCTATGTCGTAAATCTTGTCAACCACACGGCGGCATACCTCGGCGGGTATGGTACCTCCATAGTAATCGACGCTGCTGAGTTTCGAATATATCGTGCAGATGATACTGTACTGCGGGTTTTCGGTAGGGAAGTAACCAACGAAGGTTCCCTGGCACTTGTGGCGGCCGAGTTCGTCCTTGTATCCTCCTCTGTGGCCGTCCTTGCCCTCGAGGTAAACATATGCGGTGCCGGTCTTTCCCGCAACGACGCACTTCGCCTTGCCGAGCCTCCAGCCGGTGCCACCCTTCGAGGTGACCGACTCGAGAGCGCGGGTAAGCGTGTCGGCGGTTGCGGTCTTGCAGATGGCTGCATTGAGAATCTGCGGTCCGCGTTTCTGCAGCACAGTTCCGTTCTTCTCGATCGATTCTATCAGGTAGGGCTTCATCATCTTGCCCTTGTTCGCAATGGCGTTGTAGAAGGTTATCAGGTGCAGGGGAGTCACACCGACTGTGTATCCCATCGCTATCTGTCCGAGGTCGTACTTGCTCCAGCCGGGGCTGTCGGGGCTGGGAATGTATGGAGCCTTGAGCCCGTCTATGTCGAAGTCGAACGAGGTGCCCAGTCCGTACATGTAGAGCCTGTCGATGAACTCCTTCGGGCGGCTCTCGAAGTTTGTGAGCGCCAGGTAGCGGAATACGTAGTTCGAACTCTTCTGCACACCGAAGATGATTGGCACGCGGTAGCTGTGTTTGGCCTGCTCCCAGTCGCGTGTGATATGCTTGTCCTCTTCGAAGGTGTAACCGGGGATGACGCTGTGGTTGGTGGGGATGCGGTCGTCGAGGCTCTTGATGATCCCGTCTTCGAGTGCGGTCATCAGGGTCGTGATCTTGAATACCGATCCGGGTTCGCCGCGCCTGCCGATTGCGAAGTTCTCCCACTCGCCGAGTCGTCCGCTCTTCTCGTCGCGCTTGAGGTTGACCATTGCGCGGATGGCGCCCGTCTCCACTTCCATAATGACGCAGCAGCCGCCTTCGATTTCGGGGTTGTCCTGAATCTGGCTGCGGAGCACTGCATCCGCCAGGTCCTGATAGTCGATGTTGAGCGTGGTGCGCACGTCGGCTCCGTCGATTGCCTCCACGTAGAGGCTGTCATAGTCGCGGATGAAGCCGTCATCTGTCTTCTTCGTGTACATCACGCCGTCCTGGCCGTGGAGTATGTAGTCGAACTTGCCGTCTATGCCTACATAGTTGTTGGTGACTCCGGGTTTGGGCTCGCGCACGAAACCGATTGTCCTCAGTCCGAGGTTGCCGTAAGGGTAGCGCCTCGTGGCCACTTCTTCGGTATACACTCCGCCGCGGTTGCGCCCCATCTTCAGAAGCTCACATCCGCGCAGACGCTCGTACTGCTCGAGTTCGACGGGCTTTCCGAGACGGAGGTACTGCGACCCCCTCGCACGGGCATCGAGTATCTTTTTCTCATATTCCTGGGCACTGCTCTGCGGGCATACTGACGCGAGTTCGATGGAGAATTCGTGAAGGGCGCTGCGCCACTCGTTCTCGCGTTTGTTGCGTGTGGCCGAATCGAGCCTCGAGAGATCCACCTTCTGGACCGACGGGTCGATTACGAGCTGGTATCTGGGGAAGGATGTGGCGAGGATGCGACCGTCCGAAGCTAGGATGTTGCCGCGTTTGGGTGCGAGTTCCTCCTTGTGGACGGGCTGACGGAGCTGGCGCTCGATGCGCGGATCTGGTTTCCAGATAACCTGAAGATAGAAGATCCTTGCCAGCAGCACCACTGATGCCACCAGCATAAGGAGATAGATGGTGTGGAGTATCACACCTATCCGGTCTCTTTTCTTTTTCTGCTCTTCCATCTTTTATTCTTTTGCAGCCTGCCCGCTGCCTTTCTTCTGCGTCTTGTCCGCTGTTTTTTCTCTTGGCGGCCTGTCCGCTGCCTTTCTTCTTTGTAAGCTTGTTCCCTGTTTTACTATTTGAGCCCTGTCCGCTGTTTTTTCTCTTTGCGGTCTGTCCGTTGCGTGCTGTTATTTTGTGTCGTTTTCTATCACCGTCGCGGGCATTTCATTTTCGTGCACCGGCGAGCCGAGCCTGCCTAGACCGGCTTCGACCGCCGAACGCCGCGTTATCTCTTCGAGGCGGAAAGTCTTGACCGCCATCTGGTACTGCTGGTACTCGATGGCCTCGTTGTTGTTCTCGACGATCGTCATCGTCTTGTCTATCAGCAGGCTTGCCCAGATAGCCCCGGCGATGAGCGCGAACACCAGCACTATGTGCAGGAAGTACTTGCCTATGTTGAGGCGGAGCAACAGCTCGCCCTGGATGAGCGCGATGAACGCGTTCTTCAGAGTGAGACCGAAACTTTTCTTTGTCTTTTCCTGTTCCATATTCCTGTTGTCTGCGGTTTTCTTTGCTCCGTCGTTCCCTTTCTTCTTTTATCCTTTGCCCCGTTGGTTTCTTTCTTCTTTTATCCTTTGCTCCGTCGTTCCTTTTGCCGCACTATAATTTTTCTGCGATGCGCAGTTTCGCGCTGCGCGCACGCGTATTCGTACTTATCTCTTCCTCGCAGGGGAGAATCGGCTTGCGGTTCACGGCCTGCAGGGGAGCGGTCGACCCGCCGAACACCAGGTCCTGCTTCACCTCGCC
>JAGHTP010000074.1 GCA_018065265.1 Candidatus Cryptobacteroides aphodequi | reverse complement strand
TTCAGAGCACCGATGCCGCCGATGCCGCAGCAGCTCTGGCGCGCAAGGAAGGCTGCGTGGTGGTCGTGAGCGGAGCCGTTGACATTGTTACCGATGGAGTGCGGAGCGTGCTGCTTCGTGGCGGAAGTCCTTTGATGGCGCGCGTCACGGCAACCGGCTGCTGCGCATCTGCGTTCATCGCGGCTTTCCTGGCCGTGGAGGATGACCGCTTCTTCGCGGCTATGAACGCTATGGCGCTTATGTCGCTTTGTGGCGGGAAGGCCGCCTCGGAGTGCCAGGGCCCCGGCTCGTTCGCTCCGGCATTCATCGATTCAGTATACTCATTCGACGATTACGCGTCGGCAGAAAGTCTCGTGCTATGAAAAAGGGTGAATTCGAACTGATATCTTCGATCAAGGAGATGTTCCCGACACCTTCGGGCGTGCTCGGGATAGGCGACGATTGCGCCGTGCTGCCTCAAGCGGAGGGCTGCGAGACCCTCGTCAGCACCGATATGCTGATTGAGGGCGTGCACTTCATTCGCGAGCGCATCACTCCGTTCCAGCTCGGTTGGAAGGCCGCGGCCGTCAATTTCAGCGACATAGCCGCGATGGGAGGGGAGCCGGAGGGCAGTTTTCTTGCCTTGTCGCTGCCATCTGACCTGCCTGACGGCTGGGTGGAAGGCTTTATGGATGGGTACAGAAGCATTTCGAAGGAGTACGGCTTTCCGCTTTTAGGGGGCGATACGACTTCGTCGAAGGGACCGGTCTGCATCTGCGTGACCGTGCTCGGACGTGCCCCGAAGGGCCGCAGCCTCAAACGCTCCGGTGCCAGGCCGGGGGACCTCATCTGCGTTACCGGAACCCTGGGAGACAGCGCCGCCGGCCTGATGGCTCTGCTTGGCGGACTCGCGCCGGACGCTTCGGAGATGGAGAGCGATTTCGCTTCCAAGGCGTTTGCTCCGGGGCCGGGCTGTGATTACGCCATCGGGCTTTCGGCTCCGTTCCTCGGTACGGCCGGGCCCGCTGTCAGTAAACTGATTCTGAAACACGTCTGCCCGCGTCCGCGCATTGCGGAAGGCCTGGCGCTTGCCGCTGCCGAAGGAGTGCACGCTGCCATGGACATCTCCGACGGGGTGGGGTCGGACCTTCGCCACATTCTCGAAGAGTCGGGCGTCAGGGCGGAAGTTGACACCCGGCGGGTGCCCGTTTCGCCCGAACTCGAACTGTTCTGCGGGGCTGAGGGCAAAGATCTGCTCGAATGCGCTCTGAGCGGCGGCGAAGACTACGAACTCCTGTTTACCGTCGATCCCGAGGCGGAAAAGTCGCTTTCGGTGGCGCATACCGTCATCGGGCGTATTACTGCGGAGCCGGGCCTCAAGTGGAAGGGCTCGCGCCGCAATTTCACTGGTTACAAGCATTTTTAGCACGATGAAGACATATCCTAGAGTACTTACTATAGCCGGAAGCGATTCCGGCGGGGGAGCCGGCCTGCAGGCAGATATCAAAGCCATCAGCGCGACAGGCTCGTATGCCGCCAGCGCCGTGACGGCCGTTACCGTGCAGAACACGCTCGGCGTGCGCGAGGTCGTCTGTATGGAGCCGCGTATTGTCGGCGCGCAGATCGATGCCGTCCTTGATGACATCGGCGCCGATGCGGTGAAGATTGGTATGCTGGGTTCGGCCGATGTCGTGCGTGCCGTCGCCTCTAGGCTTCTCGCCCACGATGTACGCAATATTGTGCTTGACCCCGTTATGGTGGCGACTTCGGGCGACAATCTGCTCGAAGTGCCGGCCGTGCGCGTGCTTGCCGACGAACTTGCACCCTATGCGCGTGTCATCACTCCGAACATACCCGAAGCTGAGGTGCTGAGCGGGCGCAAAGTCAGCTCGCAGGACGACCTGAAGCCGTTGGCGTTGGCTCTGTCAAGGAGCCTTAGCACCAGGTCGGGGCGTCCGGTTTCCGTGCTGATGAAGGCCGGGCATCTGGAAGATGAAACTCTGACGGACTGGTTCTACAACGCTGAGGAAGGGCATTTCGTTGAACTGCGCTCGCGCCGGGTGGACAGCCCGAACACTCACGGCACCGGCTGCACGCTGTCGTCAGCTTTCGCTTCGTTCCTGGCGCAAGGGTATGGCCTCGATGAGAGCGCCCAGCGCGCAAAGGCCTATATCTCCGCCGCTATAGAATCCGGTTCAGGCTATCAGATTGGCCACGGCCATGGGCCGGTGGACCATTTCTTTGCTCAGAAGAAGAATAATTGATGTAAAACTGCCTGTCAGGATTGTTATTTTAATGATATAGTAGTAACGATTATGACAAAAAAGATTCTGGCGTTTATTGCCATTTTTATTTCATTGACATTGTCCTGCGGCAAGCCTGCAACCATTCCCGTTGACGATCCTGAGGAGCAGCAGGAAGAGCAGAAGGACCCCGGCAAAGAAGGAGAAGAAGGTAAAGAAGATGAGGGTGGCGAGCAGGGCCAGGAAGGTCAGCAAGGCCAGGGGGATGAAGGTGGCGAAGAACAGGGTGGAGACACTCCCGAACCCGTTGTTATCCCGACAGATACCATAGATGTCAACATTGAGAACGTCTGGGCCAAAGAGTATATGGATTACGTTTACAAGCATCCCTATACAACCGACGATTTTACTAGAACATCCATTACCAGGTACTACACTAATGCCAAGAGCGCTGGTGGCAGGGGAGATTGTCCTGCCGGTGCTGTGATCGAATGGGGTGCGGCTGACGACGAAGTGTCTTACTTTACAGTTACCATTTCTGAAAATGCTGATATGTCCTCTCCTGTACAGACCGTGAACCTGTCTTCAATGACTCAGAAGTTCACGGTGACGAATATGATTCCGTCGCGCAATTACTATTGCACCGTCAGCGCTGTGCTCTCCGACCTGTCTTCTTCGGAAGTGTACAAGGCTCTTATCCGCCCTACAGGCCGCAGAAGGATGATCAATGTCGAATCCATCGGAAACGTGCGCGATCTTGGCGGTCTGTGCACCGAGGACGGCAAACACATAAAGTATGGACTTATCTACCGTGGCTCGCGAATGAGCGCCCAGGGAATGGAAATAAACAGCACCGACAAGGCCGAGCTTCTGCGCATCGGCATCAGGGCAGACCTTGACCTTCGTCAGAATGACAAGGAAAAACTTGGCAGCGACGTATATACCTATCGTCGTTCACCTCTCGGTTCGGATGTGGACTGGAAACTGTTCCCTGCAGCGAATGAAAGCTATTTCAAGAAGCTTTTCACAAACGACGAATACATCAAGGCTCTCCAGTGGCTCATTGATGAACTCAAGGCTGGCAAGCCGGTCTATTTCCATTGCAAGACCGGAGCCGACCGTACCGGAACCCTCGCATTCCTTATCGAAAGCCTGCTGGACATAACCGAAGTCGACAAATCCATCGACTTCGAACTCACCTCGTTCTTCTACGATTTCGGTGACCCCAAGTCATTCGCCTATCGCTCGAGGAACATTGAGAGCACAATAGATATTGCCGGCAAGGACAGCTACGACTGGGGCGGCATGTACAATGTTATCAAGAACGGCTGCACCGGCTCGACCTACCAGCAGAAGGTTTACAACTACTTCAACAAGGGCATCGGCAAGAGCGGTTACAAAACCACGATCAGCAGCGCTGACCTTGACTGGTTCATATCCTACATGTTGGAATAAATCAGATTTCGAAATCCAAACAAGTGCGTGCGGCCGTAAATGGCCGCACTTTTGTGTCTGCTATGGCCACGTGGGCTGGATGCTTGGCGTAGCCTTTCAGAGCCTCGGGACTTTCGAGGGTGGCGTCGAGCATAAGGTCGGCGTTCGAAGAGGGGAGAATGCGCTCGGTGTTGACCTTGATGTCGATCAATCCGGGCACTTTGCCCTTTAAGCTCTCAAGTCCTTCTTTGATGCCGGCTATTACGGTGGCTTTCTGCTCGGGGGTGAGATCCTCCTTGAGTTTCCAGAGAATGATGTGCTTTACCATAATTATTTTGCCCTATAGTCGTGACTCCAGACGGTTTCGTAACTGTCGGAGTTGTATTTGATGCGAACAACGAATATGTAATCTACCGGGCTGACCAGATCCTGCCTGATTGCCGAATGTGCTTTCTTTGCAGTCCTGATGGCATTTTTCTCAGCGGCGCTGTGGCCTTTCTGCGCTCTCATCATCGCTTCATGTGCGAGGCCGAGGTCGTCGTATTCTGCGTAGAATGCGTCGTCGAATGCAGTGAATATTTCCTGCGAAGTGGCAAGCATCGTTTCAAAGCCGTTTACTATGTTGCTTTGTGTGTCAGGAGCGAAGCCCCACTCTACAAATGTGTCAAACGATTCAAATGTGCACGAACTCAGGCAGACGAGCGCTGAGAGTATCATTATCAGTCTTTTCATTTTATTTGATTTTGCGTCGACAAATATAGCAATTTCTTCTCACGCGTTCTGCTCCTGACGGCGGAAGAGAATTATGCAGAGCGGCAGGGCAAGTATGGCCATCGTCGCGCTGACGGGCAGATAGATGCCGAAGTTGCAGTATTCCACCACGATGTATGTGAGCAGCAGCAGAGCGGTGCCCATTGCCGAACTTATGGCGTATTGAGTGCGTATGTCGCCTGGCTTTACGAGTGCGCGCACAAGGTTCGGCACGCCCAGGCTGACAAAGCCTATTGTCCCGCAGATGCTCACCACGCTTGTCACGAGCACGCTTATCATAAAGAGGATGAGCGCTTTCCGCTTGTTCGAGAGTTCGGTTTCGCCCTTGTAGTGGCGCGTGAGCGCCTTGGCGGAAAGCAGGGCGGAGGCGATTCCGGCAGCGAAAAGAGCAAGGCTTATGCAGATGTCAAGGGTGGTAACACCTTCGAGTTTGAAGTTGGCGGCGCCCCAGAGGTAGTACTGCTTGAGCAATTCGCCCGTAGGGGCATTGGTGACGACTATCGTACCGAGTGATCCCACGAAGGTGCCGAACAGTATGCCGAAGGATATGAGCCTCGAGGTGCTGAGCCGCAGCGCGATGATCGAGACAAGCACGGCACAGATGCCCTGGCAGATGAACGCACCGGCCGACAGCGGGCACCAGCCCGTCATGGTGGCGACTGCCGCACCCAGGCACGCTGCGCTGCCAAGGCCGAGTGAATAGATGTCTCCGAGCTGGTTTCGCCAGAGATACTGCATCTGCACTCCGCCTACTGGCAGGGCGATGCCGCAAAGAATAACGTATAGAATGTTCAACATAATCTAGAATTTGAAGTCGATTTCAGCATAGAAAGAACGTCCGGGCATAGGATAGCCGCTTACTAGACAATATCGGCAATCGCAGAGATTGTGTGCATATATTCTAAAATCCATTTCTAAGCCTTCGGGCAGATGGATGTCTTTCCCAAGGGTAAGATCAAGGGTGTCGTAGTCGGGCATGGGTCCTGCCGAATCGTACCGTCCGGCACGCTTGTTCCAAGCCAGATTGCCGCTCCAACCCCGGCAGGATGCTTTTGCGCAGATGCTGAGTGTGTGCCTTGATATGTAGGGGACTTGACGGGATGCCTCCGTGGTTTTGTCTATTGCATCCTGAAAAGAGTATTGGGCACTTAAACCGGTCTTGACCAACTTGCCGGTGTAGTCGAAAGAGACTTTTGAATCGATTCCTTTCACCTGTACAATTCCGATATTGTAAGGCAGCCAGATGTTTGGATCCGATTCCGTTGGCGCGGATATTATCTTATCCTTCAGGTAATTGAAAAAGGCGTCAGCCTTGGTTTGAATGCACCATCCCCCGGCGGGCCGCCAGTTGTATTCCATTCCGAAGTCGGTGAGCCAGGCGTCTTCGGGCCTGAGTTCCGGATTGCCGAACCCCGGATAATAAAGTTCGTTGAAAGTCGGCGTCCGGTAAGATCTTCGTGCGAAGGCAAGCAAATCGAGATTGTCTGTAACATTCCATCGCATATCTGCTGATGGCGATACGACGTTGCGTTTTTTGCCACCCTCGTCGAATGTCCCGGAATATTCAAGCGCAAAGTCTGCCTTGAATTGCCGAGGATGGAAACTGGCACAGAGACTTGAGAACAGGGAAGCGCGCGAGCGGACATCGAGTTCGTCCCATATCATATTTGCGGAGAGAGAGGTATCGAACCACCCGTTGATTCTGAATTTGTGCGAACTGTTTATCTGTGTCTCCTTCTGGATATATCGGCTGTCTCCATATTCACTCGAATACAGGAGCTCGTCGTATGAGGCTTTCGCGCTGAGATTGAGCATATAAAAAGGGGAGAATTGCCGCCGCAGTACTCCTTGTACGAAGGTGTTGCGGTCGGACTGTCTGTCGCATGACGGCCAGTCAACCGAGCCCGGGGTGCCGCGTTCAGCGCCGTTGAAATATCCTTTGAGATGCCAGTCTCCTCCTCGAACTGTGCCCCAGGCATCAACTCCTGCACGCTCCTGCCGGATGTCGTTGTTCGTTCTCCGGCTGCCGTCATCCAAAGTGAAGTTCCCGTCACTTGCAAGATGTGAAACCGTTGCTGAAAGGCATATTTTTTCGGAAATCTTCCAGTCTAGACGTGCCGAAGGCTCGCAAGTGCCGAAAGACCCGCCACGTACTTTGATGAATCCTGCTGTGTTTCTGCTGTTGAACACCGGCTTGGCGGTGATGAACGAGAGGCTGTTCTGGGCATAGTCTACCACCGCCATACTGAAATTGCCCAGATCCGGCATTCCGAGGTCGGCCTGACCGCTTTGTACGTTGCCAACTCTCACTCCGTCTATATAGATTGCGGTATGTGCGCTGCCCATACCTCTCAAACTGGCAGTTTTAAGCCCGCTGGCGCCGCCATTGTCCGATATATACATTCCCGGAATAATTGAAAAGGCGTCGGAAAAAGTAGTAGAGTTGGCAAGTCGAACGGTGTCTGTCCTTGACACTACAATGCCACGGTCGGCAACGATGGTTGCCGCTTCAAGCGAATCCGGCGTTTCTGCCAGAAGCAGTACCGCCGCAATTGAAATTGCAGAAAAAAACATGAGTAGCGTTTATCGGGAACCTGCCCCCGGGTACCTGTGATTAAACTTGATTATGGCAGGTCTTCTGACTCGTCCCGACCGCACGCCTTCTCATCCTAGGTAATCGTCTCCGCGATGACGCATTGACTGGAAATGCCGACCCATCTACCTTTTGGACAATGACTTCTGATTGTGCGGCCTGTCTTGCAGACATTTCTCCATCCGCGAGTTTTTGCTTCGGCGGGATGTTGGTTCTGCAGGGACTTACAGCTGCGGGCACAGTTCCGGTCTTGCACCGGATTCCCTTTCCATAACCCGCTGCAAATATACTGCACTTTTCCGTCATTGCGGCCATTCCTCACGGCAAAACTCCGTTCGGCAGGCTGGAGTTTTCCGGAAAAGGGGCGCGAAGGCGTAAAACTCCGCTCGTGCAGGTCCGATTTTTTCCGAAAAAAGGGCTCGAAGTCGTAAAACTCCGCTCGTGCAGTCTCGAGTTTTCCGAAAATGGGCCTGAAAGTCGTAAAACTCCGCTCGGCAGGTCCGAGTTTTCCGAAAAAGGGGCTCGAAGTCGTAAAACTCCACTCGGCAGGCTCGAG
>JAGHTP010000050.1 GCA_018065265.1 Candidatus Cryptobacteroides aphodequi | reverse complement strand
GGGTCATGTACTTCGCATTTGCATTTCGTTTTCCACTTCCCTCCTTGCTGCGCCAAAGCGAAATCACCTCCTCCCGAAATGTGCCATACAACGCAGTCTGTTAGCGAGGTGTCGGTTCAGAGCCTACACCTCAATCGGCAATGTGCCCTGCAGAGCCTTGCAAAGGGGGTTGGCTTTCGAGGTGATTTCAAGATGGACGAACTCGGACAATGAAGCGCCGCGAGGAAAGCCCTTTCCCCATAGTTCCCCGCAGCCCGGCCGTCGCTGTTCAAAGGCCATCGAGTTGGCCCGGAAAAGGGCCCAAAGCCTGGCAAACTCCGTACGGCGGACTCGAGTTTTCCTGGAAAAGGGGGCAAATCCCGGCCACCGTGGTTTTGACGAACTTGGCACCATCGCCGCACGAGCGCGGAGCGCGGCGATTACAGGCAGAACAACCTTTTCCTGAATGAGACAGGCTCCACCACGATACTCGCCAAGAGCGGTACCAAGGTTCCCGTGATGAAGAACAACTGGTTCTTCAACTGCACTTCGGATGCCTCTTGGACCGGGACAATCGCACAGGAAGCGGCGACTGCCGGAAACGGCGGCGTGCTTGACGCTGATCCGTGTGTGAATTCCGCCGAGTTTAACTTCACTGTCACCAACGCCGACATCATGGCGGCCGGTGCCGGTGACCCTCGCTGGTAATCCTTCGATACTTTTTCAAAGACGGTCCGGTTTTACTGCCGGGCCGTCTTTCTTTATCCGGGGTTTTTTATTAACATTGAGGGTATTTCGGACCGAAAAACCAAAAACTGCATAAAATGACAAATCTTTTCTCACTCGAAGGCAAGAACGCCTGGATCACCGGAGCCCCCTATGGCATCGGATTCAACATCGCGAAGGCATTTGTTGCCGCAGGAATCAAGAACATCATCTTCAACGACATAAACGAGGCCGCTCTCGAAAGGGGGCTCGCCAATTATAAAGAAGCCGGAATCGAGAACGTGCACGGCTATGTATGCGACGTTACTGACGAGGTGGCCATCAAGGCCCTGGTCGAGACCATCCACAAAGAAGTCGGCCAGATAGACATCCTGGTGAACAACGCCGGCATCATCAAGCGCATCCCCATGCACGAGATGGAACGCAAGGAGTTCCAGCAGGTCATCGATATCGACCTGGTGGCTCCGTTCATCGTCAGCAGCGCCGTTCTTCCCGAGATGATGGAAAGGCGTGAGGGAAAGATCATCAACATCTGTTCGATGATGAGTGAACTTGGCCGCGAGACGGTTTCTGCCTACGCAGCAGCCAAGGGCGGACTCAAGATGCTCACCCGCAACATCTGCTCCGAGTACGGCGAGTACAACATCCAGTGCAACGCCATAGGCCCCGGCTACATCGCAACGCCCCAGACCGCACCTCTTCGCGAGAAGCAGCCCGACGGCAGCCGTCATCCTTTCGACAGCTTCATCTGCGCGAAGACTCCGGCCGGACGCTGGCTCGACCCGAGCGAACTCGGCGGTCCTGCCGTATTCCTCGCTTCGCACGCATCCGACGCCGTCAACGGCCACATCCTCTATGTGGATGGCGGTATCCTCGCATACATAGGCAAACAACCCAAATAATCCCCCGAAAAAGATGGCAAAGATAAACTGCAGCGTGCGTCAGGCTTCGAGCAATGTTGACGCAAAACACTACGATACCGAGCGCATCCGCAAGGAATATCTCATCGAGAACGTGATGGTTCCCGGCGAGATCAATATGACATATTCCATGTTCGACCGCATAATCGCCGGCGGAGCCGTTCCCACCACGGAAGACCTGCTTCTCGAAGCTCCGGAGATCCTTCGCGCCGACTGGTTCACACAGCGCCGCGAGATGGGCATCATCAATGTCGGAGGCAGCGGCAGCGTGCTTGTGGGCGACGAAGAGTACCATCTCGACTACAAGGAGGCCCTGTACGTCGGCCGCGGAAACCGTCACGTTACATTCCGCAGCGACGACGCCGCAAAGCCCGCGCATTTCTACTTCTGCTCGGCGACCGCCCACCGCGAGACCGGCGTAAAGAAAGTCACCAAGAAAGATGCTGTCGTAATGCATCTCGGAAGCCTCGAAGAGAGCAACGAGCGCACAATCAACCGCCTTCTTGTAAAGGAAGTGGTTCCCTGCTGCCAGCTGCAGATGGGCATGACCGAACTTGCTCCCGGCAGCACCTGGAACACTATGCCGGCCCACACCCACGACCGCAGGATGGAGGTTTACTTCTACTTCGACCTCCCGCAGGATGCAGCAGTATGCCATTTCTGCGGCGAGCCTCAGGAGACACGCCACATCTGGATGCATAACGAACAGGCTGTCATCAGCCCGCAGTGGAGCATTCACAGCGCCTGCGCAACCCGCAACTACACCTTCATCTGGGGTATGTGCGGCGAGAATGACGACTACAACGATATGGACTGGTGCGCCACCACCGACCTCAAATAGCCCCGTTCCATGAAAAAAGCAATCATCCTCATACTCGCCCTGGCGGCAGCGGCAAGCTGCACGCAGGGCCCGGAGCAGAAAGTGATGGCACGCTTCGTTCCCGAACGTGCCGATGACTTCATCTTCGAGAATGACCTCATCTGCGGCCGATTCTACGGAAAGGCTCTCGAAGGCAATCCCACCTCGCCCGGAATCGACATCTGGGTCAAGACACCAGGCGAACTTGTAGCCAACCAGCGTTACAAGGACGAGCTGGAGAACGGCCTCAGCTACCACATCGACCGCGGCAACGGCAAGGACTGCTACAAAGTGGCCGTCAGCCTCGGCGGAGGCGCTTCCTCCCCCATCGTGGACGGAGCACTCTGCCTCCCTCCCACCAACTACCGCGAGTGGGAGATCGTGAGCGAAGAGCCCGGGAAAGTGGTCTTCACGCTCCGCTACCCCGCCTGGCAGGCCGGCCAGGCATCCGTTTCGCTCTCGAAGACCATCACCGTCACAGCCGGCACATACTGGTGCGACGTGGAGGACGTCTACTCCTTCGAAGGGGCGGAAACTCTTGACATTGCGGCCGGATTCATCCGACACGACATCACCGAGGAGACCTCCTGGGCCACGGGTATGGCCATCTGGGAACACGCCTCCGACCAGAGCGTTGAGCCCGAGGACGGTATGATAGGCGTGGCCGTGCGTATGGAAGAGCCCGACGCCATCACCCTCACCGCCGACGGCGCGCACAGCGTGGCCGTGAAGAGCATACATAGCGGAGAAGCCGTGCACTACAGCTACGCCTCCTGCTGGAGCAAAGGCAATATCAAGACCGCGGGCGACTGGTTCGCCTACGTAACTCAGTAGCGTTATGAATCTGCGAAGAACAATACTTGCCGCGCTCGCCTGCCTGGGCCTCGCGCTGGAAGCAGGCGCTACCGTGAAGCCCGACTTCGTTGTAGCGACTGACGGCAGCGGAGACTTCCGCACGGTTCAGGAAGCGATAAACGCCTGCCCCGACTACAGCCACGAAGTCATCACGCACATCTTCATCAAACCAGGTATCTACCACGAGAGGGTCATCATCCCCCACAACAAGTTCCGCCTGCACATCTACGGGCAGGATGCCGCCAGCACGGTTATCACCTACGGCCTTGCCGCCACCGACACCTGGCCGGGAACCGAAAACAAGGTAGGCACGTCGGGAAGCGCGACCATGTACATCCACTCGAGCTACGTAACGCTCGAAGACCTGACCATAGCCAACAGCGCCGGAAGCGGCAAGATTGTGGGCCAGGCGGTCGCCCTCTTCACGGACAGCGACTTCCTCTTCGTGCACCGCTGCCGCCTGCTCGGCTTCCAGGACACCCTGTACACCTACGGACGTTACGGCAAGGATGGCGGAGTCAAGCGCAACTACTACCTCGACTGCTACATCGAAGGCGAGACCGACTTCATCTTCGGGCCTTCGGTGTGCCTTTTCGAAAACTGCACGATCCACTCCAAGTACAACAGCTACATAACCGCCGCTTCAACCTTCGAAGGCCAGAAATACGGCTACGTATTCCTGCACTGCACCCTCACAGCCGACCCGGGCGTTGACAGAGTTTACCTCGGCCGTCCCTGGAGACCTTTTGCAAAGACGGTGTGGATTGAATGTGAAATGGGCGCACACATACGGCCCGAAGGCTGGCACAACTGGAAAAAGCCCGATGCCGAGCGCACCAGTTTCTACGCCGAATACGGCTGCACAGGGCCCGGATCGGACACTTCGGCACGTGTGAGCTGGTGTCACCTGTTGAGCGCGGAGCAGGCCGCCGAGTACACTTTCGAGAAAATCATGTTCCAGCACCAGGACGGGATAGTCTGGAACCCATTTGACAACAAATAAACTCAAAATATGACTTCATTCATCAACAAAGACTTCATGCTCTCCAGCAAGACTGCAAGGGAGCTTTATCACGAACACGCAGAGGGCAAGCCCATAATCGATTACCACTGCCACCTTGTTCCGCAGCAGATAGCCGAGAATATCCAGTTCCGCGACATCACCCAGCTCTGGCTGGTTGACGGCCACTATGGCGACCATTACAAATGGCGCGCTATGAGGGGCAACGGCGTGAGCGAAGACTACATAACCGGAGGCAAGCACGACTCCTGGGAGACCTTCCAGAAGTGGGCCGAGACCGTTCCCTACACGATGCGCAACCCTCTCTACCACTGGACACATCTCGAACTGAGCCGCGTATTCGGCATTGACAAGCTTCTCAGCCCCGCCACGGCAAGGGACATCTACGAAGAGTGTAATGCGAAACTCGCGACGGAAGAGTTCCGCGGCCAGGCTCTCATCCGCAAGTTCGGAGTCGAGGTTGTCTGCACCACCGACGATCCCGCCGACGACCTCCGCTACCACAAGGCCATACTTGACAAGCCCTTCGGCACAAAGATCCTTCCCGCCTGGAGGCCCGACAAGGCAATGGCGATCGAGAATCCCGAAGCTTACATAGCATATATCGAGAAACTCGGCGAGGCTGCCGGAATGGAAATCCGCAGTTATGCCGACCTTCGCGAAGCGCTTGCCCGCAGAAGGGCTTTCTTCGCCTCGATGGGCTGCAAACTCTCCGACCACGGTCTCGACACATTCCACTCGGCCCTCTACACCGAATCCGAAGTTGAGAAAGCGTTCAAGAAAGTCCTCAAAGGCAAATACCTCGACCACGACGAGGCCGAGAAGTTCCGCAGCGCCTTCCTGCACGACGAGGCCGTAGCCGATGCCGAATCAGGCTGGGTACAGCAATTCCACGTTGGCGCTATCCGCAGCAACAACACCGCGATGTTCAATTCAGTAGGTCCCGATACCGGATACGATGCCATACACGACCTTCCGATGGCCGAGGCCGGTCACCGTTTCTTTGACAGGCTCACTCTCGAGGGCAGGCTCGCCAAGACCATACTCTACTGCCTCAACCCCAAGGACAACGAGACGCTCATCACCATGGCCTACACCTTCAACGACGGCACCTGTCCCGGCAAGATGCAGTTCGGTTCAGGCTGGTGGTTCCTCGATCAGGAGAGCGGAATGCGCAAGCAGATCAATGACCTCAGCGTGTTAGGTCTGCTGAGCCGCTTCGTCGGAATGCTTACCGACAGCCGCAGCTTCATCAGCTATCCCCGCCACGAATACTTCCGCCGCATCCTCTGCGATGTTATCGGAGCTGACGTCGAAGCAGGCAAACTGCCCGCCAGCGAGATGGAGCGCATCGCGCAGATGGTCGAAGACATAAGCTACAACAACGCAAAGGCTTATTTCGAATTCTGAAATACTGCCTCATAAGGCTTACCCCATTTGGCGCATTCCTTTGGAATGTGCCTTTTTTTTGCTAACTTTGGGCGCATTTTTAAGCACTGGCAATAATCATTTAATGAAAAAACTCGCGGTCTTCCTGTTTGCAGTTGCTGCATTTTCCGCCTGCGTCAATCTTGACACGGTAATGCCGTCGCAACTCGGTTCCGCCCAGATGTGGACGAATCCCGAGAACGCCAAGGCAGGTGTCGATGCAATTCTCAACCCCTTCAAGCCAAAGGGTATGAACCTGAGCGTGGACGACGGAATGAATTATCCGAATCTCAAGATGATAGCCCGTCACCGCATCGAGAACTTCGGATTCAACACAGGAGGAGTTTATGGAGAATACTACTGCTGGGCAGCACATAATGCAGGTCACGTCACATTCAGCAGCGAGTGGAAATACATCTACGAAGGAATACATATAGCCAATGACGCCATTGCGCACATCCCCGGCGTTCCGGGCCTGGACGACAGCGAAAAGTGTGTATACATTGCCGAATCCAAAATCCTGCGCGCGCTGTATTATCATCGACTGAATATGCTTTTCAGGGGCGTTCCAATCTACCTTGAGCCCGTGCTCAACACCGAATGCACAAGGCCCCGCAGCACTATGCGCGAAGTATGGAATCAGTGCCTCAGCGACCTCAATGATGCCATCAACACCACCGACCTTCGAGACAACACCCTTACCGCACCCTACGGCCGTCCGTCAAGAGGTGCAGCCTGGGCTCTCAAGGGCGAAGTCTATATGTGGCTGGCCTGGCTGGCCAAGGGGGAAGGCGACGCCGAAGCCGAGAAGGCGGCATACAACGAAGCCATACTCTGCTTCGACAAGGTTGAGGAATGCGGCTACGGCCTGTGGCACGGCGACTATATGGCTCCTTTCACCGAAGCTGGCGAAAAGTGCAGCGAGATGATTCTCCCCCTGCAGTTCAGCCAGGAGATCGGTTACGGAGACTGGACCCACCAGTGGTACGCAACACGCTCTTCTTTCGGAGCGACAAGCCGTATGCAGCCCCGCGCAATGTTCATCAACAGTTTCCACGAGGCCGACGGCACCCCGTTCGACTTCAGCACATACATCCCGGAATGGAACGACCCTGTCTTCCTCGAGACTCCTTCGAAGCGCGAAGTGTTCTTCTGCCGCGATTCGCTCAACTATAAGGCCGACGTGCTGAATCTTATCGATTGGAAAGTCGCCAGGTCCGGAGTATCAGGCCGCTCGACTCAGGATGTATGGGACACATATTATCTCGACAACGGCAACGAAGCGAGACTCAAGGCCTGCTTCGCGAACCGCGACCCGAGGCTCGCGAAACTCATAATGATGCCCTACGAGCCTTTCGTTTCGATCGCAAAGCGCGGAGGACAGCCCTCTGTCAAGGTCCAGAGATGGCCTTACATCATCCCGGGTAACGGAGATATTCCGGGAGACGTCTGGCCTGAAGACCGCAGGGAGTTCCGCTACCAGTACAACAAATACGTGGTACATAACGAGAGCGGATTCTACGGCTGGGAATCGGGAATTGACTTCCCTCTCATCCGCTTTACCGACATTTATCTGCAGAAGGCCGAAGCGCTCAACGCAGTTGATCGTTTCGACGAGGCAATCGCGATTGTAAATGAGATTCTGGCCCGTGCTGAAATGCCTGCCCTCAACAACGGACAGCCGCAGAACGCCGTTTCCGGCAAAGAGGAACTGCTTGAGCGCATACAGCACGAAAGCCGAATAGAACTCTGTGCAGAGAGCGTGAACTACTTCCACGAACTCCGCTGGGGAACATATAAGAAGATTCTTTTCAACGACCAGGAGACCTGGTTCGAAGAAGGTGCCTGGGGTGAAAAACTTACCCACACCTTCTATTGGGAAGACCACAACTGGAGCTGGCCGGTTCCATCCGCTGAATGCCAGAAGAACCCCAACCTGGAGCGCACTCCGGGATGGGTTTACTAGAAACCAAAATTAATCAACAACACAATAAAAAGTTTATGAAACACAATCAATTGCTTATGCTTGCAGCCATTGCTGCCGCAGCATTCTGTTCCTGCAACCCCGAGGCCAAACCCTCCGGCAACGGCGGTAACACCGGTGGAAAGGAAAAGACTTTCACAGCAGCCGCTCCCACCACCAAGTCGACATTCGACGCAGGTTCCTATTACTGGGAGGCGGGTGATATCATCTATATCGCATCCAGCGCAGCTGACGCCACAATCAATGGCGACGAAGTCAAGGGTGCAGTCAAGGTCGTTCTGACCGATGAAATGCTCAGCTCCGACAAGCGCACAGCCTACATTTCAGCAAAGGTTCCCGAAGGAGTAGATATGTATTACGCATACTCCGTGGGCAAGGACGCCAACCTTCTCAAGAGCGTTACCAAGGCCGGCCTTGCAACTTTCGCAGCAGTTGACCACAGTGATGCAGCCGCCAAGACCGGCGCATTCGCCGCCTGCCTCGGAAGCAACAGCAAGCTCAACTTCAACAGCATGCTCGTACCCGTTTCTTTCTCTGTAGAAGAGCCCGTTTACAAGGCCGTTCTCCAGAGCCTCAACGGTGAGACCCTTACCGATGAGTTCACAGTTGACGTAGCAGGCAAGGTTGCCCTCACAGGCAAGGATGTCAAGACCAGCGTCACCACCGAACTCGGTGACTCGACCACAGCATACTTCTTCCTTGCTCCCGGCATCACCCTCAACGGTTACAAAGTTTCGTTCTACTCGGACGAGACCACTCTTGCCTTCGAGAAAGAGAACCCTTCAGTCCTCCAGACCGCAAAGGGCGAGAACAAGAAGCTCGGTTCATTCTCAGCCGACTCAAAGAGCCACCTCTACTATGAGGAGTGGGAAGCCGGCAAGGATATCGACATCTGCGGCAAGATCTTCAACAAGACCAAGAACAGCAATCTCACAGCCGTTCACGTGACAGCTGCCGAGACCGGCGGAGTCTACACTCTCCCCGAAGCCATCGAGAACACCATCATCTGCATCGATCCTGACGTACAGGTTACCATCAGCGGCGCCAACACATTCTCAGGAACCGTTGTCATCTGCGGTAACAACTCCGATATGATGACCACCGCCACTATGACAAACCAGATGACAGCGATGTCGGAGACCGCCAACTTCTATATGAAGAACCTCGACTTCGAGAGCACCTACCAGGGTGACAAGAAGACCGGTATCTTCACATTCAACCCCAATGCAACCGCTGCGGATAACAAACTCAACCTCTACATCGATGACAGCAAGATCAAGTGCGCATACGGTGCTCCCTGGTTTGTACTCCAGTCAATCAAGCCCGGCATCCAGGCCAACTTCGACGAGTTCATCATCACCGACACCAAGTGGGAAGTAAAATACCTCACCGCCGAGCAGAGGAAGACCTATGACCGTCACGGAACAGGCAACAAGACCTGGGGCGTGAGCGAGGCTCCCAACCAGAACCTCATCTCCATCTGGTATTATAAAGATGCTGCCAGCGCCAATGTATTTATGGATTTCGGCCGCATCGTTCTTGACAACGATATCTTCTACTGCCCCGACGGAATCAACCAGCTTGCAATCATCTTTGACAGTTATGCCCAGGCTGAGCGCAATCACTCTTTCAAGGCATTCCAGATGACCAACTGCACCTGCCTGAACCTCACGGGTTACCTCAGTGGCAACAACAAGGGTTCAATCGGATGTATGCGCGGCGTGCGCGACACACTCGATATCGCCTACGATATCTTCTACAACGAAGTTGACTGGGGCGACAGCTACCTCTTCCTCTACCGCACAGACAACTCAACTACCAAGACCACCCTTAACGAAGGCGGTTACTTCCGCATCGGAACCGAGCTCACACTCCACGAATGGGAGGAGAACGGAGTTCAGAAATCAGCTATGGCACCCGACCTGCTCTACGAAAAGGGCGGCACCTGCCTCTACTACGGAACCGAGAAGGCCAACACTGCTACCGAGCCCGACTACTATGACGGCTCCGAAACTCCCTGGCGTGGCACAAGGCTCGTGGGCGCCTGGCTCACCGGATGTGATACCCAGTACTGCTGGTGCGAACCTTCGGAGACCAATCCTTTCTCAAGCGTGAACGTCAAGGAAGCCACCTACGAGCGCAAAAAGGCATTCAAGAACATAGGTGCAACCCTCTAACAGCAAGCAATGAAGCTTTTCAAAACAATATTCTCAATTCTCGCGGGAGCACTTCTTGTGTGCTCCTGCGGGGATAAGAACCAGGGCGGAAACGGCGGTGGCGACACCCCCGATCCTCCCGTTGTCAAACCCACCACTCTGAGCGCAACCATAAGCGGCAACACCCGCACAGCCTGGAGTGATGAGGATGTCATCATCGTCACCAACTATGTTGACGCGGTCGAGTACCGCGACGGACTGCTTTACATAGCTGGTACTGACAAGATTTCAGCCAATGCCGAGGTCATTCCCATCTCGGCGGCCGAACTCAGCGCCGACGGTGCCACAGCCACTTTCACCACGACCATCAAGCGCACAGGACTCTTCTTCGCGGTTGCCACAAACTTCCCCGAAGCCATAGTTTCCATAAGCAATGAGGATGTTTCCGACAGGGTGGTCCTGAATCACATCACCGAAGTGAGCGGAGCCGGAGTTCCCTTCCTTTCGGCAGGGGTAGGCATCGATTCATTCTCCTTCAGCAACGTTCTCGCCGTTGCCAAATACAAGGTCAATCACGAGAAGATAGCTTCGCTCAAAGTCACCAGAAACGACAGTGGGAAATTCAACACCATAACACTTTCTTCAGACGGACAGTGCGAACTGGTTGCCGACAACAGCGAGGCTGCAATCAAAGTTTCATTCCCCGTAGACTGCAAGAACGTATATATTCCCATCGTACCCGGAATCAAGATGGTTTCCGGAGCGAAGATCCAGGGCTACAGTCTTGACGGCGCCGAGAAATTCTATTCGAACTTCAGTTCCTCCTACTTTACACAGGCAGACACTTTCGTGGATTTCGGCGACTCCGGCGACCCTTCGCGCGACAAATACACTCCCGAAGGCAACTGGAAACTCGAATGGGTCGAGAACTTCGACGAATTCGATGACAAAGTATGGAACTACACCAAGAGACGCACATACCAGACCATTTCCGATGACATCATCGAGGTCAAGAACGGCGTCTGCTCCGTATGGGCTCGCGAAGTACGCAAAGATGACGGCACCGCAGGTGTGAACGGTTACACCGCCGGCGATATGGACAGCAAGGGCAAGAAGTATTTCTCGCTCGGCCGCAACGGTATTCACGGACGTATCGACATACGCTGCGCAATGGACGGAGCCGCCGGCTTCTGGCCCGCACTCTGGCTGCTCACCGACGTAGCCAACTACAGTGGCGGAGCCTTCCACGGCGAAATCGACATTATGGAGCACGTCAACTACAGAGGCGTAGTTTACCAGACCGTACACACGAAGGAATCCATTGCCCAGGGTCTGGGCGGTTTCCAGTATACGACTCCAGTGGATTACAAGGCTTACAACATCTACTCCGTAGAAGGCGACAGCAAAGGTCTTTACTTCTATATCAACGGAAAGCTGACCGGATCGTTTCTCAAAAAGAGCTACAACCTCGGCGAGTGGGCCTTTGACAAGTCGGATTTCTACATCCTCATCTCCAACCAGATAAGCGGATCGTGGGTTAGCCAGGACTACCCTGGTGTAGCCCTTCCCAATGGCGAGAATATGCCTTGCGCCATCAAGGTTGACTTCATAAGATATTACACATCACAAGACTAATAAAGTATGTTTGCAAATTGCAAGAAACTTCTGATTGCGGCACTCGCAGTGCTTGCCTTTGCTTCTTCCGCCTACGCCCAGGGCCGCGGCGGAGTCGTGAAGGGAACCGTGGTTGATGCCACGGGCGAGCCTCTTATCGGTGCCGCTGTTATTGAAAAAGGGACCACAAACGGCACAATGACCGACGTGGACGGTGCATTCAGCATCACAGTCAGGACATCGCCCGTCACCCTGGTGGTCAACTGTATGAGCTACATCGAGAAAGAAGTGCAGGCCACGGCCGGAAGCACCATCTCGGTAACGCTCGAAGATGACTCACAGACCCTCGAGGAAGTCGTTATCGTAGGTTACGGTACACAGAAGAAGGTGAACCTCACCGGTGCCGTCACCAGCATCAACTTCGATGAAAAGATCAATTCCCGCCCCGTCACCAACGTTTCCAGCGCACTGAACGGTCTCAGCGCCGGTGTGTCGGTTACGCAGAGCAGCGGTAAGCCCGGTGAGAGCGCCACAATCCGCGTCCGCGGTATCGGTACCCTCAACGACGCGCAGCCTCTCGTCCTTGTGGACGGTGTCGAGTGGGATATGGATAACGTGAACCCTGCCGATATCGAGAACATCTCCATCCTCAAGGATGCGTCCTCGACAGCCATCTACGGTGCTCTCGGTGCCAACGGTGTTATCCTCATCACCACCAAGAGGGGTAACGGCGAACCCAAGTTCGCATACAACGGCTACGCTTCTCTCCAGCACGCCATAAACAAACTCTCTTATGTCATAGACTATGCAGACCATATGGAATATGCCAATGAGAATGCCTGGCAGAGGGAAGCTCCCCAGCCTTATTCCGAGGCCTCCATTGAGTTGTGGCGCAATGCGAAGAATGATCCCAACGGCTATACCGGAGCCAATGCATACCCCAACTACATCTGCTACCCCAACACCGACTGGTTCGACGTTCTGTTCAACCCTGCATTCTCGTACAACCACCACCTTTCGATGAGCGGTTCTTCGAAGAACATAAACTATTCATTCGCATTCGGTTATCTTGATAACCCCGGCGTTATGAACGTAATAGACGGTATGGACTCAGGCGAGAAGAAGATCACTCTCCAGAGCCGTGTCGAAGGCAAGGTCGGAGACTGGCTCAGCGTTGGTATGAACGTTCAGGCACGCAGGTCCAACCTCGGTATCGCATCGGTTGAAAACTCGTTCAATAGCATCAGCGGAACCGTATCCGGTTTCTGGCCCGCCGGTCAGAATATGCGTTTCGGTACTGCAGCCAACATCGCGGAGGAAGGCACCAGCGCCAACAACCTTCTCGAGAAGGCTTGCGGCAGCGACGGTGAGAAGATCGTGATGGACGCCAACCTCTCGGCGTTCTTCACCGCCAATATCATGAAGGGGCTCACACTTGAAGGAAAATACAACTACCAGCTCTTCAATCAGGACACCCGCAACTGGACAGTCAAGGTTGAAAAGTTCAACTTCAACCAGAACAGCCTGCTTGAGACAACCAATCTGGACAGCGCCACCATTTCGGCATCGAACTCCCGCTCGGAGCGCACCAATGCCGAGCTCCTGCTCCGCTACAACGAGCAGTTCGGCGACTTCAATGTAGGCGCTCTGGCCGGTTTCTCAAGTCAGGAGTACCAGTATCATACGTTCAGCACAAGCCGCAAGGGTATGACATCATGGGAACTCCACGAAATCAGCACTGCCTCAACACTCAATTCGGCAGGCAGTTCTTCTACCAACTGGGCTATGGAGTCGTTCTTCGGAAGGGTCAACGTCAACTACAAAGAGCGTTATCTTGCCGAATTCAACGCCCGTTACGACGGTTCCAGCCGTTTCTCTCCTCAGGCACGTTGGGGTTTCTTCCCTTCCGCTTCAGCCGGATGGCGTATCAACAAGGAAGAGTTTATGGAAGATACTGCCGGTTGGCTGAGCAACCTCAAGCTCCGCGCTTCGTGGGGAAAGGTGGGCAACTGCCGCACCAACGACTACGCCTGGCAGGCCACCTACCGCATCGCGAAAGTCATTGTTGACGGTTCTCCCTCGACAGTACTTTCCGTAGGTAAGATCGGCAACGAAGAGCTTGAGTGGGAAACCACAACTTCAACCGACCTCGGTCTCGACCTCGGATTCTTCAAGGACAAGCTCACAGCTGAATTCGATTTCTATGACAAGAACACCACCGGTATCCTCTTCACCCCTGAAATGTACCTCACAATGGGTTCCCGCGAGGGCTCTACCCAGAACATTGCCAGTGTGAACAACAAGGGTCTCGAGTTCACCCTCAAGTGGTCCGATACAATTGGAGATTTCTTCTACAGCGTGGGCGGAAACCTTTCGTTCAACCGCGACATGGTAACCAAGAACAAGGGCAAGCCCACCAAGGAGTGGCAGCTTCGCTACGACGAGACCGGTGCTCCCATCATTGACGAGGAGACCGGCGAGCAGGCCCGCACCTACTACAGCAACATAGGTGAAGTCAGCATCGGCGGCTTCGGCGGCCAGATATGCGAAGGACATAAACTCGGCGAGACTTACTTCTTCAAGCTTTATCACGGTAACGGCAAAGGCTACACCGGAGGCGAGGTCGATCCGAACGCAGGTCCTGTTGACGGTATGATACGTACCGAGTCCGACTACGACTGGGTTCAGGCCATGCTTGATGCAGGCTACACATTCTGCGGCTGCAAGAAGCTGCTCCGCAACTCTTTCTGGTACGGAGATTATCTCTACGAAGATGCAAACGGAGATGGCCAGTATGGTGATACGAACGACCAGAATTTCACAGGTCACTCCTACACACCTTCGACCAACTTCGCCGTCAACATTTCCCTGGGATGGAAGGGATTCGACTTCTACACCCTCATCTCGGGTTCCGCCGGATTCTGGCTGCTTGACATAGCTTATGCCGCTCCTGCAGTTTCCAGACCTGTTTACAAGTATATGGCAGAAGACCATTATTTCTATGATCCCGAGAACCCCGGCGACCCGAGGACCAATCTCAAAGCCACCTATCCCCGTTTCGGAAGCACCAGCTCGGCTGCAAGTGACGCCTGGGAATACAAGGGTGACTACATCAAGGTCAAGAATGTGCAGTTAGGTTACACTATTCCACAGCGCATTACCGAAAGGATCAATATCGACAAGCTCCGTTTCTATGTTTCAGGAGACAACCTCTTCACATTCACCAAGTACCCCGGTATGGATCCCGAGCTCGGCACAAGCGTAACTTACCCTCTGCTCAAGCAATACGCAGTGGGTGTTCAGATGACTTTCTAATACTGCGTGACATATGAAAAAGATAAAGTATTCGATAGTTATCCTTGCAGCGGCGGCAGCAATCGCTCCCGCCTGCGTGAACCTTGACACAGTAATGCCCTCCCAGCTCGGTTCCGCCCAGATGTGGACGAACCCCGAAAACACGAAGGCCGGTGTCGATGCAATCCTCAACCCTTTCAGACCAAGCGGAATGGGCCTTGGCTCGACCGAAGGTATGGAATATCCCAACCTGAGGATGATAGCACGTCACCGCATAGAGAACTTCGGTTTCTGCACCGGAGGCGTATATGGTGAGTATTATTGCTGGGCGGCACAGAATGCCGGCCACGTAACTTTCCGTTACGAATGGAAGTATGTATACGAAGGTATACACATTGCTAATGACGCTATTGTTCACATCCCCGGTGTTCCCGGTTTGTCCGATGATGAAAAGAGTGTCTATCTGGCAGAGGCCAAGATTCTGCGCGCGATGTATTATCATCGTCTGAACATGCTTTTCAGAGGCGTTCCAATCTATCTTGAGCCCGTGCTCAACACCGATTGTACAAAGCCTCGCAACACTATGTCCGAGGTGTGGAATCAGTGTCTGAGCGACCTCAATGATGCCATCAACACCCCCAAGCTTCCCGACAACACCCTTACCTCTCCCTACGGCCGTCCTTCGAAAGGCGCAGCCTGGGCTCTCAAGGGCGAAGTCTATATGTGGCTGGCCTGGCTGGCCCAGGAGGAAGGCGACGCCGAAGCCGAAAAGAATGCATACAACGAAGCCATCCTCTGCTTCGACAAGGTTGAGGAGTGCGGTTACGGTCTGTGGCACGGCGACTACATGGCTCCTTTCACCGAAGCTGGCGAAAAGTGCAGCGAGATGATTCTCCCCTTGCAGTTCAGCCGCGACGTAGGTTATGGCGACTGGACTCACCAATGGTATGCTACTCGTTCTTCTTCGAACTCGACGAGCCGTCTTCAGGCCCGTGCGATGTTCGTAGACAGTTTCCACAATGCCGATGGTACACCATTCGACTTTGCACAGTACATTCCCGAATGGAACGACCCCGTATTCCTCGAAGACTCTACAAAGCGCGAGGTGTTCTTCTGCCGCGATTCTATGAATTTCAAGGCCGATGTCCAGAATCTTACAGAATGGAACGTTGCCAAATCCGGCGTTATCGGAAGGGTAAGCAAGGAAGTCTGGGACACCTATTACCTTGACAACGGCAACGAAGAAAGGCTTCGCAGTTGTTTTGCGAACCGCGACCCGAGGCTTCGCAAGCTGGTCATCATGCCTTACGAGCCTTTCTATACCTGCTCCAACACCGGATCCAAGTCTACGCTCAAGACGCACAGATGGCCTTTCATCATCGCAGGTAACGGTGATACCGAAGGTGATCTCTGGCCCGAGGACCGCACACGCTTCCGCTACGAGTACAACAAGTTCGTAATCCACAACGATCCCACCTTCTTCCGCTGGGAGGCAGGTACGGACTTCCCTCTGCTCCGCTTTACCGACATCTATCTGCAAAAGGCCGAAGCGCTCAATGCAGTGGACCGCTTCGACGAGGCTATCGCGATTGTCAACGAGATTCTGGTTCGTGCAGGAATGCCTACCCTCAACGACGGACAGCCTCAGAACGCAGTGGCCGGCAAGGAAGAGCTGCTCGAGCGCATACAGCACGAGAGCCGTATCGAACTTTGCTGCGAAAGTGTCAACTACTTCCACGAACTGCGCTGGAGGACCTATAAGAAGACCCTCTTCAACAATCAGGATAAATGGGGCGAGATGGGTGCCTGGGGACAGAAAATGTCTCACACATTCTACTGGGAGGACCACGTTTGGTACTGGCCTATCCCCGCAGCGGAGTGCCAGAAGAACCCCAACCTCGAACGTACTCCAGGATGGATATACTAACATATCGTGAATTATAAACTTACAGCGGCAATAGCAGCATCACTATTATCCCTGAATGCCGGAGCGTGGAGCATTTCGCTCAACCCTTCCGGCATTCCGGATGATAATGTACGCGCACATCTCGAAGGGATTGCATTTTCTGCAAGTCTTGATCTGACCTGGTCCGAAGACGGCCGCGTGACAGAAGGGGTGACTCTTCCTGTCACCACTTTGATCGGCAACCTCTCCCGCACCTACATTATCGACAATGTCTATGGTCCAAGCACATCCGAACCCAACTCTACAGTAGGTTCCTATGCCATAGCCTGCCTCTGGTGGGAATGGATGACCGGAGTCTCGGCAATAGGCAACTCCTACATTCCCCCGCATATGGAACTGGAGCCCGACCGCATCGAAATCGCACAGCTCTGTGCACACGCCGCGATGGAGCATCCGGAGAAGAGCACCAACATTCATTGGCAGTTCCCACGCGAGATCTTCAGCGAATGTCAGGTTCCCGCCTACACGCTTCCCGACCCTCTGCGCTTCGAAAACGGCAAACCGGTACGTACGCGCCGCCAGTGGACTGACAAGCGCCGTAAGGAACTTCTCGAACTTTTCACTACCGAGATGTTCGGACGTATGCCGGGCCGCCCCGAAGCGCTGCATTTCGAGACCCTCTACCGCGACGAGAACGCCCTCGGAGGCAAAGCCGTGCGCAAGGAGGTGAAAGTGCATTTCGACAACAGCGGTAAACATTACCTCAAGCTCCTTATCTACACGCCCAAAGATGCCGAAGGCCCGGTTCCGGCTTTCCTCGGTGCCAATTTCAAGGGAAACTGGGGCATCTCATACGATGAGGGCATCCTGATGCCTACCGAAGAGGAACTTAAAGCCTACGGAATTGTGGAGAATCTGGAAAGGGGCAAGAACGCCATCCGCTGGCCGCTCGAAAAAATCGTGGACGCCGGTTACGGAATAGCCACATTCTATCGCGCCGATCTGGACCCCGACTACGATGACGGTTTCCGCAACGGCGTGCATCCGCTCTTCTATGCCGAAGGACAGGACTATCCCAAAGCCGATGAATGGGGCAGCATTTCCGCCTGGGCCTGGGGTTATATGAGGGCTCTGGACTATCTGGAGACCGACCCCGACATAGATGCCACAAAGGTCGCCGTATTCGGACACTCGCGGCTTGGAAAGACTTCGCTCTGGGCAGGAGCTGTTGACGAGCGCTTTGCTATGGTCATCTCCAACTGCTCGGGCAACTGCGGCGCCGCACTTTCGCGCCGTCACTTCGGCGAAACGATAAAGAAAGTGAACTGCTACAGGCCTCAGTGGTTCTGCGACAACTTCCTCAAATACAATGACAACGAAGCCGCTCTCCCCTTCGACCAGCACGAACTCATAGCGCTGATCGCGCCGCGTCCGGTTTATGTTGCCAGCGCCAGCCTTGACATCTTCGCCGACCCGAAGGGCGAGTACGAAGCAATCAAGGCCGCATCGCCGGTTTATGCCCTGTTCGGGCTGGAAGGACTCGAAGGCACCCAGTGGCCCGGCGTGAACGAACCGGTCGGTAAAGGCCATCTTCGCTACCATATGCGCGAGGGCAAGCACGATATACTCGAATACGACTGGGACCAGTACATCAAATTCGCCGACGAATACTTGAAATAGAACTATGGCAAAAGTCATCACATTCGGAGAGATAATGCTCCGCCTTTCGACACCGGGGTATCTGCGCTTCGGTCAGAGCCATCAGCTGGATACCACTTTCGGTGGAGGCGAGGCCAATGTGGCCGTTTCTCTGGCCAATTACGGGATAGACACCGAATTCGTCACGCGTCTTCCCGAAAACGACATAGCACGCGCCTGCCTCAAGGACCTTCGCTCATACGGGGTCGGCACAAAACATATCATCTACGGCGGAGACCGTCTGGGAATCTACTTCCTCGAGACGGGTGCCGTCGCACGCCCTTCCAAGGTGGTTTATGACCGCGCTGGAAGCTCCATCGCAACAATACAGCCCGGTTCAATCGACTGGGAGAGGGTGTTCGAAGGAGCGGACTGGTTCCACTGGACCGGCATCACCCCCGCACTCAGCCAGGGCGCAGCAGATGTCTGCCTCGAGGCCATCAAGGCGGCGAACAGGCTCGGAGTGACGGTCAGCTGCGACCTGAACTACCGCAAGAATCTCTGGAAATACGGCAAGAAGGCCGGTGAAGTGATGCCCGCGCTCGTGGAAGGGTGCGACATCATCCTGGGCAACGAGGAAGACGCGGACAAGGTGTTCGGCATCAAGCCCGAGGGGTTCGATGTCACCGCCACGGCAGGAGCAATCGACCAGCAGCGCTTCCGCAGCGTTGGCGAACAGCTGATGGCACGCTTCCCCCGCGCGAAGAAGGTCATCATCACGCTGCGCGGCAGCATCAACGCCAACCACAACACCTGGGGCGGAGTACTCTGGGATGGCGAAAAACTTTATGAATCGCCCCGTTACGACATCACCCACATCGTGGACCGCGTAGGCGGAGGCGACAGCTTTATGGGCGGACTCATCTACGGTCTTCTCACCTACACGGGCGATGACCAGAAGGCTCTCGATTTCGCCGTTGCAGCCTCCTGTCTCAAGCACACGATTTTCGGCGACTTCAACCAGGTCACTGTCGCAGAGGTGGAGAATCTTATGAAAGGTGACGGCTCGGGCCGTGTATCAAGATAACTATGGACAACAGATACAGCAAGAAACAGATTATCGCCGCCATCGAAGAGACAGCGGTGATTCCGGTGTTCTACAATGCCGACCTCGAAACGAGCAAGAACGTTCTGCGCGCCTGCTATAAGGGAGGAATCAGAGTCTTCGAATTCACCAACCGCGGAGAGGCGGCAGCGGAAGTTTTCCGCCAGCTCGTGCCCTTCGTGGAGGAGGAGCTTCCCGAAATGATACTTGGCGTGGGTTCCATCTCGTTCGTCAAGGACGCGTGGAAGTTCATCCGTATGGGTGCCAGATTTGTGGTAGGTCCCCAGTTCGTTCCCGGAATAGCACCGGTATGCGGGCTTTTCAACGTTCCCTATATGCCCGGATGCGGCACGGTTTCCGAAGTGGGACGCGCACAGAGGGCCGGATGCGAGGTCTGCAAGGTCTTCCCCGGCGATGTGCTCGGCCCCAAGTTCGTGAAGGGTCTGAGAGCCCCTATGCCCTGGAGCAAGATTATGGTTACCGGAGGTGTAAAGCCCGAACGCGAGAACCTCGAGGCGTGGTTCAAGGCCGGCGTAAGCTGCGTTGGCATGGGCAGCAACCTCTTCCCCAAGGATGTCATTGAAGCTGGAGACTGGGAGAAGATTTCCCGGCTCTGTGCAAACACAATAGCAATAATCAAAGAAGTACGATAATGTCAACTCAGAAAAAACTTATGACCAACTGGCGCTGGTGGCTCTGCTCGCTGCTTTTCGTAGCGACTACCGTCAACTACCTCGACCGTCAGGTGCTTTCTCTCACTTACGAGAATTTCATCAAGCCCGAATTCCACTGGACTGATGCGAATTACGGAACAATCACCGCATTCTTCTCCATCTTCTATGCGATTGCCTGCCTCTTCGCCGGCAAGTTCGTCGACTGGATGGGCACGAAGAAAGGCTACATCATCGCAATAGGCGTATGGTCGGCAGGTGCCTGCCTTCACGCCGCCTGCGGATGGGCTACCGGACTGATCGTCGGAGAAGACCTTGCCGCGCTCAAGGGTGTGGAAGTCGCTTCGAACGTAGCTCTCGCCATCTCAACGACATCGGTTTATCTGTTCCTTCTCTGCCGCGGCATACTCGCGCTCGGCGAGGCCGGCAACTTCCCCGCTGCCATAAAGGTTACGGCGGAGTACTTCCCCAAGAAGGACCGTGCGTTCGCCACATCAATCTTCAATGCCGGCGCATCGGTAGGCGCGCTCGCCGCTCCGCTCTGCATCCCGCCCCTTGCCGTAAAGTTCGGCTGGGAACTCGCTTTCATCATCATCGGTGGACTCGGCTTCATCTGGATGTTCTTCTGGGCCTTTATGTATGACAAGCCCGAAAAGAGCAAGCACGTCAACGCCGCCGAGCTGGAATACATCCATCAGGACGATGCCGCCGATGCGGCCATCACCCCTGCCGCCCCCGCAGCCGAAGAGAAGCAGGTTTCGCTGCTCAAGTGCTTCACTTTCAAGCAGACCTGGGCCTTCATCACCGGTAAGTTCTTCACCGACGGTGTATGGTGGTTCTTCCTGTTCTGGGCACCTTCATATTTCAGCAACCAGTTCGATGCGCCCGTGACCAAGCCCCTCGGCCAGTGGCTCATCTTCACCCTCTACCTCATCGTGACGGTAGTCTCGATCGGAGGCGGCTATCTGCCCAAGATATTCGTAGACAAAAAGGGTATGAATCCGTACGCAGGCCGTATGAGGGCCATGCTTATTTTCGCTTTCTTCCCTCTCTGCGCGCTGCTTGCACAGCCTCTCGGAATGCATTTCAACACTCCCTGGTGGCCCGCAGTGCTCATCGGTCTTGCCGCGGCCGGACATCAGGCCTGGAGCGCCAACCTCTTCTCTACCATTGGAGATATGTTCCCCAAGAGCACCATCGCCACAGTTACCGGTATCGGTGCAATGGCCGGAGGTGTGGGTTCTATGTTCATCCAGAAGATTGCCGGTAACCTCTTCACCTACGCCGAGAACGCCGGTTCAGCCTTCAGGTTCCTCGGCTTCGAGGGCAAGCCTGCCGGTTATTTCGTAATGTTCTGCTTCTGCGGTGTAGCCTACATCATCGCCTGGAGCATTATGAAGACTCTTGCTCCCAAGTACAAACCCATTGAACTCAAATAGTTTATGAAGCATTTTGCAATTATTGCAGCTATAGCTCTGCTTGCATCAGCCTGCTGCGACAAAGACGTCTGCCGCAAATCGGTTCAGGGCGATGAATTCACCCCTTCAGGGAACTGGAAACTCGAATGGGTAGATGATTTCAACGGCCGCAGGATGGACCCCGCCACCTGGAACCAGACCAAGCGCAGGGTCTACCAGACTCTCTCTAAGGACCTCGCAGCCACCAAGGGTGGAGCCCTTTACATATGGGCGCGCGAAGTTCGTGAGGATGACGGTACCGAAGGCGTGAACGGATACACCGCCGGCGATGTCGATTCCAAAGGCAAGAAATATTTCAATCTCGGCAAGGACGGCGTCCACGGAAGGCTCGACATCCGCGCAAAGATGAGCGGAGCCGAAGGCTTCTGGCCCGCAATCTGGATGGAACCCGACAATTACCCCTACGATGGCGAGATAGACATTATGGAGCACCTCAACTACAAGGACTTCACCTATCATACCATTCACACCGTCGAGAGCATCGAGAACCCCAGGCGTCCGCACGCTATGCAGAGGACCGCTGCCGTCAATTTCGAAGACTGGAACATCTACTCTGTAGAAGGCGATTCCACTGGCCTGCGTATGTACATCAACGACGTGGAGGTAGCTACTTATACCAAAGAAGAGTTCAGCGAGGACCGCTATCCCTTCGACACCTGCGAATACTTCCTGCTGCTCTCGAACCAGATCAGCGGAGTATGGGTAGGCCGCGACTATCCCGGCAAGATACTCCCCTCGGGAGTAGGAATGCCCTGCTACATAGCCATCGACTTCGTCCGCTACTACACCGCGCAGTAAGATTTCTCAAGGCATCGCACTAAGGGATATCTCCAGTGCTATTTGCCGTACGGGCAGTCCACGATATTGCCGCTGAGATACTGGTCATAGGCGCTCATATCGACGAGGCCGTGACCGGAGAGGTTAAAGAGGATGACATCCTCGCGGCCGTCGCGCTTGCACGCAAGAGCTTCTCGTATCGCTGCAGCTATTGCGTGGCACGATTCGGGTGCGGGGATTATGCCCTCTGCTCTGGCAAAGAGAACACCGGATTTGAACGATTCGGTCTGGCCGATATCCATTCCTTCCATCAGTCCGTCCTTCAGGAGCTGTGAAACTATGACTCCGGCTCCGTGGTAGCGCAGACCGCCGGCGTGAATGTTGGCCGGACGGAAATCGTGACCGAGTGTGAACATCGGCAGAAGCGGCGTGTAGCCGGCCTCGTCGGCGAAGTCGTATTCGAAACGGCCCTTCGTGAGTTTCGGACACGAATCGGGCTCTGCTGCAATGAACCTGGTCTTGCGGCCTTCGCAGATTGTATGGCGCATAAAGGGGAAAGCTACGCCGGCGAAGTTGGAACCGCCGCCGAAGCAGGCGATCACGGTGTCGGGATACTCGCCCGCGAGAGCCATCTGCTTTTCGGCTTCGAGACCGACGATAGTCTGATGCAAAGCGACGTGGCTGAGAGTAGATCCAAGCACATATTTGCAGTCGGGAGTCATCTGTGCGAGCTCAATGGCTTCGGAGATGGCCGTTCCAAGCGAACCCTGATGGTTAGGTGTGGCGGTGAGGATATCCTTTCCGGCGCGGGTGGACATCGAAGGCGAAGGAGTCACCTGGGCTCCGAACACCTGCATTATGTTGCGGCGGTAAGGCTTCTGCTCATAGCTGACCTTGACCTGATATACAGCCGCCTCAAGCCCGAACACGCTGGCAGCGTAGGAAAGTGCGGCACCCCACTGGCCGGCACCGGTCTCGGTGGTGATGTTCTTCACTCCCTCCTGCTTGCAGTAATACGCCTGAGGAAGGGCCGAATTGAGCTTGTGCGAACCTATGGGACTCACGCTCTCGTTTTTGAAATAGATGTGGGCCGGGGTGCCGAGCGCCTCCTCAAGGCCGTACGCGCGTACGAGCGGAGTGCTGCGCCAGTAGCTGTATTTCTCAAGCACGGGTTCGGGAATGGGTATCCAGCGGTCGGTGGTGTTGAGTTCCTGTTCTGCACAGGCACGGCAGAATATCTTGCTGAGGCTCTCCACGTCGACCGGTTTGCGGGTCACGGGGTCGAGCATGGGCATAGTGCTGTGCGGAAGGTCGGCTGCTATATTGTACCAGTAGCGGGGAATCTCCTCCTGGGGGAGCAAATATCTTTTCTGTTTCATAGGTATGCAAAAATAGAAAAAAATTCTTATCTTTGCGCCGCTTTGGACCACGGTGGTCCGGCACAGTTAAACCAATTTACAACAAATCTATTTGCACCATGGCAGAATACCTTATGCCTGAAAAGAAGCAAGAGATTTTCGCGAAGTACGGGAAGTCCAATAAGGACACCGGCTCTCCTGAGAGTCAAGTTGCGTTATTCTCCTACCGTATCGCTCACCTTACCGAACATGTCAAGAAGAACAAGAAGGACGTGGTTACACGCCGCAGCCTTCTGCGTCTTGTAGGTAAGCGCCGTCAGGTTCTGGACTACCTCCAGAAAGTTGACATCGAGAGGTACAGAAGTATCGTCAAGGAGCTTGGCCTCCGTCGATAAACGATAGGACAAGGGGCAGCGTCCGCAGCGGTCGCCGCCCCTTTTTAGATGAAAGCAGTTTAAGAAAAACAATAATGAACGTAATCAACAAAAAGATCGAACTCGCGGATGGCCGCGTGATTGAAATCGAGACCGGCAAACTCGCCAAGCAGGCAGCCGGCAGCGCAGTTGTGAAGATGGGTGGCACCATGTTGCTTGCCACCGTAACCTGCGCAGAAGAAGTTAAGGAGGGCACCGATTTCATGCCCCTTACAGTAGACTACAAGGAAAAGTTCTACGCAGCTGGACGCTTCCCCGGCGGATTCATGAAGAGGGAAGGCAAATCAAGTGACTACGAGATCCTCATCTCACGTCTTATCGACCGTCCCATCAGGCCTCTCTGGCCCGATGATTTCCACCTTGAAGTGTTTGTTAACGTAACGCTCATCAGCGCTGACAAGGATACCCAGCCCGATGCTCTTGCAGGTCTTGCAGCATCCTGCGCACTCGCAGCATCAGACCTCCCGTTCGGAGGCCCTATCGGCGAAGTTCGCGTCTGCCGTATTGACGGCAAGTTCGTGATCAACCCCGGCTTCGAAGATATGAAGAGGGCCGACCTCGAGCTTATGGTTGCAGCAACCGAAGAGAACATCATGATGGTTGAAGGTGAGATGAACGAGGTCAGCGAGCACGATATGCTCGAAAGCATCAAATTCGCACACGAAGAGATCAAGCGCCACTGCCGCGTCCAGAAAGAGCTTATGCACGATCTTGGAACCGACATCAACAAGCGCGACTATCCCCACGATATCGAAGACGAAGAACTCAAGAAGGCCGTCGAGGCTTTCTGCTACGACAAGTGCTACGCCCTCGCCAAGAGCGCAAAGCCCAAGCACGAGCGTGAGGATGGTTTCAAGTCCATCAAGGAAGAGTTCCTTGCAACACTTCCCGAGCCCGCAACCGTAGAGGAGAAGGAAGAATATGCAGTGAAGGCCACTCTCGTTGACCGCTACTATCACGCAGTCGAGAAAGAGGCTATGCGCAATATGATTCTCGACGAAGGCATCCGTCTTGACGGACGCGTATGCAACCAGGTACGTCCTATCTGGTGCGAGGTTGACTATCTGCCCTGCGCACACGGCAGCGCCATCTTCACCCGCGGTGAGACCCAGTCTCTCGCAACCGTTACCCTCGGTACCAAGATGGATATGAAGGAGACCGACGAGGTCCTCATCCAGGACGACCAGCAGGTTGTTCTGCACTACAACTTCCCTCCTTTCGCAACTGGCGAAGCCAAGCCCCAGAGGGGTGTCGGCCGTCGTGAGATCGGTCACGGAAACCTCGCTCTCCGCGCCCTCAAGCCCGTTATTCCCGTGGCTCCCGAGAATCCCTACGCAGTACGTGTCGTTTCCGATATCCTCGAATCTAACGGTTCTTCTTCAATGGCTTCCGTCTGCGGAGGCTGCCTTGCCCTTATGGATGCGGGAGTGAAGATACGCAAGCCGGTTGCAGGTGTTGCGATGGGCCTCATCACCGA
>JAGHTP010000056.1 GCA_018065265.1 Candidatus Cryptobacteroides aphodequi | reverse complement strand
TTCCACTACTTGAAGTATTTGGCCAGCTCGTCACCAAGGCTGAAGTTCAGGTCGCCGCTGCGCAGAGTCTCGTCAGAAAGCCAGTCCGGTCTGTCGGCAGCACCATGACGAGTGCCTTGCGCACCATAAGCGGGACGCGAAGCGGCCGTGCGGGCACCACCCTGACCGGCAGCATCCCTACGCCAGGCAGAACCGCCATTCCTCGAAAGCGTGTTCATCGTGGCTGACAGTTTGAGCGAAAGATCGCGTACCGAAGTGCGATTCACCCCTGAACGCACGAAAGCCCTCTCGGTCGTGCTTCGCAGCGAGAGCACCGGGATGCTCCTGTCGCCGTTGTACGGGCTGATGGCGAACGATTCGCGCGTATTGCGCACGCGGAGCGAGAGTGAATCGGCATCGCGCAGATGCACGGACTCAGCCGCAACCGTACCGCGGAAAGGATGTACCTTGTTCTTCGAATCACCGTCAAGGATGGAGGCGGTGTTCATCGCCTTCACGTCGAGTCCCTTGACCTGGGCGAACATACCGGCGACATCGGCTCCGAGGCTGTCGGCCGACACCTTGACGGTAAGCAGCCTCTCACCCTTTTCTATGCTCTTCCCTCCCCTCTTCGCGCCGGTTGTGGCAGCGCTGAGATTGAAGGTGCGCACAAGCGCGGAGATGCTGTCCGCCGGCATTGCGAAGCGTATCGTATCTATGTCCACCGAAGCGTTGATATCCGCATCGGCGATGTGGGCCATATTGAGCTGCGAAAGACGCGCAGAGCCATTGAGAACCGTATGCATACGGCCTTTCGCCTCGATTCCAAGGCTGTCGGGCAGAAACGCCATCACGTCCTCCAGACGTGCGGAGATGTCCGCCGCGACTTCCGCACCAGGATCGGCGCCTAAAAGGTCTTTCACACCGCCGTCCAGGCTGACAGAAATGCCGTCGGAGAAAAGTTTTACGCGGTTGATGTCCACATTCAGGGCACAATCGGCGGCCGTGGCGGCATCAATATCAATATCGGCATTGACCTTGCGCCCGAGCGGAGCGTAGTCGACAAAGCAGTCAGGCAGTTTCACGCAGGCCGTGAGAGATGGCAGCACGCCGGCAGATGTACAAAGCAGGCCACGGGCCTTCACATCCACATCAAGCACGGCGTCGGTCTTGAAATCCTTCGCCCCGTCCCAGAAATTGACAGCGTAGTTCTCGAGTATCGACGAGAGGTCGCAATTGTAAATCCCGACCCCGGCATTGAGCAGAAGCGAATCGCCCGCAGCAAAGCCTACAGTTCCCGACGCCTCGACCGGAATGCCTCCGACATTAAGGGTCAAGCTCTTGATATCGACCGTAAAGATGCTGTCTTCCGGCATGGAGAGCGAAGCTCCGAGTTCCACGGGCACACGAATACGTCCGTAGTTGCGGGTGCGGGCGGAGGCCCTTGCAGAAGCGGAGAGTTCCAGCGCATCGCGGTCGCCCCCGAGCTTCAGCGACGAAAGGCTGAACGCGAGCGTATCGGCTCCAAGCCTGCCGCTGGCGCGCAGCGTGTCTATCGCGAACTTGCCGTGCGAAGCGAGCGGATCGTCAATGCTGGCAAGGCCCTTGAACAGCAGCCTCTGCAGCCTCAGCGAAAGGAAAACGCTGTCCTGCGGGGCGCAGAACGAAATGTTCGGCTTATTGGTCAGGCGCAGCCTTTCCACGCGGATGGCGGGCATAGCAGCGGTGGAATCGTCCTCCTCGTCGGGAGATGATACCTTGAAGATGTTGTAGTTCGCCGTGCTGTCGTTATAGCATTTGGCGAAAATGCGCGGCGAATCGAGCCACACGAACGGCAGATCGATACGGCCGTTCAGCAGGTCCGGAAGAGCGGCGGCTACAACCAGATGGCGGAACGAAGCGAGTGTGTCCGCCGCCTCGTTTCGGCCGCGGTTCATACGTCTCGAGCCGTCCTCAAGCGAGTCGAAACGCTCGTGGGGATAGGTCAGCGCCGCATCTTCGAGCGAAACGCTCACATTCGGGAAACGCTTGAAGAGCGAGATGCCGACCTTGCCGAAGCTGAGGTTTCCGTCTATGAAACGGTCCGAATACCTGTTCACGAGCGTGGTCGCAAGTCCGGTCGAGAACACGAGTTGCAGCACCAGCAGCACCAGTGCCAGGAAACCGACCAGCGAGCCAAGGCAGATCAGCAGGATTTTCGGATCTTTTTTCATCTATCAGAGACCTATGGTTTTGAAGAAGTCGTTACCCTTGTCGTCAACGAGTATGAATGCGGGGAAATCTTCCACCTCTATCTTCCAGATGGCTTCCATTCCAAGTTCGGGATATTCGACGCACTCGATGCTCTTGATATTGTTCTGTGCAAGGATGGCAGCGGGGCCGCCAATGCTTCCAAGGTAGAAACCGCCGTGTTTGCGGCAGGCATCGGTAACCTGCTGGGTGCGGTTACCCTTGGCGAGCATAATCATCGAACCGCCGTGATCCTGGAACTCGTCAACGTAAGGGTCCATACGGTTGGCGGTTGTGGGACCCATCGAGCCGCAAGCCATTCCTGCAGGGGTCTTTGCGGGGCCGGCATAGTAAACGGGATGGTCCTTGAAGTACTGGGGAAGGTCCTCACCGGCATCGAGCCTTGCCTTGAGTTTGGCGTGGGCGATGTCGCGGCCAACTATGATGGTGCC
>JAGHTP010000106.1 GCA_018065265.1 Candidatus Cryptobacteroides aphodequi | reverse complement strand
CGGGCCACGATAGCGGTCATGTTGTCGAGCGTATTCACACCGCCCGTCGTCCATTTGAGGTCGAATTCGCCGGCATCCGAGGTGAAACGCACGAAAAGTCCGGCACTGTTGCGGCCGAGCCCCCACACCGGATCGCGGCTCACGCCCTTCAGGCTTGCGGGAAGACGTGTGAAAGGCCCGGCGGTCTCAGGACAAGCCTTGCCGAACACCGGCAGGGCAGTGGCGTCTGTATAGATGAATGCTGTCTGGCCCAGCGCAGATGATGCGCACAGTGCCAGAGCCGCAATTATCGCTGCGAATCTTTTCATAGACGCAAATTTGAAAAAATATTGCATGAAAGGCAAACATTACATGAGTAACCATAGGGCCGAACCCAGGAAAACTTCGCTCGAAGACCAAGGCCCCCTCAACAGAACGCGTTCTGCAAGGGGAAGCTTGTACCTTATTGTAGATGGAGGCTTCCGCCTCGAAGAGAGCCCAATGTACCCTTAGACTTCAGGGCCTTTTGGACGTACCCTGTAAAATGAGGTGGAGGGTACGTCCACCAATTTGGAGGAATGTGACAATGGCATATGTGCATTGCTGTTTTTCGAAAACTAGTTGGACGTACCCTGTCGGTTGAAATACAGGGTACGTCCAAAATGACAGTTCTGCGTGTTGGAGTCACGAACTTACGGTCAAGTTCCGGCAACCCAATAACCTCTGCCAGCAAGCGTGAGGCGAAATCACCGTATTGCAAAAACACATAGTTTTACTGTTGTTGTTTTTACAAATTTGCGCTTAAGTCGAGTCCGCCCGTGCCAAACCCAAGATTGAGAAACAGACTCGGATTCCTAAAGAAAAAATTGGCAGAAATCATCTTTGAGGTTGATATCTGCCAGTTTTTCATTTTTGCGGTCATATTGTTTCTTCGATTTTTGCCGCACGGGCCTGAATATGACCTGCTTCCCGTGCGCTTTGATTTCCTCTTCTCTTGCGGCCTTCCGGTTAGCTAGGAGGAAATCATCCTGAGTGATTCGTAACTTCTTTTTCATATTCTTCAACAATCGCTGAAAGTGCGTCAAGTTCAAGCAGACGCTTGTCATCTTTCGGTGTATTCTCATCTGTGGCAAAGAAAAGTTCATCAATCCTTGCCATAATAGCATCGTACTGCTTTTTATCTTTTATCTGTGCCATACCATAAACATACGAAACAATATTGTAAATTGAATAATTGTCATTTCGCAAATTATTTCGGAGCTTTGTGCTATGTATTGCGAGGACGCGGCGCTACGCGATTATCTGAAGAATTTCTTATGGTAGGCAAGTACAAAGTGATTACCCTGTGCGGCAGCACGCGGTTCAAGGAGCAGTTCTACGAGGCGCAGAAGAGGCTGACGCTCGAAGGGAACATCGTCATAAGCGTGGGGCTGTTCGGGCATTCCGGCGACGATGAGGTGTGGACGGAAGGCACCAAGGAGATGCTGGACGATATGCACAAGCGCAAGATCGATATGGCCGATGAGATATTTGTCATCAATGTCGGCGGCTACATCGGCAGCAGCACGCGCAGCGAGATCGAGTATGCCCGCGCCAACGGCCGCGCCGTGAACTACCTTGAACCCCCGGTGCAATAGGGACATCAACTGAAATTCATTATTTTGTTCTGCCGAAGATCGTTGATAGTTAGGACAAAAAAACGGCTACGGCTTGAGCTTCGCCATCCTCCATCAACTCATCGAGCATTTCGTCGCGCTGGGCCGCGGGGCGCGGGTTCAGTTTATGCTCTCGATGCGAAGGCGGAGGGTGCCGGCGGGGGCGTGGACTTCGGCAAGGTCGCCGGGACGTTTGCCCATAAGGGCATCGCCGATAGGGGATTTGAGCGAAATCTTGCCTTCGTCGAGGTTCATCTCGTGCGGGCTGACGATGGTGTAGGTCATAGTGGCGCCGGTGGCCAGATTGGTGAATGTCACCTTGCTGAGCAGCGAGACGCAGTCCTTGGGCAGCAGGGCAGGGTCGATGACCCTCGAGTGCTCCAGCACCTTCTGAAGGAAGCGGATGCGGCTGATGGTCTTGGCCTGTGCCGTGCGCGCAGCGCGGTAGCCGCAGTTCTCGCTCAGATCGCCTTGGGCGCGAGCCTCCGACAGATCGTCCTTGACCTTCGGATACACTACATTGATAAGATTGTCGAGCTCGGCGGCAATCTGCGCGTAACGTTCTTTGGACAGATATTCCATAGCGCCAGTTACCAATCTTCTTCAATGAACCCGGGAATCGTCGTGCCGCGCTCCTCCTCACCACCGGAAGTGATGCAGATCTGCGTGGGCGGGCAGAAGGCAACGACCTTGACAACAGCAAGAGTCTTAATTGATTTCATGTCGCGCAAAGATACAAAAAACTCCGGAGACATTCCCGGAGTTTCACGGATGCTGCGACTGTTCGCAAATGTTTAGAAAGCCAGGCGGCCATGCCGCTGGTTGGGTTTCTTATGTCGCAGGGAAAAGGGAATCCCGTCGACTGATGGGAGACTATGTCATATCGCAACGCGACTTTTACGAAGATATACGGCACTCGGACGATTCTTTTGCGAATACATGTAGTATAGACCTTTATTTTCCCGACCCGGAGAACAGCCGTAAATTCCCTGACGAAGAATTCATACCTCAACTATACATCGGCCCGTGCCCTCACATGCCGTGCCATATCGTTGTCTCTATTCCCGCAATGTATCCAATCTTTTTATGGCAGGCAGAAACATAAGCGCCACTCACGTTGCCCTTGGGACATTGCGTGTTATGGGTACTACTGCGATGATGGGAGAGGTGACAGGCCTCGCGGCATCTGTCGCATCGCGGCACAAATCCTCTCCACGAGAAGTATATGAAAACTGGCTCGATGAGCTGATTGCCTTGATGTCGTTATAGTGCCCCTCTGGAGCAGCGCGACGCATTCAAATGTGCCGTTTTTCGTGGTAAAGTAAATTGAAAATGCCCCTCAGATATCTGAGAGGCATTTTAGTGAGGTGCCTAGCGGAATTGAACCGCTCTAACTGGTTTTGCAGACCAGTGCCTAACCTCCCGGCCCAAGCACCTTGTGGATTGCAAAGGTATACAAAAGTTTTTGAAATGCAAAGAAAAGGACTAACTTCGCCTTCCGTTATGAAAGATACAGGTTCTTCGATTCTCGCGGGCATCTGCATAGGTATTGCAGGTTGGGTCAATCTGGCACTCGCCGGAGTAGGAAAAGGCATCCCCGGTGCCATCATCTTCGCATTCGGACTTCTTGCCGTCGTGCACTATAAACTCCGTCTGTACACCGGTACGGCCGGGTTTATCCAGAGTGCCGCGGAACTACCTCATCTGCTGTGGATCCTGCTCGGGAACATCGTCGGTACGCTGCTCGTCGCCGGCCTTGCAAGGCTCTCGCCGCTACCCATCTGCGACAACGCCGCGAACATCCTTGCCGCCCGCACTGCAATTGGGCCGCTGAAGGCCGGTCTGCTTGCGATAGGTTGCGGTTGCATTATGACCACGGCCGTTCAGTTCGGCAGGGAAGGAAAGTATCTGCTCATCATCTTCGGCGTGCCGGCGTTCATCATCTGCGGCTTCCCGCACTGTATCGCCGACGCCTTCTACATCCTGGCTTCGCCCTGGTCTATGTACACGCCCGCTACGCTGCTGCTCTATGTCGCCCTTGTTCTGGGTAACTTCATTGGCTGCAACCTCTACCGCGTGCTCATAAAACTATAATTACAGCCGTCTTCGACTTGGCCCGGAAAAGGGCCCAAAGCCTGGCAACATCCCTTCGTTATGTCCGAGTTTTCCGAAAAAGGGGCTCGAAGTCGTAAAACTCCCCTCGTGCAGCCCCGAGTTTTCCGAAAAAGGGGCTCGAAGTCGTAAAACTCCGCTCGTGCAGCCCCGAGTTTTCCGAAGAAGGACCTGCAGAGGTGGTGTACAGCTCAGGTGATTTCAGGTTGGAGGAACTCGGACAATGAAGCGCCGCGAGGAAAGCCCTTTCCCCAAGCTTCCCGCAGCGGCGCTTCATAGCGGGCGCGTTTGCTTATGCGCGGCCGCGGTGGCCCAGGGTTTGGTATTACTCCTGACAAAATCGGAGTCGCTGAGCCGCGGTGGCCCAGTTTTTTCGTTCTTACTGGCAAGGTCAAGGCAATAGTGGCTGGCACCATCGCCGCGCGGCAGCGAAGCGCGGCGATTACAAGCGCGGCTGCGGGTGGCTCCGGGAAACGGCCATCCTCGCCGCGCCTGTTGCCTGCTAGCTGGAACCTTTTTGGAAAATGGCTGACATCAAGGAAAGTGGTAGGCTTCGAAGAGGAATCTGCCTTGAAAGGCTGACATCAAGGAAAGTGGTAGGCTTCGAAGAGGAATCTACCTTGAAAGGCTGACATCAAGGAAAGGGGACCTTCCTGGAAATAAGTCGAAATCCAGGCAGGTCCCCCTCTGAAGATTCAGGAATGAGTTACTCCACGTACTGGCCTTTACGGCGCCAGTTGAAAATGCCTATTATCGCGAACACGAGGTAGGCGAAATATAGAGTGGACATCCAGTACAGACCCTGGCTGGCGAAAAGGACGATGCCCGTCACATTGGCCACAAGCCAGAGATACCACTGCTCGATATACGATTTCGTGAGCCACCAGGCAGCGAAAACGGTAAGGATGAGCAGAGCGCTGTCGGCCAGAGGAGCAGGATCGCTCGTCTTGGTAAGGAGCCAGAAAATCAGCGCGCCACCGACCAGAATGGCCGCGATGGACAGGATGGCCGTCTTGCGAGGCAGACGAACGATGTGCAGCGCACCCTTCTCGGTCTTGCCGTCAAGCTTCTTCCACTTGGAAATGCCTATGACACCCATAGTGAACATATAGACATTGAGTCCTACGGTAGCCCAGATGTCGTTGTGGAACGCCACCGTTCCGGCAGCAACGCAGGTGATGAGGTCGGCATACCACATCCACTTGTGCTGAAAAACCTGCATCACAATATAGATGACGCCGAACACCAGCGAGGCAATCTCTATTGCCTTGAAAATCATATCGATATTCATACGCGGAATCCTTTTTCGAGCAGCGAATGCACTTCGTTCAGCAGGTCGTCATCCTTGGCTGCAAACACGATGATCGCCAGCACACCCTTGCGGATCTCGCACGAGATGAAACGCATAGGCGAGTCGTCCTCGCAGAGGGCCTCGAATGCACAAGCGTTGCGGTTGTTGAACTTTAGTTTTTCGATGGGGCAGAAGTCCTCGGGATCGGTCTCGTCGAAGCCTACGGTGTCGGCGTAGTTGGCAAATGCCTGGTCTTCGGCGGTCTCGCCTTCGGGCATATCGCCTACATATATGTCAATGCGGGCGTCGTCACGGCCCTTGCCTGAAAGCGTAGCCTCGGCGTGGCTGATCTCGACTCCTGACTCATCCAGGAAAGTGTCCTGTTCAGACTTCCATCCAGCGGGAAGTGTAAGATTGATCTGATATGCCATAATATTTTTAGTATTTGATTTCGAATTGCTGCGGTCTCTCGACCGTGCGGCTGTAAGTTCGGCCGTAACGGTCTGTAAGAGTGACTGTTATGTCGGTATCGGCATCGGGCGCCGTGATGCTGAACATATGGTCGGTGGTGTATGCCGAATAACTGATGCTGTAATTGTGCGAGTACTCGTAGGCCTCGTACGCGGTAAGATAAAGCGGGTCGTAGACGTCCCTTAGCTGCGTAGCCTGAAGGCTCTGGCCGGTTTCAGTTGTAACCGAGATCTTCCACGAAGGATCCCAGTCCCACACGTTGATGAGCACCTTGTTGTCGGTGCGGGTGCCTATGTAATCGGCCGCCGTGGTCTTGAACTCGCTCTTCGAGCAGTACTTCGACAGATCGATGCCATTACGGTCGTAGATGCGCATCTGATAGTGATCCGCGCAGCCCGTGCCCTTGAAACGTGTGGTAAAGCCCGAGCCGGAGACATCCATCACACGGTATCCGCCCGGAGCTCCGTCGCCGCTGATGTGAAGGCCGGGGTAGTTGCTGCCTGTCATCCACCACGCTCCGCACACTGCGCCCGAATTATTCTCGTACACGTGCACGCTGCTCGAGAGCCTGTCAACGTTATATACTATGTGCGTGTGGCCGGTGACGACGCGCACCTCGCGGAAGCCGTCGAACAGCTTGACCATATTCCATAGGTTGTAAAGCGCGCTGCTGCCGTCCTTGCGGTAGAGAGGGGAGTGCATCGTCACGACGACCGGGTTATTGCGGGAAACGTGCGAAAGGTCGCGTGCGAGCCAGTCGAGCTGCTCATCGCTGATTTCGCTGTAGAAGTTGCGCTCGCCCAGAGGGGTGTTGCGGTAGAGGATGTCATCCAGCGCGATGTAGTGCACGCTTCCGATGTTGAAGCTGTACCAGTTGGGCCCGAGCACGCTGCGGTAAGTGCTCTGGCCGCCCTCATCGCCCTGGAAAGAAGCGTCGTTGTCGTGATTGCCCATAGTGTGGAAGACGGGCAGATCGTCGCCGAAATCGCGCTGCGCCTCGGCCAGATAGCTCCGGAGATCGAAGTTGTTCGCAGTCCAGAAATAGTCCCAGCTCATATCACCGAGCGTCAGGGCGTAAACCGGCTTCGAACTGGCGGCAACGAAAGAACGCACCTCGTCGGCGAAAGAACGGAACTGGTCGATGTCGTGGCAGAAGCTTCGCGCCGCAAGATGCATATCTCCGAAGAAGAGCATCGTGTACTCGCTCTGATCGACCTTCACAAGAGGGAAGTCGTGCCTCTCGACCGCTCCGGCGGGAGACTCGCAGAACGCCCAGAACTTGGGCAGAATGCCGTCCCTCGCGGCCTCGTAGCCCGAAGGAAGCGACACGAACACATAGCCGCAGTGCTTGTCCGAACTGATGCGGTAGATGCCGGCCGTATCGGTCACCACCACCGCCTTGCCGTCCGAAACGACCGCGCCGGGAAGAGGCTTGCCGTCGGCGAGAACCTTGCCCACGAGAGTGGCGCCGCGCGCGTCGATAGTGTCCTTCTGGGGCGGAGCGATGGTGTCGGGCCCTGCGGGTTCAATGCCGCCAGAGCCGCAACCGAGCAGAAGCAGGGCGGCGAAACCGGCAAGCACTATGTTCCTGTACAGATTGACCATTGGTTATGCAAAGATAGGCTTCTTTACGAAATTTTTGTATTTTTGTGGACTAAAACGTGTACGAATAATGGAAATCAACAGAACTTTTGACCTCCTGACCAACCTGAAGAACAACTTCCCGCCAAAGGAAGACATTCTGGCCAGAAGAACCCCCGAGGGCTGGAAAAAGTACAGCATTGATGACTATTGCGAAATATCACACAGCATAGCCTACGCGGCCCTCGCCGCCGGCCTCGAACCTCAGACCAAGGTCATAACAATCACCCCCAACCGCCCCGAGTGGAACTTCATCGATATGGGTCTCGCCCTGGCTGGAATGGTGCATATACCTGTATATCCTACATCCAGCGCGGATGACTTTCGCCACATCTTCACCAACAGCGACGCCCGCTACATCTT
>JAGHTP010000065.1 GCA_018065265.1 Candidatus Cryptobacteroides aphodequi | reverse complement strand
CGTTTCGCAGTACCCGCCCGCTACACCGCCGACTCCGAAGCATTCACCGTCGTCAAGGCCATCATCGACAAGATTGTAGCCGACGTCCAGATTGCCCGTCTTGAGAAATAATGTGAAACAACCAAAATAATTACAACAATGAAACGGTTCCTTGCGGCATGCGCAGTCCTGATGTTCATTGCATCGTCTGCCGCCTTTGCCGGCGAGGAGAAAGTGGAGAACCTGGAGAGAAAGTCCGCGGATTCCTCGAAGTGGGAGTCGGAACGGAAGGTAATCTCCAGGTCGGCGTCAAATATGCTTTTTAATTATTATGAAAGGAATAGTCCTCGCCGGAGGCTCCGGCACGCGTCTTTATCCCATCACCAAGGGTGTGAGCAAGCAGCTTCTGCCCATTTATGACAAACCGATGGTCTACTATCCCGTGTCGGTGCTTATGCAGGCCGGCATCAGGGACATTCTCATAATCAGCACGCCTCAGGACCTGCCGGGCTTCCGCAGGCTCCTCGGCGACGGGTCCGAGTTCGGCGTCAGGTTCAGTTACGCCGAGCAGCCCAGTCCCGACGGCCTCGCCCAGGCTTTCATAATCGGCCGCGAGTTCATCGGCGACGACAGCGTCTGCCTCGTTCTGGGAGACAATATCTTCCACGGCGCCGGCCTTAAGGAGATGCTCGTCAAAGCCGTGAAAGCGGCAGAGGAGCAAAGCCTTGCCACCATTTTCGGCTACGAGGTCAAGGACCCCGAGCGCTACGGCGTGGCGGAGTTCGACGCTTCGGGCAAGTGCATCAGCATAGAGGAAAAGCCCGCTCAGCCGAAGAGCAATTTTGCCGTTGTCGGACTATACTTCTTCCCCAACAGAGTGGTGGATGTCGCAGCGAACGTCAAGCCATCGGCGCGCGGAGAACTTGAGATCACTTCGGTCAACCAGAAGTTCCTCGAGGACGGTCAGCTTCAGGTGCAGTGCTTCCCGCGCGGCTTCGCCTGGCTCGACACCGGTACGCACGACTCTCTGGCGGAGGCCTCCATCTTCGTGGAGACGCTCGAAAAGAGAACAGGCCTGAAGATAGCCTGTCTCGAAGAAATTGCCTGGCGCGCAGGCTGGATAGACGACGCTCTTCTGCGCGAGGTGGCCACCCCCATGGCCCGCAACCAGTACGGGGAATATCTCCTTAAACTTCTTTAACAGAAACCATATTCAAATATGAATATCCGCTCCAATGGCCTCGGCACCCGCTCCTACGAACTGGTAAAAATCCTATAACGGCTTTCGGCGCCTGAGAGCGTGCCCGGCATTCACGGCTTCGGGAGAAACGAGCTATGGCGTTCATCTGTCGTGACAAAATGTCACTGGCACCGGGTTTGATTAGTCATATCCGGTGCGCGGCGGTGTGCTGCGGCAGAACATGGCACAGCACCACACAGCGCACAGAAAAAAGAAATAACAGATCCAAGATATGGCAACAGAAAAATTCAAAGGCCAGATAGGCGTAACCACCGAGAACATCTTCCCGGTCATCAAACAGTTCCTTTATTCAGACCACGAAATCTTCCTCCGCGAACTCGTGGCCAATGCAGTCGATGCTACCCGCAAGCTCCAGACCCTTGCCGCAAACGGTGAATTCACCGGCGAAACAGGCGATCTTGCCGTCCGCATAGAACTTGACGAGAGCAAGAAGAGACTCCGCATCATCGACCGCGGTATAGGTATGACATCCGAAGAGGTTGACCGTTACATCAACCAGATAGCCTTCTCCAGCGCCGGCGAATTCCTTGAGAAATACAAAGACCAGACAGGCATCATCGGCCACTTCGGTCTCGGTTTCTACTCGGCCTTTATGGTTGCGAAGAAAGTCACCATCGAGACCCTCAGCTGGAAGGAAGGCGCCAAAGGCGTCAAATGGACCTGCGACGGATCTCCTGCATACGAGATGTCGGAATGCGCGAAAAAGGACCGCGGAACAGTCATAACCCTCGACATCGATTCCGACTCCGAAGAATTCGCAGCGAAGGGCCGCATCTCACAGCTTCTCGGCAAATACTGCAAGTTCATGCCCGTTCCCGTTGTGTTCGGCAAGAAGACGGAATGGAAAGACGGCAAGAGCGTAGAGACTGACGAGGACAATGTCATCAACAATATTGACCCCATCTGGACCAAGGCTCCCGCCGACCTCAAGGACGAGGATTATCTGAACTTCTACAAGGCCCTCTATCCTATGGAGGAAGAGCCTATGTTCTGGATCCACCTCAATGTCGACTATCCCTTCACTCTCACCGGTGTGCTCTACTTCCCCAAGATCAAGGAGCGTATGGCTATCGACAAGAACAAGATCCAGCTGTTCTGCAATCAGATGTTCGTCACCGACCACGTCGACAACATCGTTCCCGACTTCCTGACTCTTCTGCACGGTGTCATCGACTCCCCCGACATCCCGCTGAACGTAAGCCGCAGCTATCTGCAGAGCGACTCCAACGTCAAGAAGATCAGCACCTACATCACCAAGAAGGTGGCCGACAGGCTCGAACAGATCTTCAACGAGCAGCGCTCCGACCTCGAGCAGAAGTGGGACAACATCAAGCTCTTCATCGAATACGGAATGCTCAGCGACGAGAAGTTCGCCGAGAGGGCCACAGCCTTCGCACTTCTCAAGAATACCGATGGCAAGTACTTCAGTTTCAATGAGTACCGCAGCGCCATCGAAAGCGCCCAGACCGACAAGGACGGCAACGTGGTCATCCTCTACGCTACCGACGCCCAGGCCCAGTTCAGCGCCATCGAAGCGGCGAAGAACCTCGGCTATGACGTCCTGCTGATGGACTGCGAACTCGACTCGCACTTTGTGGGACTCCTCGAGCAGAAGATGGAAAAGGTGCGCTGCGCACGCGTCGATTCCGACGCCGCCGGCAGCCTCATCGCCAAGAGCGAAGAAGTCAAGCCAGAGATGAGCGACGAAGACAAGAAGACCCTCGGCGACCTGTTCAAGTCCGTCATGCCCGAAGGCGGTGAATACGAAGTCGAAGCCCGAAACCTCGGTGAGACATCCGCTCCCGTTATCATCACCCAGAACGAGTTCATGCGCCGCTACCGCGAGATGAGCGCGATGGGCGGAGGAATGAATTTCTACGGCTCGCTACCCGAATCGTACAACGTGATCGTGAATATGGAGAACCCTCTGATCGCGCGCATCTGGGCCGACCGTGAGGGAAGCGCCGACCTGCTTCGTCAGGTTGCCGACCTCGCTCTGCTCTCGAGCGGTCTGCTTAAGGGAAAGGCCCTGAACGACTTCATCGAACGCAGCACAGCCCTGCTGTCGAAATAGTCTTTCCACGGAGTCCGGGCCTGAACACCCGCCGCCCCTCCCAAGACTCAGGAAAAAGCAAGTTCCCCGTGTGTAAATATTGTGGAAAATTCTTTTGCAAGAAAGAGTTTTCCACAATAACTTTGTTGCCCATATAGTACTCACCATATGGGCTTTTTCGAAGAAAAAATCGCGTGCGAAGCACTTACGTTCGATGACGTTCTCCTCATTCCGTCATACTCGGACGTTCACCCCAGAGAAGTAAACATCTCTTCACGTTTTTCCCGTAACATCAAACTTGACACTCCCATCGCGAGCGCCGCTATGGATACCGTAACCGAACAGGATATGGCCCTGGCGATGTCCGAAATGGGCGGCATCGGTGTCATACACAAGAATATGGCTCCCGACGCCCAGGCGGCAATGGTGGCAGCGGTCAAGGCCGCAGGCGGAAAGGTTGCCGCAGCCGTGGGAATAGGCGAGCAGGGGCTCGACCGCATCGAAGCGCTGTCAAAGGCAGGCGTAGATGCAGTGGTTCTGGATTGTGCGCACGGTCACAGCAAGAGCGTATTCGACAAACTCGCGGCGATCAAGGCCGCATATCCTTCGCTTGACGTCGTCGTTGGCAACATCGCAACGGCTCAGGCCGCCCAGGACCTTATCGCAGCTGGCGCCGACGCGCTCAAGGTGGGCATAGGCCCCGGAAGCATCTGCACCACACGTATCGTCGCCGGCGTAGGCGTTCCCCAGCTCACCGCAGTGTGGGACGTTTATTCAGTAGCCCGCAAGGCCGGCATTCCCGTGATTGCCGACGGTGGCATACGTTACAGCGGCGACATTGTCAAGGCCCTCGCTGCAGGAGCCGACTGCGTTATGTGCGGCGGAATGCTGGCCGGCACCACCCAGACTCCCGGCAAGATAGTTCTCGACGGAGGGAAGCAATACAAGGAATACCGCGGAATGGGCAGCCTCGATGCAATGCGCGACGGCTCGGCCGACCGCTACTTCCAGCAGGGCGCCAAGAAACTCGTTCCCGAAGGCATAGTCGGACGCGTCGCATTCAAAGGCGATGCAAAAGACATCATCTACCAGCTCGTCGGAGGCCTCCGCTCCGGAATGGGTTACTGTGGAGCTGCAGATATGGACACCCTCCACCGCACAGCGAAATTCACACGCATAAGCGCAAGCGGAATGGCCGAAAGCCACCCGCACGACATAACAATCACCAAAGAAGCACCAAACTACCATGTATAACGGAGAGAAACTCAACCCTGCCGCCTTCATAGAAGAGCAGGTTGCCGATATCCGCAAAACGGTCGGCAAAGACATCGTCATCCTCGCTCTTTCGGGCGGAGTTGACAGCACTGTTACAGCCCTTCTGGTCAAGAAGGCCATCGGAGACAACCTCATCTGCATATTCGTTGACCACGGCCTCCTGCGCAAGAACGAGTTCGAAGACGTGCTCGAGCACTACAAGGGAATGGGTCTCAATGTCAAAGGCGTGCGCGCCGCCGACAGGTTCTTCGCCGCACTCAAGGGCATCAATGACCCCGAGGCAAAGCGCAAGGCAATAGGAGGCACCTTCATTGACGTGTTCAAGGAAGAGGCAGCCGCTGTCAAGGACGCGAAATGGCTTGCACAGGGAACGATCTGGCCCGATATCGCCGAGTCGTTCACAGGCAAGGGTGTAATCAAGAGCCACCACAACGTGGGCGGTCTTCCGGAGCAGCTCGGATTCGGCCTCGTAGAACCCCTCAAATTCCTCTTCAAGTATGAAGTGCGCGAGGTCGGCATGGCCCTCGGTCTTGACAGCCACTTCATCGGCAGGCATCCTTTCCCCGGCCCCGGTCTGGGAGTAAGGTGTCTTGGCGAAGTCACCCCCGAAAAGATTCACACCCTGCAGGAAGCAGATGCAATATGGATCGGAGCGCTCCGCGAGAGCGGCTGGTACGAGAAGGTTTGGCAGGCAGGCGCAATCTTCGTTCCCCAGAAGACTACCGGTGTACGCGACGGCGTGCGCAGCTTTGACAATGTCATCGCCCTTCGCGCAGTCAATTCGGTAGATGCAATGACCGCACAGATTGTCCACCTCCCCTGGGAACTCCTCGACAAGGTGGCAAAGCAGATAATAGACACCGTTCCCGGCATCAACAGGGTCGTATTCGACCTCTCACCCAAGCCGGGTGCAACTATAGAATGGGAATAGGCTCAAGGTAACGTTCCCTGAGCGTTTCAAGATCTTCCTCACTGAGGCACAAAGGCCCGGTGAGGAAGTTTTTCATACTGCCGTATGTGGAATCTATGAGGTCGAGCGCAGCACCGAAATAAACCGGGTTCACGCCTATCAGAGTCTGGATCACCGCCCTGTCGGCGGGGTCGTCAATACCGTCGAGATACTGTTTCAGTTCATCGGCAAAGTATTCGTTAGACAGGCAGAAATCCTGCATGACCAGGTCGCGATCAGCCCCCAGGGCCGAGAGAATCAGCGCCGCGCCAAGGCCGGTACGGTCCTTTCCCTGTGAGCAATGCCAGTAAACGGCGCCCTCTGTCGTGGCGAGAATATTCTGGAAGAAGCCGGCATACTGAATCTGGGTAAACTCGTTGCGGACCATCTCGAGATACATCTCCCTGGGCACGTCGTGGACGCGCTGCTCCGACATATGCGCACGGAGCCAGGGGCCCAGATTGCGGTACGCTTCGCCGGGGAGCGAGAGCTTCTGCATACTTCCGCTCTGCTCGTCAAAGGCCGGAAGCCAGATGTTTACCGCGCCCTCGACCGGCTTGTCCGGCACCGAGCCACGCTCCATACTTGTCCGGAAATCGAACACCTTGGCGACATGGAACTTCGTGCTCAAGGCAGAGAGATCTTCCGGTGTGGCAGTGGCTGTGCTGCCACCGCGCAAAAGCAGGGCGTGGCGCACCCTGCGGCCGCCAATCACATAACCCCCCAGCTCGCGTGCATTCGCAAGCGAAGGCAGGCCTATGCTCTGCTCTGCAAAACTTGCCATCTAGGCAATCTTGATGATGTTCGAGAAACCTGTGATGTCGAAGACTTCCTTCACCTGGGGCTGCATATTGCGGAGCACCATCTTTCCGCCTGCGGCAGAAACGGCCTTCTGGAGCATAAGGAATACGCGCAGACCCTGGCTTGAAGTGTACTCCATTGCGCTGCAGTCAATCTCGATGTCCTTCTCCTGCATAAGAGGTGCGATTGCTTCCTGGAACTGTGCTGCATTCGTGGTGTCGATGCGTCCTGAAAGGGTGGCGAGAGTCTTCTCTCCTTCTTTTTTGATGTCTAATGTCATATTAATCAGTATTTTATTGTCATTATTGTAATATCGTCATTCTGGTCATTTCCGGTGGCGAATTCCTTCACTGCCGAGTAAAGTGCCTCACAACCCTGCTCGGGGGTGTCGCAATCGCGGGCCAGGGTACGGACAGTCTCAAGCAGACGGTCCTCGCCGAACTGGCTTCCGTCAGCACGCTCCGCCTCTGAGATACCGTCGGTATAGAGAACGAGCTTGGTGCCCTTCTCAAGCGTAATGGTCTGCATCTTGAACTGGAAATCCTCCCATACGCCCAAAGCCACATTCGCCTCAACCTTCATGAATGAAGCCTCGCCATCGGGAGACACTATTATTCCCGGGTTGTGCCCGGCATTGCAGAACTGCAGTTCCCCTGTCTGCAAGTTGAGTTTTCCAAGGAAGAGAGTCACGAACATCAGGCTGTCATTGTTCTGCGACAGGCTGTCGGACACTCTTTTCACCAGCTGAGCGGCATTCATTTCGAGGCCGTCAAGCAGGACGAACGCCTGTTTGGTAATGCTCATCACAAGCGAAGCCGGAACTCCCTTGCCCGAAACGTCGCCAACCATAAAGTAGAGTATGCCGTCCTTCACCGAGAAATCGTACATATCGCCACCAACCTCCTTGGCTGGTTTCAGCATTGCGTGCAACGATACTCCGCACGACGGATCGGGGAAATTGCGCGGCAACATAGCCGTCTGTATGGCGCTCGCGATGTTCAGTTCGCTTGCATAGCGTTCGTTCGAAGCCGTAGTGGCCTTGAGATCCTTGACATACAGGCTGATATGCCTCTTCATATAGCCAAAGAACGCGCAGAGTATCACAAGACCGAAGATGATGAGCCACAATTGCAGCGAGGCGTTTTCGGAAAGCACATCCCTATATTCGGAGATGATGGCCACAGACCAGCCGTTGAAAAGCGGAGCATACACCGCAAAGGCGGGCTTCCCGTCCAGGCGGAGAAGCTGCGAACCCTTCATACCTGAGGTCATATTGAACGCCACGTCATAGAATCCGCGGTCAGTGTTGGAAGCGGTGGTCTGGAAGATGTTCGTATCGCGGCACTCAGGTCGGCCATTGCCGAGATATGTCCCCTTGGGGCTTACAACCATCACATACGAATGCTCGTAGGGGCGTATGCTGTTCACTTCCTCGTGGATCCAGTCGAGCGAAAGGTCGGCGGTCAGCACGGCGAACACATTTCCCGACTCGTCCTTGATAGGGTACGAATATGTGGACATAAGCATCTCGCCACCACCTTCGTCATAGTACGGCTCGCTCCAGTTGGGTGTGCCAAGTTTGTAGGGAATCGCAAACCATTCCATCGAGAAATAGTCGTAATCGTCATTGCCTAGCTGTTTGGTATGCACAACACCAGCGCTGTCACGGTACGAATACGGCGAGAAGAAATGACGTCCGTCGAAAGCGCCTGGAGCAAAGGCCACGGCGCTGCCCACAATATCGGGATTCTCCGCGACTATCGCGGCGGTGAGATGGTACAGGTATTCTTCGTTTCTCACGTTGTCCGCAGCCACCCAGGCCGCATTCGATGCAAGTTCACCGACTCTGTGCATATTTCCCTCGATAGTGGCCTTGGTGCCCTCGAGGAGGTTTTCGGCGGAACGATGAGCCTCCATCGCTATCATCCTGTGCGATGAATAGGACACTATTCCAATGACAAAGACAAAAAGCAATGCAGCGATGAACACGATGTTCATCGAAAGCTTCGCGGAGGATTCTGTAGATTTGCGCATCGGACTGTCAGGCTATCTTCTTTGACATTGTGAAAATGTTGCAGGAATTCTCGAAGCGGTAGTTCAGGACATCCATCATCTGTTTGCAGATGAAAATGCCAAGGCCTCCTATCTGCCTTTCCTCGAGCCGGGCCGTGATGTCAGGATCGGGTTTGGCGAGAGGGTCGAATTCGACTCCCCCGTCACGGAAACCTATCTCAAGTACACCGTCTGAGACAGAAGCCCACACCTCGACCCAGGTGGTGCCCGAGTAGCAGAGTATATTCTCCTCAACCTCCTCGACGCAGAGGCGTATCTTGAACTTCAGTTCGTCCGACAGACCGGCCACTTCGGGGCTGGCCATCAGGCTTTCGATTATTTCGGCATTGCGCCCTTCTATGGGTTCGAATCTCTTTATCATTTCAAAAGATATTGGTCAAACAGTGTGCGCATCCAGGGTTCCAGACCGTCGCGATCAGCAAAGCCTACCAGATACAGGCAGGCCGATGCCGCGAGTTGTGCGTGGATGGTCTCGAAATCGGCATCGAGTCCGAAATACTTCTTTTCGAAGCAGTCCCAGACTTTGATGATCTGCTCGTTTCCGATATGGAAGAGCCTCTGTGTAAGTTCATCCGGGCAGAAATGTGCGCACATATAGAACATTCCCAGATCGAGTATCGGATTGCCGTAGCGGAAATCGGAAAGATCAATCCAGAACTCTTCACCGGTGTCAGTATTGAATATGGCATTGCCGGGGTGAAGGTCGCCGTGCGAGCAGACCTCGCTTTCAGGGAGCGAATCGATGAACGCCGTCGCCTTTGCCTTGTCCTCTTCGGAAAGATACTTGCTGCCGGCCACAACCGCCCTGAAATGATCGGAATTGCTGTCGAAGCGTGTAACGTCGCACCTGCGGGAATGCAGGTCGCGGCACATCGCCGCAAAACGCTCGATATAAGTTTCCATACCTTCCCAATCTTCCGAGATGGCCCTGGCGAAAGATTTCTTGGGGCTGATGCGCTGGAATTCGACTCCTACCCTGCTGCCGTCGGTTACAAGCCCGTAGGCTTTGGGTATGTTCAGTCCGAGGGACATTATGTTCCAGGTATAGTGCAGTTCCTTTTCGGGTACTTCTGCAGGCATAAAGGAATGATAGAGTTTTATCATCCTTTCGCCACCGCAGTGATTGTAGCTGATTGCAGTAAATCCGTCGCCGCTTTCCTCGTACTCGGCCATATCTATGGATTCGGGCTTCGGCTCACCGAACACCTCTGTGATGTGTGCCGTGAATTCGGCATAGGCATCCGTCCCGGCGAGGTCGCTCAGCGAGGCGGCCAGGCCACGGTAGTGCCATTCGTGGTCGGCACGTCCGCCGGGAGCGTGGAATATTGTCCAGAGGGCGTCGCCCTTCTTGCGGTAGTCGCGGGCGATGGCGCGCATATTCGAAAGTTTGTCGCCGAGAGCCACTATCTTCGCGTCGTGCGATGCGGCACCGAGCCTTTCGATGGCGGCGCGCTTGCGGTCGCGCCAGGTGAGGCTCTCGTCAACACTGGCGTCAAGCGGCGCTTCGGACTCGCTGTCAACAAGGGCGGCGACACGCGGCCCGAATTCGGAGCGTATCTGTTCTATTGTCACATCGGTATCCTCAACCGTGTCGTGCAGGGCTGCAGCGGCCAGAAGTTCAGGGTCGGATGTAATGGTCGAGACAATTTCCATTGCCTCCAGGACATGGATGACGTAAGGGAATCCCTTGCCGCGGCGTTCGGTACCCGCGTGGGCATCGACTGCAAAGCGTATTGCCTTGTCAACGAAGGCTGTATCGAGCGGTTTATTGGCCATAATTCTATCTGTGTGTGAATTGAAGCGACCCGGCTGTAGCCAGAAGCTTGCGGGCGCGGACGAGATTGTAATCCGACGCTCCTCCGACAAGTTCGAAAAGATGGGCAAGGCGCTCCTCCCCGGCACCGCTGCTTATCAGCCAGACGGTCAGCAGATTCTGCATCGATATGGTCGAGGAGACGATGTCCAGGTCGGTGTTGCCTATCTGTTAGACGGCAAGGGCGTAGGCGTCCTCGCTGTAGTCGCGGATGAGGTTTTCAATATCCTGAAGGGTCTTGAAGCCGAACTCGCGAAGCGCGTCGAGATACGGCAGAAGCGTGGTTCTGTGAATCTCGGCCTGATTGATGGCGGCGATGCGCTTTACGAGCGGTTCGAGGCGGCCGAGCTGTATGTAACTGCGGAACGTGTC
>JAGHTP010000060.1 GCA_018065265.1 Candidatus Cryptobacteroides aphodequi | reverse complement strand
CAGAGGATAGGTTCCTTCCTGCTCGACCGGGTTCTGCGTGGCCATTACGAGGAAGGGTGAAGGCAGAGCGTAGGTCTTGTCACCGAGTGTCACCTGCTTTTCCTGCATCGCTTCGAGCAGGGCAGACTGCACCTTTGCAGGAGCACGGTTGATTTCGTCCGCAAGCACGAAGTTGGCGAAAACGGGGCCCTGATGAACCTCGAACTGCTCTTTCTTCTGGCTGTAGATGAGAGTACCGGTGACATCGGCGGGCAGAAGGTCAGGAGTGAACTGGATTCTGCTGAATTTACCGCCCACGGCTTTGGAGAGGGTGCTGATAGCGAGGGTTTTGGCAAGACCGGGCATACCTTCCAGGAGGATATGGCCTCCCGAGAGCAGGGCTATCATAAGGTTTTCGACCAGATGCTTCTGGCCGACGATCACTTTTCCCATCTCCATCGAGAGGATGTCCACGAAGGCGCTCTCCTGCTGGATACGGTCATTGAGTTCCTTGATGTTTACAGTTTCCATATATTTCTTATTTTTGCATTCTATGCGTTACAAAATCACACTTTCATACAACGGCGCCGCATTCTGCGGCTGGCAGCGTCAGAGCTCGGATCCTTCGGTACAGCAGACACTCGAGGAAAGCCTCGGCACCCTGCTGCGCACCCCTGTGGAAGTGACCGGAGCCGGACGCACCGACACCGGAGTGAATGCGACTGGTTATGTGGCGCATTTCGACTCCGAAGCCGTGGTCGATCCGGGCGCTCTTGTATGCAAACTTAATGCCATTCTGCCTTCTTCGATATGCGTTCATAACATAGCCGAAGCGGCACCGGATTTCCACGCCAGGTTCGATGCTTCGAGGCGCGAATATACATATTTTTTGCATCGTGGCAAAGACCCGTTCCTTTCAGGAAACTCGTATCTGTGCGCCTATCCGGTACTCGATTTCGAGGCGATGAACAAGGCTGCGGCACTGCTTCTGGGCACTCACGACTTCTCCTGCTTCGAAAAGACCGGAGCCGACAACAAGACCTCCATCTGCACCATCTTCGAAGCACACTGGGACCAGTACACCCCTGCCGTTTGCTGCGGAGCCGAAGGACAGTACTGGAAGTTCACCGTAGCCGCCGACAGGTTCCTTCGCAATATGGTGCGCGCCATAGTGGGCACGCTTATCGAAGTTGGCCGCGGCAAGCGCACCCCCGAATCGATCCTTGAACTGCTCGACTCCCGCGAGCGCAGCAAAGCCGGAGAGAGTGTCCCCGGCTTCGCGCTTTATCTTTCGAAAATAGAGTATTAGAAACGGTGCGTCCCGGCGCCCACCTCCGCCGCGCTGTCCCTTCCGGGTACATAGACGGTGGCGTGACAGCCCTGCGGAACGGTGACTTTCATCTTAACCCGGCCCAAAGAGGCCTTTTTCCACTCGACCGAAGCCTTGCCGTATGACGTGCAGGTGCTGTAGCGCGCCCAGTCGATTCCATCAACGACGTGGGGTTTCACAATCATATGGCGGTAGCCAGGCTCCTGTTCATCGGTCTGAAGGCCCGCAAGCTGGCGGTAAAGCCATATGAGTCCGCCGCCGAACATCGGGTGGTTGCGCGAATCATTTCCGTTCCACTGTTCCCAGAACGTGTCGGCGCCCTGCTCGATCCACCATCCGTACGAAGGATAGTCGCGCTTGTTCATAGCCTCGTAGGCCTGCTGGGCCATTCCGTTCTCGCAAAGCACTTCGAAGAATAGGGCCGTACCGAAGATGCCGGTGTTCAGATGACCGTCGTTCATCTCCAGTTCCCTCTTCACTGCGGCAATCACGCTCTCGTAGCGGTCGGCCGGAACGCCCATCGCCAGAGCGAAGATGTTCGAACCGTCATTGCCTTCCGCTCCGTTGCCGGTGCCGTAGCCAGAGGCGTCGAGCGTTCCCGATGCGCAGCCGTAGCTACCGGTCTCGGGGTTGTAGAAGGCCTTGTGGAAAGCCTGTGCGGTACGGTCGGCAACTTCAGTGTAATAGGCGGCCTGTTCGTCGCGGCCCAGAGCCTTTGCAGCCTTGGCCGTGTATGACGCGCAGCGCCAGAGGTACCAGGTGTGAACCAGAGGCTCGCCGGCAAGACCGTACGAAGGGCACCACTCGCCAAGATTCATCCAATAGAGAGGCTTCTCGCGTGAGGGTTTCTTCTGGCACATGATGCCGTCGGCATCGCACCACGACAGCATATGCCCCACCTGGGCGCACATAGCGTCGAAATGCTCTTCCAGGACAGAAATGTCGCCGTAGTGCAGGTAATGCTCCCAGGGAACGATGTTCATCGCGGCACCCCAGGCCACTCCTCCGCCACAGCCCGGATGCCAGGGAGCGCCGTTGGGCACATAGCCGCTCACGGGGTTCTGGCAGTCGGAGATGTCCCTCAGCCATTTGCGGTAGAAGGCATCAGCGTCGAGATTGTGCATCACAGTGACGCACGCCACCTCGCCATCGCCCGTGTAAGGGCCCTTCTCGCGGTGAGGGCAGTCGGTAGGAACGCCGAGATGCATATTGTCCTGCTGAGTGCGGAGCCAGATCTGGTTGATGCGGTTGAAAAGCGGCTCCGAGCACGCGAATTCCGAATTCACGGGCGCGTTCGTGTAAACCGCCTCTGCGGTGATGTTGCCGGGTTTCAGGCGTCCGTTCCAGCCGTACACCACAGCCTTGCGGAAGGTATACCATACAAAGCGGGGTGCGTAGGATTCGTGCCCAGTACCCTTGCAGATGTAGCGGTATTCCGACCTGATGTTGTCGGGATAGTCGTCAACGGGGAAGGCTATACGTATCTGCGTGCCTTCGGGAGCGTCGATGCCCTTGAGAGCGGGCCAGCCGGTGATGTAGTCACCGAAATCGACCTCCCAGGCGCCGTCTTCAAGCGCTTTTATGGAAACTGGCGAGAGCCTTTCCATTACGCGGTCCTCGCAGAGTGCAGGCTGCGGGCAGAGGGTTCCTTGCGGAGCACGCCTGAGGGCCACGCTCTCCCACTGCTGCGTTCCTTCGCGGCGGGCATCGTAAACTTCGCCCCAGTACATATGGTTCTTGAGTATGGGGCTTCGGGCCGCGAGCCAGCTGCTGTCGGACACGACGCTCTGCAGCGAGCCGTCACGAAGGGCGGCGTCGAGCCTGCAGATGAAGCGCGGAGTGCCGTATGGCACGGCCACCCACCTCGGGCTGCTGATTGCATAGAATCCGTTTCCAAGCACAGCCTCAACGGTATTCTCACCTTTACGCAGATGACGCGTCACGTCGTAGGTAAGATAGTTGACGCGGTAGTACTTGAACGAGTCGCTGGGCATAGGAACGCCCTCATTCTCGAGCCCGACGCGTTTGTCGTAGAGGGTTTCCGTCGGGGAAAGGACATCCTCCCCCACCCTTCGGCCGTTGATGTAGAGTTCGAAAAAGCCCAGGCCGGTCACTTTGACCACGGCCTTCGAAGGCTTCGAGGCGAGACGGAAGGTCTTCTTGAGAACCGGCGCCTCGGCCGCCTCTGCTTCGATGTATTCATCTCCCTCCCAGGGCGCGCCGATCCAGGACGCATCCCACTGCGAGGCGTCATCTGCCACAGGCAGAGAAAGGCTGTCGGCACAACCGCAGAGCAGAAGTGCCGACAATCCTATTGTAAACAAGCGTTTCGAGTTCATCCCTTATCAGATAATCTGGGGAAGGAAGGTGCTGAAGATGAGCACGGCGAGGCCGGCGAGAAGGACCACCACAGTCTTGCGGCTGACGCCCTTCCACTCTTTGAGCACTATGCCCCAGACATTCGAGAATACGACATTGAGCGACATCAGTATGCACCAGCTGAAGGTCACAAGCACGGCCGAGCGTCCGTTCAGGAAGCCCTTGCCGAGGCTGAGGCCGAAGAACTGGCTGTACCACAGCAGACCGGCGAGCGCACAGAAGATGATGTTGTTGCCCCAGAGCGAGACTTGGCGATAGTCGCCGAAGGTCTTGTTCTTCGCATTTTGCGTAAGGCAATATGCGGCATTGGTGATGAAGCCGCCTATGGTCACAAGCAAAGTCGCGGGGAGCGAGGCAAAGATGGGCTGGGTGCTGTCCCAACTCAGGGCCGAGCCGAAGCTCAGGCCTATCGAGAAGCAGGCGCTCATCACGCCGGAAAGCACAGCCACAGCCAGGCCCTTGCTGAAGTTGAAGTCCTTGACGGCCTTCTTCTTCTCTTCTTCGGGCAGAGCGGAAGTCTTCATACCTCCGGCTATACCGATGATGGCTATGCCGACAAGCGTTACGGCAACACCAACCCAGATGGCGGTGGTAAGGTCAGATGTGTGACCGGTGAATACGGGGCCGAGGATGGCGCCAAGGCCCGAGCACAAACCGAGAGCGATGCTCTGGCCAAGTGCCACGCCCAGATAGCGCATTGAAAGGCCGAATGTCAGGCCACCCACTCCCCAGAGCGCGCCGAAGAGCATCGTCAGGAGGCTCTCCTTCGGATGCGCGGTGAACAGGGCAAAGAGGCTCTCTCCCTGAGGCACTGCAAGCAGCGCGCCCAGAAGAGGGAACACGAGCCAGGCGAAAACGCCCTGCACGAGCCAGTAGCTCTCCCAGCTCCAGGATTTGATCTTGTTGATGGGCACATAACTGCTCGACTGGCAGAATGCGCCTACGGCTATGATAAGCAGACCGATGATTATGGCCAGTGTCACGTTCATACTTTCCCGTTATCGTTTGGATGTAACTTCAGCGGCATACTTGTCGATCTCGGCCATATACTCGAGGCCTACGGGCACGTTGTTGCGCTCGCAGAACTCATCATAAACGGCACCCCAGGGCATTGCCTTTGCCTCTTCGAGATATGTAAGCACCTTATAGGTCTCGCCCTCGAGTTCAGCCTTGCGGATGAGTTCGACGGGTTCGAGCAGGGCGCAGAGCATACACTTCTGAGCGGCGCGGCTTCCGATCACGTAGGCACCGGTGCGGTTGATTGCTCCGTCGAAATAGTCGAGGCCATAGTGAACCCTGTCAAGAGCTCCGGCGCGGACGATTTCGAAGAAGAGGTCCTGTGTAGGATCGTCCTTGATGGTAACGTGGTCGGAATCCCAGCGTACGGGACGGCTCACGTGGAGCATGAGTTCGGGAACGAAGTTCAGAAGAGCGCTAACCTTGTCGGCAGGCGACTCGGTAGGATGATAGTGGCCGGTGTCGATTGTAGGGATCTTTCCGTTGGCAGCAGCGTAGGCGGTATAGAAGTCGTGCGAGCCTACGGTGAAGCTCTCAAGGCCGATTCCGAACACCTTGCCCTCGATGCAGTCCTTCATATGCTTCTTTTTCTTCTTGAAGATCTCATCGAGGCTTTCCTTAAGGTACTGGCGGTACATATAATGATTGACACTCTGGTCCTTGCATCCGTCGTGAACCCATACATTCATTATACAGGGATCGCCCTGTGCCTTGCCCATAGCGTCGGCGATGTCGCGGCAGCGCTTGGTGTGCTCGATCCAGAATTCGCGGATTGCGGGATCGGGATTGGAGAGCGAGAGGTCACCGCTCTTGGGATGCGAGAATGATGTGCTGTTGAAGTCGAGCGGGGTGTTGTACTCCTTCGACCAGTCGATCCAACCCTGGAAGTGCTCTACTCCCACTTCGTTGCGGTCGACCTTCTTGCCGCCGAACTCACCGTAAATCTCGTGCAGGTTGAGACGGTGCGTACCGGGTACAAGGCTCTTCGCCTTGAGGATGTCGGCGCGGAGTTCGTCGATGTTGCGGGCCTTGCCGGGATAGTTTCCGGTAGCCTGGATACCACCCGAAAGATCGCCTGCGCTTTCGAAGCCGGCTACATCGTCAGCCTGCCAGCAATGCATGCTGAGGTGGAAGTTCTGCATCTGTTCGAGAACCTTTTCGGTATCGATGCCGAGTGCGGCATAACGCTCACGAGCTATTTCGTAAGCTTTCTTGACTGTTTCGCTCATTTTATTGGTTTATATGTTTTGGTTTCTACTGATTTGAGGAGTTCGGGCCTTGAGATTCCGGCCTGAATCATAACGTTTCCGAGGGCTGTTCCCTCGCCCGGACCGGCAACCACGGTAATGCCGCAGGCATCGGCCGTAAGCTGGCAGACGCAGCTGTTCTGCGAACCGCCACCTATAATATGGAGAGTATCGATGGGGAAGGAGGCTATCTCCTTGAGTTTGTCCAGCGTCTGGGCATATTTGGCGGCGAGGCTGTCGTAGATGAGGCGTATCATAGCCATCTCGTCCGTGGGGGCTTCGAAACCGCGCTCCGCCAGATTGGCGGCAATGGCCCTGGGCATGTCGGTCGGCGAAGCGAAGGCCGGCTCATCAGGGTCGATCAGGTGCTCCGATGCGGGAAGAGCCATCGTGCGCTCGGCAATTTCGCCCCATCCGGGGATGGTCTTGCCTTCGGCCTTCCAGGCCTTGATGCACTGCTCCACGAGCCACATACCTGTAATATTCTTGAGAAGACGGGTCGTACCGCCTACGCCACCTTCGTTGGTGTAGTTGAGAGAGGCCATCTTTTCATTGATGACGGGCTCCTTCGTCTCGATGCCCATCAGCGACCAGGTGCCCGAGCTGAGATATGCGAAATGGCTGTCCTTGGCGGGAACGGCGGCCACCGCGGAACCTGTGTCGTGGCCGGCAACGGCAACGACCTTCACTGCGCCGAGGCCTGTCTTGTCTGCTATCTCGTCCTTGAGCGTACCAACCACGTGGCCGGGATACACTATCGGGGCGAACTGGTCCTCGCGAGCGCCGCAGACGGAGAGAATCTTCGCATCAAGAGTCTTGGTGCGGGGATCCATCAGCGCACTGGTCGAAAGGATGGTGTATTCGCAAACCTTGTTGCCGGTGAGCATGTAGCTCAGGGCGTCCGGCATAAAGAGAAGGGTTTCCGCATTCCTGATGACATCGCCCTCGAGATTCTGGGCGTAGATCTGGAATACGGAATTGAAGTTCATTATCTGTATGCCCGTGCGGTCGTAGAGTTCGGCGCGGGGTATCGTCCCGAAGAATTTTTCGGGGACGCCTGTGGTGTAGGGGTCGCGGTACGAGCGGGGCATTCCGACGCTTCCGTCAGCGGCAACGGGCGCGAAGTCGACGCCCCAGGTGTCGATACCTATGCTTTCTATCGCCAGGCCGCGTTTTCCGGCAACTCCCAGGCCTTCGACTATGTTGTCGAAAAGATTATGTATGTCCCAGTAATATTTTTCTCCCTCCTGTACAAGCGGTGTGGGGAAACGGTGCAGGGTTTCCTGCGAGATTGTTCCGTCGGTGACGGAGGCGAGGATCACGCGCCCGCTGGTGGCGCCAAGATCAACGGCAAGATAGTGTTTTGTCATGCAGTTCGGTTTGATATCTCACAAAGATAGTAATTTTTTTGGCTATCTTTGCGCGGCCCGCTCCCTGGCGGCTCCATTAATTATGATATTCGACGTTCTGCGCAATTCGATTCTGGTCACCGGTCTTGTCATCGTGATGATGATGATGATCGAGTGCTTCAACGTAAGCTCCGAAGGAAAGTTCTTCCGCCGCATGAGGGCTTCGCGGTTTGGCCAGGTGGCGTTTTCGGCCCTGCTCGGCTCGATTCCGGGCTGCGTTGGAGGCTTCGCCGCGGTTTCGCTCTACACGCACGGACTGCTGAGTTTCGGAGCCCTGATTGCGATGATGATCGCATCTTCGGGCGACGAGGCATTCGTGATGCTGGCAATGATGCCGGACAAGGCGGCTGTCATCTTCGGCGTGCTGTTTGTCATAGCCATAGGCGCAGGACTTGCGGTAGATGCGCTTGGCATACGCGGTTCTTCGAAAACCACTTCCGCACCCTGCGAAGGACATCTGGAGATACATCCCCACGAGGCTGAACACAGCCACGAAAACCGTCACCCGGGCTGGAAACGGATCGTCCTGCTGCTTTTCACCGCCATCTTCGGAGCCGCGCTCGTCTTTGGCTGGCTCGGTGAGGAAGAAGCGGCCGAGCTGCAGGAGGCCGGAGGCTTCAATCTGCTTTCCGAAGAGTGGATGTACATCCTGTTCGGAGTGCTTTGCATAGGGATGCTGGCCGTGATAGTCTTCGCTTCGGACCATTTTGTCGAGGAGCATCTCTGGCACCACATAATCGTGAAACATCTGCCGCGCATATTCTGCTGGACGGCGGGAATGCTGCTGCTCATATCGGCCGGAATGCGCTGGCTCGACCTCGAAAGCCTCATCGGCGGCAATACCGCCCTTATGATCATCCTGGCCACGCTGGTGGGAATCATCCCCGAATCGGGGCCGCATCTTATTTTCGTCACCCTCTACGCCGCCGGCCTCGTACCGCTGCCGGTGCTGCTCGCCTCGTGCATCAGCCAGGACGGTCACGCCGCCCTGCCGCTGCTCGCCGAGAGCAAGGGTGCGTTCCTGCGCGCCAAACTCATCAACTGCGTTGTGGCCGCCGCCGCTGGCTTTGCCGCTCTGCTGCTCGGAATATTGTAATTGCGCGCGTTTTTCATTATATTTGCGCGATTTGACAGAAAACAAAAAATATCTGAAATATGCTTAGTATCATTCTTCAGGCTCCCGTACAGGAAGAGGTTTCGATCTCTCTTGTCGAAATGGCCGTCAAGGGCGGCTGGCTGATGGCAGTCCTCCTCCTCCTTTCAATCATCGCACTCTACATCTTCGGCAAGAAGTGGTGGCTCATCCGCCAGGCCGGCAAGATCGACCCCAACTTCATGAATGACATCAAGGATTACATCCACGATGGCAAGATCAAGAGCGCGCAGACCCTCTGCACCAAGTTCGACACTCCGGTAGCAAGAATGATCGAGACGGGCGTCGAGCGCATCGGCAGGCCTCTCGGTGACATCCAGACCGCTGTCGAGAACGTCGGCAACGTCGAGGTCGCAAGGCTCGAGAAAGGTCTTCCCTACCTCGCAATGATTTCCGGAGGCGCCCCGATGATCGGATTCCTCGGCACCGTAACCGGTATGGTGGAGGCCTTCTTCAATATGGCCAACGCCGGCAACAACATCGACATCACCCTTCTTTCGAGCGGTATCTACACCGCAATGATCACCACCGTGGGAGGTCTTATCGTAGGTATCCTCGCATACTTCGGCTACAACTTCCTTTCGAGCAAGGTGTCCGACGTGGTGTTCAAGATGGAGAGCAGCACCATCGAATTCATGGACCTGCTCAACGAACCCGTAGCAGCAGAAGAATAATATGGCACTCAAGCGAATAACAAAGGCAAATGCGGACATTTCGATGTCGAGTATGACCGACATCGTGTTCCTGTTGCTGATATTCTTCCTCATCACTTCGACGCTGGTCAACCCCAACGCCCTGAAGCTCCTGCTGCCCAAGAGCACAGGTCAGGTGAGCGAGAACGCAACGGTGTCCGTGTCCATCAAGGACTGGGGCGACGAGCTCTACACCTTCCACGTCAACGGATCGGAGGAACAGCTCCCTCTCGAGATGGTGGAGGACGAACTCATATCGCTGCTTCAGAGCCGCGAAGACCCCACATTCTCGATTTTCAGCGACAAGAGCGTTCCCATCGAGCAGGTGGTGAACGTTATGAATATCGCCAAGCGCAACCACTACAAGGTAATTCTTGCCACAAGTCCGGAATAGGATGAAGGAATATCTCCAGCGAAGGGAAAGATCACGCAAACGTTCGAACGCGATGGGTATCGTGTTCACCATTCTCGCACACGGAGTGGCTGTGGCCGCCGTATCGATGAACGGTATGAGCTATCTGTGGCCGCCCACCGAGGATGATCAGTTCGTGCTGGATTTCGTGGAAATGGAAGCCGAACCCGTACGCTACGGCCGCCAGCCGGTAGCCGAGACGGTCGACAAGACCAAGCCCGTGGAAGTGGTTCAGAAGAGCGAATCGCCCGTTACGGCCGCCGTTGCCAAAAACGAGACGCAGGAAAGCCTGCCCGACGATTTCGGCGATGTGGAGACTCCCGCACCCGAGCCCGAAGAGCCGCAGCTCGACGCCCGAGCCAGCTTCCCCGGAATGGGAAAGAAGCTTTCGAGCGCTACGACGCCCCACGTGGCAACAGACAGCAGCGCCACCTTCAAGGCCGGCGCGCCCGACGGCAACAGCCGCAACGCTTCGGCGGACGGTTCACCCAATGCCCATCTCCAGGGTCGCGACGTGCTCGGATACATACCCAAGCCCGCCTATGACAAACAGGAAAGCGGAAAGGTGGTAGTCAAGGTCCGCGTCACATACGAAGGAATAGTCAAACTGGCTACCGTTTCCGACGGAACGACAGTCAGTGACTCAAAACTAATACAGGAGGCCCTCAATTCGGCCTACAAAGTCAAGTTCAGCAAGGCAAACGAGTATAATCCCGACGAGCCTTTCCAGGAAGGAACAATAACTTACTATTTCAGATTAAAATAATTACAAGACGATGACGTGATGTCATCAAAACAAAAATGGAAGAATTTTCTAAAACCGGCCGAAAACTTAGACCCAGGAAAACGGCAGGCGCCGAGGGCGCCCATCACACATCGGGTCCTGCTTACAGCACTTCAGGATACCATCGCGGACCCCGTCCCGAAGGTGGAGAGCATCACGCTGCAGGGCAGCACAGAACCTATTCAGAACACAAACCCTACGGAGAGCACAGCAGCCACAGCGAAGGCAGGCCTTATGGCGAGCGCAAGAGCTATGGTGAGAACAAGCCCTACGGCGAACGCAG